>CAYGXD010000005.1:0-13905 GCA_964353705.1 uncultured Eubacteriales bacterium | reverse complement strand
TCCCTCCTTGAAGTCTCCCTATTATACACATATCCCCGGAGAGCCAAAAGGCTGTCTCCAGGACGGCGTCCCTCACGGCCGAGGCAACGGGGAAAAAAGGGAAATTGATATGGTGTCCCCATTTGTTATATATTCGGGGTTGAATCCGCTGAGCTGAAGGAGGACACATGGCCAGGATTTCCATCGACCCTTCCAGGATCATGACGATCGAGCGCCACATCCTCGGGGAACAGACCTACCACCCCGAGGCGACGGGGGTGCTGACCAACCTGCTCTACGACCTCGCCTTGGCCGGCAAGGTCATCGCCAGCAAGACGACGCGGGCGGGCCTGGCCGAGATCCTGGGCCGCACCGAGGACATCAACATCCAGGGCGAGCAGGTCATGAAGCTCGACCGCTTCGCCGACCTGACCATCTTCCGTATCAACGACCATACCGGCCGGGTGGCCGCCATGGCTTCCGAGGAGAATGAAAATTTCCTGCCGGTGCCGGAAAAATATCCCAAGGGGAAATACATTCTGCTCTATGACCCGCTGGACGGATCATCCAACGTGGATTACAACGTCCCCATTGGCACCATCTTCGCCGTCTATAAGCGGATCAGCGAGGACGGACCGGGGACTCTCGAGGATTTCCTCCAGCCGGGGCACAACCTGGTGGCCTCGGGTTACATCGCCTACGGGTCGAGCACGATGTTTGTCTATACCGCCGGCCACGGCGTCCACGGCTTCACCCTCGACTCGACAGTCGGCGAATTCCTCCTCTCCCACCCGGATATCCGGATCCCCTCGCCGCCGAAATACTTCAGCGTCAACCTCGGCTACCAGATATACTGGAGCCAGGGAGTCCAGCGCTACACCGAATACCTGCAGGGCCATGAAGGCGGAATGAAGGGCCTCTCGCTGCGCTATATCGGGACTCTCGTCTCCGATTTCCACCGCAACCTGCTGGCGGGAGGCGTTTTTTATTATCCCGCCGACCGCAAAGACCCCAAAATGCCCCACGGCAAGCTGCGTCTCCTCTACGAATGCGCCCCGCTGTCATTTATCGCCGAGCAGGCCGGGGGCTATGCCTCGGACGGAAGGCAGCGGATACTGGACATCCAGCCGAAATCGCTCCACGAGCGCACCCCTATTTTCGTCGGCAACCGCGATCTCGTGGAGAAGGTGGAGGAACTGATCCGCGAACACGACGGCTGAGGATTCCGGGTCGACCCGGAAAATCGCTTAGTCGATAAGGCCCAGAAACTCCCCTGGAGCCCTGATCACGGCTCCGGCGCCGTTCTCCCGCAGCTCCTTCTCGTCCCGGAAGCCCCATAATGCCCCTACCGGGTGCATGCCGGCCCGGACCGCCGTCAGCATATCGACACCGGTGTCCCCGAGATAGATGATTTGGGAAGGAGGGATAGCGAGTCCGGAGGCGATGAGGAGCGCTCCGGCAGGATCGGGCTTGGGAGGCAGGCCGGGTTTCGCTCCGATGACGAGAGAGAACTCAAAACCGGGCAGGAAGTCCCCCACCGCCCGGCGGGTGAATTCGTCGATTTTATTGGACAAAACAGAGAGCTTGATCCGGCGTCCGGCCAGCCCGGCGAGAAGTTCGGGGATCCCCGGATAGGGACGGGTTTTCGTTCCCCAGCGGTCGGCGTACTGCGACCGGAATTCCCGGATACAGGCGGCCACCACGGCTTCGTTTTTGGCCGGTATGGGAATCGACCTCTCGGCCAGAGCCCGCACGCCGTCCCCGGTCAGGTATCTGTAGGCCGCCGTCTCGTGACGCGGGAAACCCATGCGTTCAAGAGCCGCGTTCATGGCGTCGGCGATGTCGGCGAGCGTATCCAGGAGCGTTCCGTCGAGGTCGAAGATAACGGCCGGATATTTCATCGGCCCTCCATTGTAGCGTCAACGGATTCCCGAAACAACATGACTCTCCGGATCCCTCGAATTGACAGGGTTTGTTCGTTTCTCTAGAATCTTTTATAAAGAAGCTTCGTATAAACAAGAGAGACAGGAGAAGTCCAAGCGATGCCCCCGCTGAAAAAAAAGAACATCCAAGAAACCGACGATTCGTTGAGATCGCTCCCCAACATCGGCCCGACCACGGCCGCCAAGCTGGGCCGGATCGGGATCACAACGAAGAGGGATTTCCTCGGGCGGGATCCCTATGAGGTTTTCGACGAGCTGAGGAAAAAGGTCGATCCGACGCTCTGCCGCTGCGCCCTGGCCGGGATCGTCGGCGCCAAAAAAGGGGTTCGCTGGCACACGGTCACCAAAGAATCCGCCAAAGAATACGAGAGAAAGCACCCCCGGCACGTCTGGGGGAAGTGCTGAAAGAATCCCCAGCCAAGAAAGGAGATGTCCCAATGACGATTCAAAACAGAGCCCTGGTATTTGCGGTCTTTTTGGGCCTGGCCTTCTATGCCGCCTCCGCCGCCGAGACACCGCTCCTCCTGCAGCAGCCGACGCTGAGCCAAACGCAGGTTGTCTTCGTCTTTGCCGGTGACCTCTGGACGGTCCCCAAGGAGGGAGGCGAGGCCAGACAGCTCACCACGGGGATGGGAGCCGAGAGCGATCCGTTCTTTTCTCCGGACGGAGCTTTGGTCGCCTTCACAGGGCAATACGACGGGAACACCGACGTCTATCTCCTCCCAGCGGAGGGCGGGATCCCCAAGCGGCTGACCTATCATCCCGCGCAGGACCAGGTCATCGGCTGGACTCCCGATGGAAAGCGGATCGTTTTCCGGTCGGGCCGGCAGGACACCTCCGGGATGGGCATGACCCGGCTTTACACGGTCGGCAGGGAGGGAGGGTATCCTGAGGAGCTTCCCCTTCCGTCCGGCCTATCCGCCTCCTTCTCCCCGGATGGGAAGCGGCTGGCTTATGTTCCGACGCTGCAGTGGCAGAGAGGCTGGAAGCGCTACCGTGGCGGGCAGACCACACCCGTTTGGCTCGTCGACCTCTCCGACCTCAAGGTCGAAAAGGTTCCCCGGGAAAACTCCAACGATTCCAACCCGATTTGGGTGGGTGATAAAGTCTATTTCCTCTCGGACCGCAATGGGCCGGTGTCGCTCTTCGTCTACGACATCAAGTCGAAGAAGGTTGACCCGGTCGTCGCCAACGAGGGTCTCGATCTCAAGGCCGCCTCGGCCGGGCCCGGCGCCATCGCCTATGAGCAGTTCGGCACACTCCACCTTTTTGACCTGGCCTCAGGCAAAGGCCGAAAGTTGGATATTACCCTGAACGGGGACTTCCCTGAAGTCCGCCCGCGCTATGTCAAAGTCGGTCAAAGGATCGCCAACGTCAACGTCTCGCCGACCGGAGCCCGGGCCGTCTTTGAAGCGAGGGGCGAGATCCTGACCGTCCCGGCCGAAAAAGGCGACATCCGCAATCTCACCCGGACCACCGGAGTCATGGAGCGCGACCCCTCCTGGTCGCCGGACGGCAAATGGATCGCCTACTTCTCGGACGAAGGGGGTGAGTACTTCCTGCATATCATCGACCAGGCCGGAAAGGAGCCGGTGAAGAAGATCTCCCTGGCGCAAAGCCCGTCCTTCTATTATCGGCCGAGGTGGTCGCCGGACAGCAAGAAGATCGCCTATAACGACAAGCATCTCACCCTCTGGTATGTCGATATCGATAAGGGAGTTCCGGTCAAGGTTGATACAACTTACTATTACAGTCCCACGTTTCTCTGGGACTTCACCTGGTCGCCCGACAGCCGCTGGTTGACCTACACCAAGCAGATCCCGAGCCATATGCAGGTCGTCATGGTGTATTCCCTCGAGACCGGGAAGGCGAACCAGGTCACCGACGGATTGAGCGATGCTAAGTTCCCGGTTTTCGATAAGAGCGGGAAACACATCTTCTTCACGGCCAGCACGGACGTCGGCCTGACTCCTGGATGGCTTAACATGTCCAGCCTGGACCGGCCCGTGACCCGGAGCGTCTATGTCATGGTCCTGCGGAAGGACCTCCCCTCGCCGCTCGCTCCGGAGAGCGATGAAGAGAAAGGCAAGGAGGAAGAAAAGGCCGAAAAGGAAGACGAGAAGAAGGCGGAAGAGAAAGCCGCGGCGGCCGACAAGGCCAAGGAAGGAGAAAAGGAGAAACCCAAAGAGCCGGAGAAGGTCAACATCGATTTCGACAATATCGGCCAGAGGATCCTGGCCCTGCCAATGCCTGCTAAGAACTATGTCGACCTGGCCGCCGGCAAGGAGGGGATGGTTTATGTGCTGGAGGCTTCCCCGCTCTTTTCCCGCATGTCCGGGGGAGAGGGAATGACCCTGCACAAGTTCGACCTCGCCCAGCGCAAGTTCGAGAAATTCCTGGACAACGTGAACGGCTTCGTCATTTCCGCCAACGGAGAGAAGATCCTCTACGCCTCGGGACAGAACTGGACGATCGCCCCGGCCACGGGGCCGGCCGAGCCCGGCAAGGGATTGCTGCGGACAGCCGAGATGGAGGTTTATATCGAGCCCCGGGTCGAATGGAAGCAGATGTACCACGAGGTCTGGCGGATAGAGCGGGATTTCTTCTATGATCCGAATGCTCACGGCCTTGACCTCAAAGCAGCGGAGAAGAAATACGCCGTCTTCCTCGACGGCCTCGCCGGCCGGCAGGACCTGAACTATCTTTTTGAGGAAATGCTCGGGGAACTTACCTGCGGCCACGTCTTCGTCGGGGGAGGAGACCTGCCGGAGGTCAAGCCGGTGCAAGGCGGACTGCTCGGGGCCGACTACACCATCGAGAACGGCCGCTACCGGTTCGACCGCATTTACAACGGCGAGAACTGGAATCCCCGGCTCCGGGCGCCGCTGACGCAGCCGGGAGTGAATGTCAAGGAAGGCGAATACCTGATCGCCGTCAACGGCCGGGAGGTAAAGGCTCCGGACGAGGTCTATAAGTTCTTTGAAGCCACGGCCGGCCGTCAGGTGGTCATAAAGGTCGGGCCGAACCCGGACGGCAAGGACGCCCGCGAGGTCACCGTCGTTCCGGTGGGAGACGAGTCCGGACTCCGCCATCTGGACTGGATCGAGGGCAACCGCCGCAAGGTGGACATCCTGAGCAGCGGCCGGCTGGCCTATGTTTATCTTCCCGACACCGGCGAGGGAGGTTTCACCAACTTCAACCGCTACTATTTCGCCCAAGTCGGGAAGGAAGGCGCGGTCATCGATGAGCGCAATAACGGCGGGGGCCTGATCGCCGACTACATCATCGACTACATGCGGCGGCCGCTGATGGGCTATTTCGCCGCCCGCGACGGCGCCGATTACATCACGCCGGTCGGGTCGATCTACGGCCCCAAGGTCATGATCATCAACGAGTATGCCGGCTCGGGAGGCGACATGATGCCCTGGCTTTTCCGCGCCGCCGGGATCGGGCCGCTGGTCGGAAAGCGGACCTGGGGAGGCTTGGTCGGGATGGCGGGCGCGGCCGCCATTATGGACGGAGGGTTCACGGGAGCGCCGCAGAGCGGGTTCTGGAACCCCAACGGCACCTGGGATGTCGAAAACCATGGTGTCGATCCGGACGTCGAGGTGGAAAACGATCCGGCGTCTGTCAGGGCCGGACACGACCTCCAGCTTGAAAAAGCCGTCCAGGTCTGCCTCGAGCTCCTGGCCAAGAACCCGCCTCCCAAGCACAAAAAGCCGGCTTACCCGGACTATCACCAGAAGTTCTGACCGGAAAGAAGCTATGAGGCCGCCAGAAGAAAGATTCTTCGGCTACACCGGCCGCTGGGCCTTCGTCGACCTGACTAGACAAACCGTTCGGATCGTCGCCGCCGACCCCGCGGTTTGCCGGGATTACGTGGGCGGCCGCGGCCTCCAGGCCCGGCTGATCTTCGATCATCTCAAAACCTCGGCCCCCCTCCGGGATCCCCTATCCCCAGCGAACAGGCTCATTCTCGGCACGGCCGCTCCCAATGACACGTTCATCCCCACCGCCGGACGCGGCTCCTGCTCTTTCGTCAGCCCGATGACCCGCTCGCCCGAGCCGGCGCCCTGGATCCCCGGGCACAAGCCTTTATACGGCCTTCTCACGCATTCGAGCGCCGGCGGCCTTTTCCCCAACATGCTCAAGCGCGCCGGGGTAGACCAGCTGATCATCGACGGCCGGGCCGACCGACCCGTCCGAATCCTTGTGACCGAAGACGCCGTCAATATCCTCGATGCGGAAGAGGATCTCTTTGAAACCGTGGACGGACGCACGACCGTCAGGACCGCTTCGGCCATAACGGACTTCCTGGCCGCGAAATACCCCGGCTCCTCGACAATGTGTTTGGGGCCCGCGGGATGGAACAAGGTCGCTTTCGCCTGTCTGACCGGCGACCACCACCGCAATTTCGGCCGCGGAGGCGCGGGCGCCGTGATGGGCTCGAAGAGCCTGGTGGCCGTAACGGCCATCGGCAAAAAGCAAACGACATATGCCGATACGGAATCCTTCCAGAAACTGAGCAAAGAACTCGACGCCCTTATCAAGTCGCATGTCGGCGACCCGGCCTGGACCGCATCTTTCCGGCCTAAGACGGGCACGACATGGTGGCTCGACAGGGCCTTCAACGGCGGCTACCTGGGCAAACAGGGCGGTTACCTCCCCTGGCACAACTTTGACGAAGGTTCGTTCGACCCGGCCGCCTACGCCCGGGTCGGCACCGACGCCTTCCTCGCGATCTCGGGAAAGCCCAAGGTCTGCAACCGTTGCCGGCACGTCATGTGCACGCGCGCAGCCAGGGTGGAGTCGGGTCCGTATGCGGGGGAAGGGGTGCGTCCCGAGTTCGAGACGATCGCCCTGTGGATCAACTGCTGCATCAGGGACCGCGACGCCATTTTTCATCTCAACCGCCTCTGCAATGAACTGGGAGTGGACACCATGAGCTTCGGCGGGGTGACGGCCGGCGCCATGGACCTCGAGGAGAAAGGCTTTTTAAAAAAATATCCGGGCGCGCCGAAATTCGGCGATGCGCCGGGCATGATCCGGCTCCTGGAGGACATCGCCTACGGGAGGGGAGACACGGGCCGGCTTTTCGCCGGTCACTCGGACGCCGTGATCGCCGAAGTCGGGTCGGGCGCGGGCCCGGCCGACCTCGAGGCCATCGTCCGCTGCGTCGTCACGGCCTACGGCGGGCTCGGCTACGCGGGCATCGAGCCCAAGGCGTTTCCCGGGATGTTCACGGCCTACGGCACATCCAACCGCGGCCGGGGCGATCACACCTATGCTTGGACGATCCAGGCCGAGGAGGGCGGGCTGGCGGGGGCGGACAAGATTGCCGCCTACGTCGCCTCGGGACAGGTGGGAAAGGCCCTGGTGGATTCGCTGGGACTGTGTGATTTCTTCCCCGAGTCCGTCACCACGGACCTGTTCCTCGGTCTATATAGGGCGCTGACCGGGATCGAGTACACGGCGGAGTCGATGAACGCCTGCGGAGAGAGGATCTATGCTCTCGAGCGACACTTCAACAATATCCAAGGCCGCGATCGGACCTACGATTCTTATGTGCCGCCCAAGCTGACTGTCCCGCTCACCGCCGGAGCGCACAAGGGCCGGGCGGTTGACCCGGAATATTATCGGCAGATCCTCGACGCCTATTACGCTCATTACGGCTGGACCGCCGACGGCCTCGTGCCGAAGGAAAAGATCAGGGAATTCTAGCCGATTCCCGGCCGCGTCTTCTCAAGCAACCGTTTCTGATCCTTCTCCAACTCCCGCCAGGGCGGGAGGGTAGTTGTCGTCCAAGGATGCCTGCAAGGCAACCATGGCAGCCAGGCGGCGCGCTTTTTTTCCTTTTATGTATAGCCGACCCTTCTCGGGTATATTTGGGAACCCAGCAAAAGGCAAATGCAGGCGTTGCGGTTGGACTTGACAAGGCGGCACGCTATAATTACAATGTAAATATGAATGGGCTATTGTTCGAATGGGACGAACGAAAAAGGCCGCGAGAATGGCCGCGCACCAAGAACAAGAACAATATTGGCAAAGGTGGTTAAAATGAAAAAAGAATATGATTTTTCGAGAGCAAAAAAGAATCCCTATACCCGCCTCCTCAAGCGGCAAGTCACGATTCGACTCGATGAAGAAACCGTAAGGTATTTCAAGGAGACTGCCAAAGAGGCCGGGATTCCCTATCAAACTCTCATCAATCTTTATTTGCGAGAATGCGCAGCATCAAGCCGGAAACTGCTGTTACGGTGGGAAACTACGCCGGTTCAGGGCTCGCGAAGTTCTATTTCTACCGCCCGCTGAACGAGTGTCCCGTCTCGTAAGTCCCTTGCCGATATCCTCCGTGGAGACGGGACACTTCCATGGGGGAGTCAGGCTCCCCCCTCGGCGCTTCGCTCTGCTCCGCTGACCCCCTGAGGGGAACGATGCCGTCCCCCTCAAACTCCCCCGCGTTGGCGCGTCTATGATGGATCGTCATAAAGCCAAGTTATTTGTGAGACGCGCCACGAGCTGGTTGAGCGGTATCTTTCCTCCTTGGGCTCAGGCAGACCGAACGAGAATCCGTTTCTGGGCTTTTTTTTCGGTGAAGGTGCGGGGGACATAAACGGGCCGGCCGGAGATCGGGTCGACGCCCGTGTGATACATGCAGGTCGAGCGGGTCATGGGCGTCGGCGTGAAGATTTGGACCCCCTCGACCGGGCTCTCCCCTTCCCGCTCGAGCTTCGCCAGGTGACGGGCCAGCTCCCGGGCCTCTTTTTCCGATGTCCCCGGATGTCCGACCATGTAATACCCTTTGAGTTCCTGCCGGCGTCCCCGGCTCAGCTCTCTGAAAAGCCGGCGGAATTCTTCGCTCCGGTCCCGCCCTTTGTTCATCAGGCGGAGCACTTGAGGCGACACGTGCTCGGGGGCAATCTTGAGCCGGCCGCTGATATGGTGTGAGCATAACTCCCGGACGTATTCACGGCTCTCCATGGCCAGGTCATAACGGATGCCGCTCCGGACGAAGATTTTCTTGACTCCGGGAATGGCCCTGGCCCGCTTCAGCAGCCGGATAAGCCGGCTGTGGCTTCGGTCGAGCTTCCTACAGGGCAGACACTTCCCTTCAGGACATGGGGTCGGGCAGTCCATCCCGTACATATTGGCTGTCGGCCCGCCCAGGTCGTCGATATAGCCTTTGAAATCGGGATGCCGGGTCAGCCGCCGGATCTCTTCCAGGATGGACTCCTCGCTCCGGGAGATAATCCGGTCGCCCTGGTGGAGGGTCAGCGAGCAGAACGAGCAGTCCCCGACGCAGCCGCGGTGGGTGACCACCGAGAAGTGCGCCATGGCGAATTCCGGGTAATCCGGGGGGACAGTGCGGGAGAAAGGCAGGCCGTAAATCCAGTCCAGGTCCGCGGTCATGTATTCCGGCATCGGGTGCTGGAGAACGAAGCGGCCGGCGTGGGCCTGGGCCAGGCGGCGCTGAATGGAGAAAAGCCTTTGGGCCTCGCAGAACTTGGCCGGGTCAGAAGCGACCTCTTCGTACGAAGGAATGGCGGTAAACCCGGCGGGGATTTCCCTCTCCACGACGCAGGTCCCCGGCACTCCCCGAAGGTCTTTTCCTTCTTTCAGCCGCCGGGCAACCTCCAGGGCCTGCTTCTCGCCGGGGCCGTAAACCAGGATATCCGCCCGCGAATCCAGGAGGAGGCTGCGCCGGACCTTGTTCTCCCAGTAATCGTAATGGGCGAACCGCCGCAGGGAGGCCTCGATCCCGCCGAGGGCGATGACCGACTCGGGGTACAGCCGCTTGACGATGTTGGCGTAGACGAGCACCGCCCGGTCGGGGATTCCGGATTCGAAGGGAGCATGGGGGTCCTTCGCCCTCTCTCTCTTCAGAGCCGTATAGTTAACGAGCAGGCTGTCCATCGAGCCCGAGGTTATTCCGAAATAGAGGCGCGGCCGGCCGAGCTTGAGGAAGTCCCCGTCCTTCTTCCAATCCGGCCGCCCAATGACTCCGACTTTGTAGCCCTTGGCATCCAGGACGCGGGCGATGACGCCCACGGCCGACAGCGGATGATCCACATAGGGCTCGCCGCTCACGAGGACGATATCGAACCCTTTTCCTGTTGTCGCGATCATGACGTTAAGCCTCCATCAGAATTCGGCCTTGCGAAAGCAGAAGAGGCTAAACACGGAATCGGCGATGAGCAGTCCGCCAGCGACGAGGAACGGATAGACCAGGCCGAACCGGAACCCGATTGTCGAAAAGACCAACGCCCCGACCATGTGCCCGCAGGTCATCACGGTCAGCAGGGCGGCCCCGCTACCTCCGATGCTCTCCCGCTCAAAAAGCCGGGAGATGAACAAGACGACGAGCGCCCCCAGGAAGCCGTCACCGATTTCATGGACCAGACGGAAGGCGAACGAGAGGGGCAGGCTTTGGTTGACCATCAGGACGAGTCCGGCCCCCGAAAGAAGCAGGGAGAGTAAGAAGATCCTTTTGTTGATCCTCAAGTCGAAGGGGATGAAGGCGATGAGGAAGGACGCGAGCGCCATGGCCAGCAGGGACAGGGAGATGTAAAGCGACAGCGAGAACGGGCTGAGGTTGAAGTATTGCCGCAGGAAGGGACTGTAAACCGTCCCCTCGAGGCCCCAGTGAAGACCGATGACGAAGATCATGACCGAGAAGAGCAGCGTCTTCGGCCGGAGAAGGTTCCCCCGGTAAACCCGCCGGGGAACCACGCCGAAGCGAACGCTTTTCAGAGGGGGGACGAAGGCCTGAACGGCCAGCAGGAAAATCGCAAAGACGACAAAGAGCGCGGGGAAACCGGCCTTGGTCACGATAGCTCCGCCAATGGCGGGCCCGGCCGCCGAGCCCAGGGACTGCCAGGAGACAAGGCGGCTGTATTTCTTGTTCTGGTCGATCGCCGTGTCGTCCTTGTAATAGAGGCTGTTGATGGAAACATCCAGGGCGTTGTTGGCCAGGCCCAGGAAGAGGAAGACGACCGCCGTGGGGAGGAAGCCGTGGACCCGGCTGAGGATGAGGAACATCAGGCTGAACAAAGCAAGGGCGACACGGATGATCTCCTTGATGGAGAAGCGGTCATTCGCCCAGCCCGTCGGGAAGGAAAAAAGAAGCGGGGCGAAGGCGTACAACGACGTCACGGCCCCAATCTCCCAACCCTTGAATCCCAGCTTCAGGAAGTGGAGGGGGATCAGAAAAAAAACCGAGTTGACCGCCAGCTTGCGGCAGAAGTTGATAAGATGAATCCTGCCTTGCGAGATCATGGCTCTCTCGGAGCAGGATATTATAGCAAAAGGGGCGGCTCCAGTCCGGAACCGCCCCGCGGATAGACTGAGATAGCGCTCCCGGCTAACTTTTCTTGAGTTTGATGTCCCCGCTGAAGGAGGAAACTTTGAGCACGGCCCCGCCTCCGTTCACCGAGCCGCTCATCTCCTTGGGTGAGACCTGGCCGATGACTTTGATCTCGAAATCGGTCTCGATGCCGCCGCTGAAGGTCTCGGCCTCGAAATCGAAGGCCGACCCGGCCGGAAGATAGAGCACCACGTCGCCGCTGTGGGACTTGAGACTGTAGTTTCCCTGCTTGCTGATGGAACCGCGATATTGGACTCCGCCGCTCAGGGCCTTGGCCCGCACGGCCGGGGCTTCGGAGACGTCCAGAAGGTCAATATCCCCGCTCACCGACTCGGCTTCAACTGAACCCTTGACCAGGTTGGCCTTGACATCGCCGGAGACGGACTTGAGGAACGCGCTGCCGGTGACTTCGGTAACTGTGACGTTACCGCTGACCGAGTTGCAGTCGGCCCCGGCGGCCGCCTTACTGAGCTGGACATCACCGCTCACCGTCTTGAGGGCGGCCGCGCCTCCTATGGCCTCGGCGGTGACATCGCCGCTGATGTTATGGGCCTTGAGGGCCGCCTTCTCCGGGATCCAGAGCTTGTACTCGACAGAGACGTTGACCGACTCGCCTCCCCAGAACTTGTCGCTCTTGGGATATTTGGTTTCTATCCTCAGGAGGTTCCCTTCCTGGACGACCTCGATCGTCACCTTGGCCGCATTCTCCTTGGCCTTCTCGAGTGAAGACGCCTCGGAGAACTTGACGGCCTCGATTTTGACCTGATCCTGGTTCCAGCTCACGACCGTGATGTCGCCCGAGATATTGCTGATATCCACTTTGCCGTCCTTGGCCAGCGCCACGGTCTTATCGAACTTCTCCTCGTATTTTTCCTTGGCCGCGGCCACAGAGAAAACGATCAAAAGAGCGCTGACGAGCCAGCCTGTCGCTTTCAGTCGTCGGTTTTTCATTGTGTCCTCCTCTTTATTTTTTTATAAAGTCGTTTCATGCCTGTCCGGGAGAGCCGATCGCCCCGCCCCCATCATCTCCTCCAGGAAATTCACCTTCTCCCGGTAGGCGGTCAAAAGGTATGCCCGGACCGTCAGGTTGTCGGGGTCTTGCTGGATGATCTGGCGGCAGGCCTGGATGGTCTCATCCATCGCGGCCAGGTTGCGCTTGAAAACTTCGGCCAGCCGAGGGTCCATCCCGGCTTCCTGTGATTCGACGGCATCGTTCAATGCCCGGATGGCCTTTTCATAATAGCCCTGGGCTTCCTGGAGCTTGGCCACGGTGAATTCGACGGACCTTCCCTTCTCTTTTCCGGCGGCCGGCCCCTGGACCTGCCGGAAGATGAACCCGCCGACAACCACGAGCAGCAGGGCGGCCGCCGCATAGCCCCATCCGGCCGGACTCCAAAGCCTTTCCAGCCCGCGCCGCCACTCCGGGACCGCCGCGGGCGCCGCCTTACGGGCTTCTTTCACCCCGGCGGCTATCCTCGACCAGATCGCGGCCGACGGCTCAAGCGAAGGCAGGTCTTTGGCTCCCCGGACGATGGAAGCGAAATCATGGGCGAGCTCCCGGCAATTCCGGCAACCCTCTAAATGGGCTTTGAGCTCCGCTTCCCGATCCGGAGCAAGAGCTCCGTCCAACCGATCGCTTATCAGTTCCTGAGCGGTCGCACATTTCATCGCCGGACTCCCTATAAAACCTTCTTCTCTTTGAGAAATCCCCGGATCCTCATCCGGGCTTTGAACAGCTGGGACTTGGATGTACCGACCGTAACACCGAGCATCCGTCCTATTTCTTCGTGGGTGTGCCCCTGGACGTCATGGAGAGTGAAGACGGCCCTGAGCTTCTCCGGAAGCTCACGGGTCGCCTCCTCCAGCGGCCCGGCCAGATTTTCCTCATGCCCGTCGTAGACGGCCTCCTCTTTTTTTCCTTCGATCTCGCTGAGGCTGACCGGGCGGGCTTCCCGGTTCCGCCGGCTGCGAAGATAGGAATAGCAGGTGTTTATGGCGATGCGGTACATCCAGGCGACAAAGGTCTCGTCCTTGTTGACTTCACCGAGATGGGAGAAAACTTTGACAAAGATGTCCTGGAGGAGGTCTTCGGCGGCGAGCCGGTCAAACGTATAGCGGTAGGCCAGGTTAAAAAGGGGCCTCTTGTATTGCTCGTAAATTTTTTCCATCGCCCCTTCATCTCCCTCCTTGCTCCTCTTGATGAGAGTGGATAGGGCGGCCAGGGGCATCGAAGGGGTTTTTCTCCAGTCTCTATCGTCTGCCGTCATCTGAGGAAGCGCCGCCGGGAAAGAAAAAAGGCCAACCGTAAGGATATTATCCCTTAAAAGGGGCCAAGTGGCAAGCGCTAGGGCCGGGCAACAGGCGTTCATTATTTCCTCATATGGATAAGATGGAAAGGAGGGCGAAAAGGTTGCCTCCTCCTATATAAAAGAGATAATTTCTTCAAGACCGGCCAAGTGGCGCGTCTCACAAATAGCTTGGCTTTGTCATAATCATCGGAAGACGCGCCACCGCGGGGGAGTTTGAGGGGGACGGCGTCGTTCCCCTCAGGGGGTCAGCGGAGCAGAGCGAAGCGAACGTCGGAAGGGGTCTTCCCCTCCGAGTTGACTCCCCCCTGGA
>CAYGXD010000004.1:0-70598 GCA_964353705.1 uncultured Eubacteriales bacterium | reverse complement strand
AGGATGATGCGGGAGGGATGCTCGGCGTCGTGGTGAATTATTTGGTCCGCCGGGACCATCTCGGTATCTTCGCCGAAGGCATGACCCGTGTTCGGGTTCCGGTCGACATGGGGAAAAAAGCTTGAGCTGAGCCAGACCCTGATTCTGTGCCCTTTCCTGAAGACGTGGCTCGTGGACATGGAGCCGATCAGGAAACGGGTGACCCGGCCGGGGTCTAGTAGAGAGGGGTTCGACTCCGAATCCCGGTAGCGCGCGCGGCTGACTCCGGAGAGGGGCGGGGTGATATTTTGAGAGAGCCCCGAAGGATGAACGTCGGTTATTTTGACGATAAAGTCCGTGTCCTTTGCCGAGGAGGAGGCCCAGACTTCCGCTTGGATATCTCCCGTCACTTCCATGTCCTGCGGCAGCGGTGCCGAGGTATAAACCAGGACATCGTTCCTCGCCTCAAAGGGACGGTTGTCCCGGGGCCCCGGCGTTTCGAAGAAATGATCCGTGACGGGATTGGCCGGGTCGTAAGTATAGCGGTCCGGGTTTTGCTTCTCCGGTTTGGTCCGGCTCAAGGTTCCGTCTCCGTAGAGTGAATTGGCGGCTCTCCGGCTGGAAAAATAGAACGATGTCGGCTCAGCCCCCGCCGGCGGCCACTCCGATTCGGAGCGCCAGATGTTTTCGCCCATGACGAAATAGCGGACCGGGGGCTCCCGCATGATCCCGTTGTCGATCCCCTTGAGCCAATAATCGAACCAGCGGAGGACAAGGGCGTATACATCCACGGCGGCGTCCGGGCCGAAATCCATCCCGCCGGCTTGGGAGCGAGGATCGCAGTGAGTCCAGGGGCCGATGATGAGCTTCTGCCCCTTCCGGGCTTGGGCGGTCCGGCCGTTGCGGCGCATGCCCAGGAAATTCCGGATGGCTCCGGGCTGGCCGTATCCGTCATCGAACCAGCCGGTAAGGCTGTAAGCGGGGACGGAGACCTCGGCGTGTTTTTTTTCGACGTCGGCGAAATCCCAGAAGGGGCCGTCGTCGGGATGGTCGAGCCATTCATAATAGTAGGGGCACCAGTCTTTGATGAGGGGAAACCCCTTGAGCGGGAGGAAGTTCAGCCATTCCCATTTGTGGTCCGACCATTGCCGGTCGGCCTCTTCGTCGGAGGCCTCAGCACCGGCCATCCCCTGGCGCCGCTTCATGTCGGGGATTCGTCCGTTGAGCCAGGAGATCCAGCTCAGGTCAAAGGCCCCGGAGATAAAGAAGAAATGCCGTCCGTTGGCGAAGGTGCACTGGGGGAAAATGGCTATGAGGTGGGGCGGATTCATGACCGCGGCCTGCCACTGGACTGCGCCCAGATAGGAACATCCCTGCATCCCCACTTTGCCGTTGGAGAAGGGGAGCGCGGCCGCCCACTCGACGGAATCGTAGCCGTCGTTGAGCTCCTGGACGTAGGGCGAAAAAACACCTTCCGAGGCGAAGCGGCCCCGGACATCCTGGACGATGACCGCGTAACCGCTCGCGGCGGCCAGGCGGGGAAAAGTGCTGTATCCGGCATACAGGTCTTTGCTGTAGGGCGTGCGCACTAGGATCACCGGGACCTTGTCTGCGGTTTCCGGACGATAGATGTCGGCCCTGAGCAGGGCTCCGTCGCGCATCACCGCCGCGACATTTTTTTCGACCTCGACTGCAGAGGACTTCTCTTGCGCGGCAAAGAGGAAGGTCAAAGCGTTCCCAAACAGGATGACCAGGACGAAGACTCGCGCCAGTCGGTTTGATCTACCGGGAGTTCTCATTTTCTTCTCCTGCCGAGAGGCCTATTGCCGTCTTCCGAATACCGGTTCCCCAGCTTACATCAATCCAAAAACGGATGTCAAAAACCACTATTGCCGCTTGACTTTCAGGTTCGGCAGGAGCTAGGATTCTGGCTCCCGGCCACATGGATTCTCGTCCATGTCCCGGAGGAGAGACGCGTCGGAGGCGCGTCCTCCCCAGGCCGAGGGTTATGCTTTTTGGACAGGCAGGAGAGTCAAAGAATGAACAGCCAGAGCAAGGCGGAAACACCATCCCGGCTACTGGTGCCTCGGCATATCCAATCACTGGAGCCTTACCAGGCGGGGAAATCGATCGAGGAACTGCAACGCGAGCTGGGTTTGAAGAGGGTTGTCAAACTGGCCTCCAATGAAAACCCCCTGGGCGCGTCACCCCAGGCCTTGCGAGCCATGCATGAGGCCCTGCCCGGCGTCAACCGTTATCCGAGCCCCGACTTCTATGATCTGCGGCAGGCTCTGGCCAAGCGCTATGACGTCAAAAGCGATAACGTCTTTGCGGCCCACGGTTCGGAGGGTATTATCGCCGTCATCATGGGCACGTTCCTTTTGGACGACGAGGAGGCGCTGACCTCGGCTAATTCCTTTATCAGCTTCCGGATCCAGGCCCAGTCGCGGGGGATAAGGCTCAATGAAGTTCCCCTTAAGGAGTACCGATTTGACCTGGGGGCGATTGCCGATCATATCCATGAAAAGACCAAGGTCATCTACCTGGCCAATCCCAACAACCCGACGGGCACGATTTTCTCGGTGAGCGAATTTCGCGATTTCATGAAACGCGTCCCCGAACGCGTTCTGGTCATCCTGGACGAAGCCTATTTCGAATTCGCCCATCATGACCCGGTCTTCCCGGATTCCATGCAGTACCGGCTCGATAACGTCATTACGCTGCGGACATTCTCCAAGGCCTACGGCTTGGCGGGCGTCCGCATCGGTTACGGCTTCGCCGCCGAACCGCTTATCTCTAACCTCATGAAAGTCAAACTCACCTTTGAGCCAAGCCATCTGGCCCAAGCGGCCGGGGTCGCGGCCATGAGCGACTCGGATTTCTTGGAAGAGACCCTTCGGCTTAATCGGGTCGGCCTTCAGTTTTATTATGAGCTCTTCAACCGTTTGGACATCCGCTACCTCAATTCGCATGCCAATTTTGTGACCATAGTCCTGGACTCTGAGGAAGCGGTTGACAGGCTGTACGATAAACTCCTGCACAAGGGTATCATCGTGCGGCCACTTCGTGCTTTTGGCCTGCCCAACTGCATCCGTGTATCGACAGGTCTAGAAGAAGAAAACGAGCATTTCGCCAAAGCGCTCGAGCAGGTCCTGTAAACCAATTCCGCTGGGAAGAGGGTTGCGGTTGACTGGGGAGCCGGACTTTGATATAAGCCGGGGGAAGAAAAATGCCGAATCCAGCCAAGTCACCCGAGCCCATCGCCAGCCCGGCTAAACCTCAGCTCCTGCGGCGGCTCAACCTGCTGGACACCACGTTTCTCGTCATCGGCGCGGTCATCGGCTCCGGGATCTTCATGACCTCGGGCTTCATCCTCGAATACTTGCCTTCGCCGGGCTGGCTGCTGCTGGTCTGGCTTGTCGGCGGCTTGTTCACGCTCGGCGGTGCCCTTTCCTGCGCCGAGCTCGGAGCCATGTATCCCCGCGCGGGCGGGCAATATGTCTATATCCGGGAGGCCTACGGGCCGTTCGCCGGGTATCTCTACGGCTGGGGCTTTTTCTGGTTCATCATGGGCGGGGGAATCGCCGCCCTGGCCGTCGGCTTCGCCGAGTTCTTCGGCTACTTCTTCCCCGCATTGTCCACGCAGAGCCTGCTCGTAAAGACAACCGTCTTCGGGCAGCCCTACTCGCTCTACGCCGGACAGTTGGTCGCTGCGGCCATGATCGTCTTCCTGACCGGAGTGAACTATTTCGGTGTCAAGAGCGGGGCGATCGTCCAGAACATCTTCACCTTCCTCCGTATCGGGTCGGTCCTGGCCTTGGTCGTCCTGGGTTTGACGATGGGAAAGCGGGCGGGGATAAGCAGCGTTGCTGACCTCTTCCGAGGCGGCCCGGAGTCCATCCCTAACGCCATCACTCTTTTCGGGTTAGCCTTGATCGCCGCCCTCTGGACCTATGACGGCTGGTATGCCATCAACTGCACCGCGGAGGAGATCAAGAAGCCAGAGCGCAACATTCCCCTTGGGCTTCTTTTGGGAACCTTAAGCATCACCCTCATCTACCTTCTGGTTAACGTTGTCTATATCCTGGCCCTTCCGGTGGACAAAATGCGCGGCGTCGCCCGGGTCGGCGAGCTGGCCTCGAGCCAGCTCTTTGGTCCGACGGCCACGTCCATCTTCACGGCGGCCATCGCCGCCTCCATATTCGGCTGCCTGAGCGCGAACATCCTGTTCGGCCCGAGGGTTTACATGGCTATGGCCGATGACAAGCTCTTCTTCCGCGCCATGAGCTATGTCCATCCCCGGTACCGTGTTCCTTCCAAAGCCCTCATCGGGCAGGCCATCTGGTCCTGTCTTCTGTGCCTCACGGGGACTTACCAGGATCTTTATGAATTCGTCGTTTTCGCCCTGGTCATCTTTTTCGGCGCCACCGGACTGGCCGTCATCGTCCTGCGCCGCAAGCATCCTCATCTACCCCGCCCTTACCGGACATGGGGGTATCCCGTCGTCCCCATCCTTTTTGCCCTGATCAACCTCCTCATCTTCATCAATACCGTCGTCTCCGAGCCTCAGAAATCCCTGCTCGGCCTGCTCATGCTGGGCCTGGGCATCCCCGCTTATCTCTATTGGCGAAGGAAGTCGAAAGCCGAAGATGCCCTTCAGAAAGGAGCCCTGAAGTGAGCGAAAAGATCAAGTCCGTTTCCAACCCCCGGTTGAGCCTGAATATCCTCAGTTCGGAAGAGGTGCAGAAGATCCACGAGGCCAGCTTGAGGGTGATTGAGAAAGCGGGCATCAGATTCCCGTCGACGAAGGCTTTGGATATCTGGAGATCTCACGGCGCCCGGGTGGACACCGGGTCGATGATCGTTAAGGCGCCCGGACGGCTGATCGAGGAGGCTCTCCGGATGGCTCCCCCGGTCTATACTTTAGCGGCCCGCAACCCGGCCCTGGACCTGCCGCTTGACGGGAACCACATCTATGTCGGAACCGACGGCTGTGGTGTCGAAGTCATCGACCTCCGGACGGGGGAACGACGCCGGTCGGTCCTCCAGGATGTGGCCGACATCGCCCGTGTCGCCGACTATCTGGAGGAAGTGGCCTTTCACTGGGTGCCCGTCTCCGCCCAGGACTGTCCGCCCGAAACGCGGGGCCTCCACGAACTCCTGGCCATCTGGAGGAGTTCGACCAAGCACGTCCAGACGGAAAGTATCTACTCGGGAAGAGAAGCCCGCGGCGCCGTCGAAATGGCCTCTCTGCTTGCCGGAGGGAAGGACGCTCTGCGGAAGCGGCCGCTGCTTTCGGTCATGGAATGCACGGTCTCTCCCTTGGCCCATGACGGCGGAAGCCTCGAAGCCGCCCTGACCGGCGCGGAGTTCGGGCTTCCCGTGGGTTTCATGAGCATGGCGTCAGGCCTTTCTTCGGCGCCCGCGACCCTGGCCGGCAACCTCGTCGTGGCCAATGCGGAAGTGTTGAGCGGCCTGGCGCTCATTGAACTCGCCCATCCCGGAGCGCCTGTCTATTATGCGGCCGCCCAGACGTTGATGGACCCCAGGACGGGTGCTTACACAGGGGGGGGGCCTGAGGATTTCCTGTTCGGCGCGGCCAGCAACCGGCTGGCCGATTTCTACCGGGTTCCGCTCTCGATGGGGTCTTTCGCGACCGGAGCCAAAGAACCGAATTGGCAGGCCGGACTGGAGAACTCGCTTTCGACTTTCATGGCGTCGTTGTCCATGTCGGATATGCTCCTGGGCGTCGGCCTGCTCGCCGGGAGCACCGTCTGGTCGTTTGCTCAGATGATCATGGACTGTGAAATCTTCGGGATCGTCGTCAAGATGATGGAGGGAATTGCCGTCAACGAAGAGACTCTGGCCATAGATGCGATTGAAGAGGTGGGACCCGGAGGGACGTTCCTGACCCACAGCCATACCAAACGTCACGTGCGGGAGCTCTGGATGAACTCCTTCCTGGACCGCCGGCCCATTTCCGTTTGGGAACAAAAAAGGGATAGCGCGCCCGACTGGGCCGGGGCTCGGGCCAAGAGCATTCTCGAGACTCACCGGCCCGCCCCGCTCGAGCCGGCCCTCGAACTGGAGCTCCGCCGGATAATCGAGTCGGTCAAAGCCTGAAGGCGGCGTGATAGTTGCGCAGGGTGAGAGCGGCTATCTCCTCCAGCGGCACGTTCTTGAGTCCGGCCAGCACCTTGGCCGTTTCGATGACGAAAAGGGGTTCGTTCCTTTTCCTGACGCTGCGCAGCGTCTGGGGCACAAGGTAGGGGGAATCCGTCTCGACAAGGATCTTGTCCAGAGGGAGTCCGGCGGCGATTTCCCTGAGGTTTCGTGCGCTGGGGTAAGTCAGGATCCCCGAAAAGGAGACAAAGAAGCCCTGCTCGATCATCTGCTCGGCGGTTTCACGGTCCTCGGTGAAACAATGGAGCACGCCGCCGCAGTTGAACTTTTCTTCCTTAACCGCGGCCAGGATTTCCCTTCCTGCTTCCCGGCTGTGGATGATGACGGGAAGTCCCAGCTCCCGGGCAAGACGGAGCTGGGCTCTGAAGACATCGGCCTGAGCTGCCGCAGGGGAATAGTCATAGTGGTGGTCGAGGCCGATCTCCCCGAGCGCCGAGATCTGGCTGGCCCCGGCCAGCCGGCGGATCGCTTCGAGGTGAGAAGGCGAATAGGATTTGGCTTGGTGCGGATGGATCCCCGCCGCGGCCGCGATCCCCGGAAATTCCTGCTTGAGGTCGAGAATCCGGGACAGGCTCTCCGGAACCGTCAGGTCGAGGGGGCAGAGGATGTGCTTGACGCCGCCGGCCTGAGCCCGTCCCACGGCCTCTTTACGGTCCGGGTCGAACTCGGACATGTCCAAATGAGCATGGGAGTCGGCGATTTCCATGAGGATACTGTCTATCTTTCCGGAGATCGGGGTCCGGTCTCCGGCCGGTCCGGCCCGGACTATTGCCCGGCCAGCTTGGCCTTCAGATGGCGGATGGGCAGGGCGCCGTAGTCCAGCAACTTCTGAAGGAACTCTTTCTCGTTGTAAGCTTCGCCCTTGGCTTTCTTATAGTCCTTCTGTATGTCCATGATCTCCTGGTAGCCGATGTAGGCATAGGCGGAGTCACAGGGCATGAGAAGGATCCGGTTCCATTTCCATTCGGCTTCCGCCGGGGTCTGGAAACCGCCGGCCGTCATATACTGGACGGCCTGTTCCTTGGTCATCCCGCCCTGGTGGATATTGAGCTCCAGCTGGAAGTCCAGGACCACCTTGAGCTGGCTCTTGAGCTGATTCATCCTCAGGCGAAGGTCGAAATTGCCGAATCCGTTCAGGATCATCGTCTCTTCGAGACTCACCGGCCAGCCTTTGATCAGAGGCATATTAGGATAGAGTTTTGTCATAAGGGAGCCGGACTTCTGGGTGAAGAACGTGGAAATGAACCAACCCGGATAGACATTGCGCACCGTCCACCAAGGGGCGTAGAAGTTGTTGTATTCCTCGAGCAGGGACTCGGTCTTTTCGGCCGGCCAATCATCCGGCAGGGGAGAAATCTGGACGGCGTAGGACCCGGTTGCGTCATAGGCGCCGGGGGAAAGCAGGCGTGCCCAACAGACTCCCTGCTCGGCCCGGGGCATCGGCTCGATGGCCAGTTCGCCGCTGGGGAGTTCAACGATCCCTTTTTCGCTGAGGAACGACTTGATCGTCGCTGCGCTGGCCTTGGCCCGGTCGATGAAGTTCTCTTTGGTGGGATGCTCTCCCTTGATCTTGTCCAGAACGCCCTTGATGAAAATGCTTCTGAGCTGTTCTTCGTTGTATTGGGTCGAGAGCTGCTCCATGTTGATGTTGGGGTACATGATCCGATAAAAGGGCATGGAGACCATGGCCATCTCGCGACGGATGTTGTTGTAATCGGCCTTGGCCCGGGCGACCAGCTCCTGGGCGGGAATGCTGAACTCACTGGTCAAGGTGAGTAGCCGGGAATGGGCCGGCTCGCCGAGACGGAAATTGCCCGTGGACTTGGGTAGGAGTTGAGTTTGAAGGAACGACTGGTAGTCTTCCAGGGCGGCCACCACCTTTGTCCATTCGGCCTGAAACCGGGATTTCATTTCGGCCGGCGCCGGTTCGATGAGCCGGGGGACATCGACTTTGTAAAAATCCATGATCCCGGGGAATTGCTTGATGGCTGTTTCCGTGTAGATCTGGGGCGGGGTTTGCAGGTTTGTTTTCGCCTGCTTGATCAGGCCGGGAAGGGCCTTGGCCCTCTCGATCGCTCCCTTCATCCGGGCATCAAGAGGAGCGAACTCGGTGGTCAGGAGGCTCCGCAGGCTGTTCAAGAAGAGCTGGTTATAAAAGACGGGGTTGTATTGCCAGGGGAGGATGTTCTCATGGCGCATGAGCTCCAGGTCGAGGGCGTTTCTCACGATGTCGTAGTCGACCTGGGAATCGACTGCCAGTTTGGTCTTGTCCGCTTTGGTCACCATGTCCTGGCTGAAAAGGTCCAGCTCATCGTGGTGCTTATCGATGTTCTTCTCGCTCAGGTCTTCGAGCTTGTCATCGTACTTGTGAAAGCCGGCCAGGGTAGCCGCGGTCGGGTAGAATTTCCAATAAGCATCAAGATAGGCGTCCATCACTTTCTGGAACTTGGCCTCTTCCCCGTTCTGCTGGGAGAGGAGAAAGCCTAGGCCCAGGAACATAAAGACAAGGACGAATAGGATGACAGGAACCGTAGTTTTTCGCATGGGAGCCTCCTTATTTATTATACAATCCATATCCCGGAATATTCCTAACGGCGCATACTAACATAAAAAGGAAAGGGAATCCAAGGGACTTTTGCCTCACCATCGCAGGACTGCAGACGCCCAGGTGTAGCCGGAGCCAAAGGCCGTCAGCACGATGATATCCCCGGTTTTGACCCGGCCCTCCTGGACGGATTCAGCGAGGGCGATGGGGATCGACGCCGCCGTCGTGTTGCCGTACTTGTGGATGTTGCGGACAACCTTCTCCAGGGGGATCTTGAGATTATGGGCAACCATCTGGCTGATCCGGTCGTTGGCCTGGTGGGGGATGAGAAGAGCGACGTCCTCGACCTTAAGGCCGTTATGCTCGAGGGCGGTCCGGACGGCGGCCGGCATTTTTTCAGACGCATTCTTGAAGACATTCTTGCCGTCCATATAAGGGAAAAACTTTCTCGTCCGGGCCATCTCTTCCGTGACGCACGGCTTGTCCAGGCAGCTCGGCTTTTCCAGCCAGAGGTCGGAGACATGACGGCCGTCGGCAAAGAGATGGGTGGACAGGACGCCCCTCCCGTTGTCCAGTTCGTTTGCTTCAAGGATGAGCGCCGCCGCGCCGTCTCCAAAGAGGACGGCCATGTCCCGGCCGCTGTCGGAGTAATCCAGGTTGGTCGATTGGACCTCGGCGGCCACCAGCAGGATTTTCTTATAGGCCCCCGTCCGGATGTATTGGTCGGCCACCGAAAGGGCGTAGATGAAACCGGAGCACTGGTTCCGGATATCGACGGCGCCGATCGGGGCGAGGCCCAGCTTAGCCTGGACCATGACGCCGATGCCGGGGAAATAGTGGTCGGGAGAGAGGGTGGCGGCGATGATGAAGTCGATCTGGGATTTCTCGATACCGGCGTTTTCGATCGCCCGCAACGAGGCCTCGGTGGCCAGTTCCGAGGTTCCCACTCCCGGCTCGACGTGATGCCTTTCGACGATTCCCGACCTCTGACGGATCCATTCGTCAGAGGTGTTCATCAGTTTTTCGAGGTCGAAGTTGGTGACCACGCGGGGCGGGACGAAATGACCGATTCCGGCTATAATCGTTCGTCTGCTCATGGCAATGGCCCTCATTATAATGGATGAGTTTTCAAAAATAAAGGCGGAAATTTTGTTTCAGTTGACGCGCTCGGCCCCCCGAGAGTACCATGGCATCGGGAAAAAGTGGAATAAGACCCATGACGACGAGCCCGGGCCGACTGTTAACCGGCGCCCTGGGTCTCGTTCTCGTCAGCCTTTTCTCCGCTCAGGAGGACTTCCTCAAAATCGAAGCTTCGATCGTTCCCCGCAAGCTCTTACGGGGAGAGGAGGGAGCCGTCTTCTTGAAGCTCAGCCTTCGCGAGGGCCTCTCTGTCAGCCCCCAGCCTGATTTCATCATCGAGTTCAAGCCCTGCGCCGAGATCATCTTTCCCAAGAACTTCTATAACGCAACGGACCTGGAGATCGAGACCGTGGTCCGGGGGGAAGAAGAGGCGCTCGACCTGTCCAGGGCTATTCGCATCCCCTTCACGGTCAGCCCGGCGGCCAAGAAGGGAAGCCATATCCTGGAGGGAAGAGTTAAGTATTTCGCCCGGTCTCGCGAGGATGGGTGGTGCGTCAAGAACACGGCCAAGTTCTTCGTCACCTTTTCCACCCGGCCTGTTCCCGTCCCGAAAAGGTCCTGAGGCCTTTCACATCCAGCGCGCGGCGACATACCAGGATATCGTCTCCCGCAATGCCTGCTCCAGACTGTAACGCGGGCGGAAGCCAAGCAACTCGGCAGCCTTTCTGACATCCACCATCCAGCCGGGCTGAACGAGTTCACGGTATTTGGTGCGGTTGAAGACTCCCGGATTGCGCGTCAGATGATTGCCGGCCTCATAGAGAAACGAGAGAAGATAGAAAAAGCCTTTAGGGAGCCTCACCATCCGGCATCTCTTGCCCAGGGCTGCGGCCATGGCCATCCCCAGTTCGTCCAAGGTATATGGCCTGGCGTCGGCGACGTTGAGGATCTCTCCGCTCGGAAGCCGGGCGCCGGCGCAGAGGAAAAGCGCTTCGGCCAGGTCCTTGACATAGATGAGGCTGGCGGCTTTTTCCTCTCTCAGACTGAGCACGATACCCCTGGCCGCGATCTTGAAATAAGGGAGGAAATCCCGGTCCTTCGGTCCGAAAACTGAGCAGGCTCTGACGATGGCTATGGGGAATTCGTCCCTGAACCGGAGGGCTTCCTGCTCGCAGCGCAGCTTGCTCCATCCATAGGGGGTAACGGGGCGCGGCGGATCGCTCTCCTTGACGGGCCGTCCATCCAGAGACGGGCCGGCCGCCGCCTGGCTGCTGAGCACGATGACCTTGGGACGCTCTTTGAGTCGCCCCAAGGAGCGGAAAAGGCTTGCTGTCCCTTCCTGGTTTACAGTATAATAATCAGCTGAATTCAGAGATCGTATTTTGCCGGCAAGGTGGAACACGATGTCGAGGCCGGCCGGAAGCACAGGGATAGAGAAAAGGTCCCCCCTCAGCAGGCTGACCTCCTTTTTCAGGAGGGCGGATTCTTTATCCGGATTCCGGGCAAGGACGTGGACCTCCGCACCCTTGGCCAGCAGGAGATCGATCAGATGAGTTCCGATGAATCCGGTTCCGCCGGTGAGGAAGGCTTTCATGGCCCCATTGTATGAAAGTTGTCTTTCCGGGTCAACGCCTGCGGGACCGCCCAAGGAGATACGGAGAATGGACATTCCTAGGGAGAAGTGCCATTAAACACATCGCGGCGCTGGCGGTCATTTGGGGAATGTGTCTCGGGCTGGTCCAGGCATCAACCCCCACCATGCCCTTGGAACAGGTGAAGCCGGGCATGAAAGGGAAGGGCAGGACAGTTTTTCTGGCCGGGGACATCGAGGAGTTCGATGTCGAGATCCTGGGTATTATCGCCAACAATCAGCCCAAAAGGAATATCATCCTGGCCAGGCTCTCCGGCAAAGACCTCGAGCGCACCGGTATCATCCAAGGCATGAGCGGAAGTCCTGTCTATCTCGACGGCAAGCTCGTCGGCGCCGTCGCCTATTCTTTTCCCTTTTCCAAAGAGCCGATCGCCGGGATTACGCCGATCGGCGAGATGCTGGCCGTGGCCGATCAGCCCGGGCCGGCCAAGCCTTCCGCCGTCGCTTCGTTCCCGCTTAAGACCAGCCTTTCCCTGGCGGACCTCATCGCCGTGGTCAAGGACGCGGTGGGGACGCGGCCGGCCGTTTTCTCCCAGGGAAAGACACTTTCCCCGATCGGAGTCCCTCTTGTCTTCGGCGGATTCTCTCCGGCTGTCGTCGAGGAAGCCCGGCCCCTGTTCAGCCGCTGGGGGCTCGTCCCCATGGAAACGGGCGTCGCGGGACAATCCCGAGCCGCTGCCCCCGGGACAGCGGCGGCTCTCCGGGAAGGCGATCCCGTCGCCGTTGAACTGGTCGGCGGAGACCTCAGCTCCGCCGCGGTGGGCACCGTGACTTATGTCGACGGGGAGAAGGTGCTGGCCTTCGGGCATCCGCTCTATAACCTGGGGAAGGTGGACTATTCCATGGCCAGGGCCAGCGTCATGGCCGTCGTCCCGAGCGTCGAGAGCTCGTTCAAACTGGCCACGGCGGGAGAGCGATTGGGGCGTTTCTCGCAGGACCGGACGGCCGGCATGGCGGGCGAACTGGGCCGGATGCCGCAGCCCGTCCCTCTCGAGGTCCGCCTCAGCCGGGTGTCGGGACAGATCAGGGAATTCAAGGTCGAGCTGAGTAACGACAAGCTCCTCACCCCGTTGCTTTTGAACATGGCGCTGGCCTCCCTTCTTTCGAGCGAAGAACGCTCCATTGGGGATCTTTCCTTCGGACTCGATGGAGATGTCTATTTGGACAACGGATCCGGTGTCCATCTTGAAGACCTCTTCGCCGGCAACCTGGATGCGGCCGCGACGAACCTCGGCGGCCTCTTGACCGCAGTGGTCTACTTCCTGAATAACAACGAGTTCGAGCCGGTCGGCATTCACCGGATAAAGCTGGGCATCCGGGTCCTGGAGGAAGTGAGGTTCGCCTCCCTGGAGAGAGTCTGGCTGGACAAGTACGAGGTTTCGGCGGGCGAACGGATTCAGGTGAAGATTTACTGCCGGGCCTTCGGGGGCCAGAGCTTCGAGGAGGAGGTCACTATCGAAGCTCCTCCGCTCCCGGCCGGCTCCGAGTTCCTCCTGATCATCGCCGATGCCGCTTCCGTCCACCAGGTCGAGGCTCTCCAGTACCGGACTCAGGATTTCGTCCCCCGCAGCCTGGGTCAGTTGATCCGTATCCTCAACAATTTGCGCAAGAACAACCGCGTTTACTTCAAGATGATCGCTTCTAAGCCAGGGCTCTTCGTCAAAGGCGAGGAGATGCCGAACCTGCCGCCTTCCATGAAATCGCTGTTCGCCTCTCCGCGGGCCGCGTCCTCTGCGCCCACCGAGCTGACCCGGTCCACCCTCGGGGAATACCAGCTCCCCATTCCCTATGTTTTCCGGGGGATGGCCTCTATTCCCGTCAAGATCAAGAAATAGGAGACCCGGGATGAGAATGACCAAAGGGCTAAAGGTTATTTTTATTATCGGAATAGTCGGATTTGTTTCTTCGCTCGAGGCCGTGGCCCCGCGTAAATGGGAGCTTCGGACCAAGGATGACTTTCTGAAGGGCAAGCTGGACGGTATCTCGGTTTCCTTCGAGGGTGTGCTTTCTCTTGGGCCGAAGGAGGATAAGCTGGAAGGGCCGGCCGAGGAATTCTATCTCTCTTTTATCCTCGGACAGGACGGGGTTGGGTATCTGGGAACTGGACACGGGGGAAAGGTCTTCCGGCTCGGCAAGGATGGCAAGGCCGAGCTCTATTTCCAAACCCAGGAGATGGACGTCACCTGCCTGGCCATTGACGAAAAGGGCGCGTTGTACGCCGGGACTTCCCCCAACGGCAAGGTCTACAAAATCACCGGCAAGGACCAGGGAACGGCCTTTTTCAACCCGGAGGAGAAATACGTTTGGGACCTGGCCTTCTCGGAAGACGGTTTCCTGATGGCTGCGGTCGGAGAGGCGGGCGGAGTCTATAGGATCAACCTTCAGGGCGAAGGCCAGCGAGTGCTCAAGGCCGAGGAAAATCACGTCCTCTGTCTGAAGAAGTCCCGGGAGGGGGGTTTTCTTGCCGGGAGCGGCGGCGTCGGAGTTATTTACCGGCTCAGTGCCGACGGCCGGACAACGGTTTTGTTTGAATCACCCTTTGAGGAGATCAAGAGTTTGGCCCTTGACGCGGACGGCAATATCTATGCCGCCTGCGGCGGGACTCCGTCCCGGGCCAGGAAGGAAGAGGCCGCCGATCCTGCCGTCCGTCTCGCCGCCGATGTCACCGTCACCGCAAGCGCTTCGGCGCCGTCCGGCGCGGCCGCGCCCATGGCCCAAGTTTCTTCCGGCAAAGAGCCCAGCGCGCTCTTCCGGGTCCGCCCGGATGGGATCGCCAAGAAGCTGTGGGAATCTGAGGACGAACTCATTTACTCCTTGCTCTGGCGAGAACAGGACAAGAGGCTCCTTTTCGGGACCGGAAACAGGGGCCGTATCTATGTTATCGACAACGATGAGAGGGTCTCGCTGCTCACGCAGGGCTCATCGGAGCAGGTCTATTCCCTCGTTCCCGTTGACACGAGGATCTATGCCCTGGCCGACAATCCTTCGCGGCTGACCGTTCTTTCATCCGAGCGGAGGTCCAGCGGCGAGTACGTCAGCGATGTCTTGGATACCCGGACGGTATCCTCCTGGGGCCAGCTGGAGTTCGATGGCCAGCCGCCGGCGGGGACAACCCTCCAGCTGCAGACGAGGAGCGGGAATTCCTTCGAACCGAACAGCATGTGGAGCGACTGGTCTCCTCCTATCCAGAAAAAGGAAGAACAGATCCTGAGTCCAAAAGCCCGCTATCTGCAGTTCAAGATCCTGTTCCGGACCCAGTCCGGAAACGTTTCCCCTTGGCTGCAGCGGGTGTCTCTCTTTTATCTGCAAGCCAACATCGCTCCCATCGTCGAGAAGCTGGACCTGCTGCCGCCCAACGAGGTTTACCTCAAGCCTCCCGACCAGGAGGAGATCATCTGGGGAAGCGAGGAGACTCCGGCGGGCGGGGAACAAAGCCGGAAGGAGGGCCGATCCCTGTATATGGCCAAGAAGGTGGAACGCCAAGGATATCAGACGGTGACCTGGGAAGCGACCGACGAAAACGACGACCGTCTCCTCTATACGATTTCGATCAGGAGAGAGGGAGAAGACATCTGGCGCGTGGTCAAGGACGGCTGGAAGGACTTCCTGTTTGTCTTCAACACCCTCACCTATCCCGACGGGGTCTACTTCATAAAACTCGGCGCCGGCGACCTGAACTCCAACCCTCCGGGATCGGAGCTCCGGGCCGAAAAGACGAGCTCCCCTTTGGTCATCGACAATTCCCTGCCGGTCATCAAGGGCTTTACCGCGGTCCGGAACGGGAACTCGCTTGATGTCGCCTTTCAAGCGGAGGACTCCTTCTCTTCCATCCGGGAAGCGGAGTGTCTCATCCGGCCGGGAGAGTGGCGGGTGATCTTTCCGGCCGACGGCATCTGTGATTCCCGGGTTGAGAGTTTTAAGGTCCGGGTACCGCTCGCGGCGGGCTCAGAGAGCCTGGTCACCGTCCGGGTGACCGACAGGCACGGCAATCTCGGCGTCTACCGCCAGACTTTCTAAGGGGTCTTCCCCTTCGAGTCGAGCGTTAACCCGACTTGGCCCGTTCGACGTATTTGTCATCCCGGGTGTCTATGCGGACGGCATCCCCCTCGTTGATGAACTGCGGGACTGTGACGATCAGTCCGGTCTCCAGCGTGGCCGGTTTGCTGCTGGCCGACTGGGTGGCCCCCTTCATGAACGGATCGGTCCTGACGACCTTCAGCTCCACGGTCAGAGGAGGACGGACGGCGACCGGCCGGCCCTCATAGAGCTCGATAGTGAAGACGATATTGGGGACGAGATAATTGACGCCGTCTCCGATGATCTCGGGAGAAAGGCGGATCTGTTCGTAATTTTCGAGGTTCATAAAAACGGCGTCTTCGCCGGCCATGTAAAGAAATTCCATCTCCACTTCTTCGAGGAACGCCTGCTCCACCCGGTCCTCGGAACGGAACCGGTAGTTGAGCAGGCTCCCGTCCTTGATGTTGCGGAGCTTGGTCTGCATCATCGCCTTCCATCGTCCCGGGGTGACATGGGTGGCCTCGAGTACGCGGAACAGCTGGCCGTCCAGGATGATGAGCATCCCTCTCCGGATCTGAGTGGCGTTGATCATGCGTCCTCCTCAGGACTTCAGCCGTCGAACGGCACCCTCACTTTTAGCCGAACCGCGGCCTCGTGTCAACTTGGAGGGTTGGATTTGATTTTGGAAATCGATTGGGATTAAATAAGGCTCTTCGCTGAAGGTCATGACTGAAATCTATTTTTTAGGCACCGGCGGCTGGGTGGCCACGCCGCAGCGGGATAATACATCGGTCCTTCTCCGGACGGGCGGAGATCTCATCCTCATCGACTGCCCCGGGAGCGTCGTGGCCAAGATCAGGAAGCTGAATTTCGATGCCCGCGAGATCTCGACCATCATTCTCACCCATGTCCATCCGGACCATATCTACGGTCTTCCTTCACTCGTCCACAGCCTGATCCTTGACAAGGGAGAGATCAAGCTTCTCGGCTCGGAGGAGACAGTGGCCTTGGCCCGCCGCCTTCTCGATATCTTCGGCCTGAGAGGAAAAAGCGCCGGGACCCGCGTTCGCTTCCAGGTTCTCCGGCCGGGACGGTCCCTGCGGCTCGGCCGCGCCGGGACTCTCCGGTCTTTCCGAGTCCCCCACCACTCTTCTTCATTGGCCTGCCATTTTTATTTGAACGAGGGGGGGGAGGAAATCCTTTTTTCTGGGGATACGCCGGTCCACCGGCCTCTTTTCCAGGCAGCCCGGGGGATCGATTATCTCGTCCACGAGGCCAGCGCTCCGGCCCGCTATTTCAAGAAATATCCCGTCCTATTCGGCATCCACACGTCCTCGCTCGACCTCGGGAAATGGAGCCAGGAAGCCGGAGTCAAATGCCTGATCCCCTGTCATTTCCTGGCCGATGTCTGGGCAGCCCCGGCCGAGATCCGAGCCGAGATCCGGAGGTGCTTTAAAGGCCGGCTGATCGTGCCGCGGGATTTTCAGCGCATCTCTTTATGAGAATGGGGATGAATCCTTGGGAAAAATCCAATATCAGACAGGACAAAGCGATGAAAAAAAACGGCTGGTTTCTCTTGTGTTTTCTGGCGATGATGGCCTTCTCTCCGGCGTGCAACAAGGGGCATGCCGTGGCTGACCTGGCCCTCCTCGGCGGATCGGTCTGGACCGGCGATGGCGGCCGTCCCTGGGCCGAAGCCGTGGCCGTCCGGGACGAGAAGATCATTGCGGTCGGCGCCACGAGTGAAGTCCGAAGGCTGGTCGGCCGGGAAACGCAGGTTATCGACCTCGGAGGAGGCCTCGTTGTCCCGGGTTTCATCGACAGCCACACCCATTTCCTCGACGGCGGATTCGCGCTCCTCAGCATCCGGCTCCGGGAGGCCAAGAGCCGCAATGATTTCGTGGCCCGGATCCGGGACAAAGCCGCCGGGATGGCCAAGGGCGAATGGATCCTCAACGGCGATTGGGACCAGCAGCAGTTCGACCCTCCGGAGCTTCCCGGGCGGGAATGGATCGATGCGGTCACTCCCGATAATCCCGTCTGTGTCAACCGCCATGACGGCCACATGGTCCTGGCGAACTCCCTGGCCCTGACGCTAGCGGGGATCACCGCCAGGACACCTTCCCCGGCGGGGGGAGAGATACTCAAGGATCCCCGGACCGGAGAGCCCACCGGGATCCTCAAGGACGCGGCCATGGAGCTCGTGACCAGGCATATCCCCGCGCCGAATTTCGACGCCAAGCTCAAAGCGGCCGAGGCGGCCCTCAGACTGGCGGCCCGGAACGGCGTCACTTCGACCCATGATATGGCCTATGGCACCGGAAACCTCAGCGTTTACCGGGAGCTCGTCGACTCGGGAAAACTGACCTGCCGGGTTTTCCTCTATGTGCCGATCGTTGAGGTCGAGGCCTTCTCCCGGCTCTCGCTGAAGACCCCGTTCGGGAACGACCTTCTCAAGATCGGCGGTCTGAAGGCTTTTGTCGACGGCTCCCTGGGTTCCTCGACGGCCCTTTTCTTCGAGCCGTATGCCGATGATCCCCGGTCATCGGGGCTTTTCGCTCCCGATATGTTTCCCGAGGGGATCATGGAGCAGAGGATCAGGGCGGCCGACATCGCCGGCTTGCAGGTAGCCGTCCATGCTATCGGGGACAAGGCCAACGCGGTCCTCCTCGATATCTTCGAGAAAGTGATCGCTCAGAACGGGCCGAGAGACCGGCGCTGGCGGATCGAACACGCCCAGCACCTGCGGCCGGAGGACATGGAGAGGATGGCGCGGCTGGGCATCATCGCCTCGGTCCAGCCGTACCACGCCATCGATGACGGCCGCTGGGCCGAGCGGAAGATCGGAGCCGAGCGCTGCCGGACGACCTATGCTTTCCGCTCGCTCCTGGACAAAGGCGTCAGGATCGCCGCCGGGTCCGATTGGACGGTGGCGCCGCTCGATCCCTTGGCCGGGATCTACGCCGCCGTAACGCGGAGGACGACCGACGGGAAACATCCGGAGGGCTGGTATCCGGAGCAGAAGATCTCGCTCGAAGAGGCGATGCGGGCGTATACGACGGAAGGCGCCTATGCCGAATTCGCCGAAAGGTCAAAGGGCGCGATCAAAGAGGGCTTTCTGGCCGACCTCGCAGTCCTCGACCGGGACATTTTCAAGATCCCCGCCCAGGACATCGCCGCCGCCCGTGTCGTGAGAACAATCGTCGCCGGCCGCACCGTCTTCCCGGATTGAAAGTCAGAAGCCGGTTGTCGATTTTTTTTTATTTTGATAATATAGGACTCTTTTTTAAGGAGGAATAGATGGAAATCGGAGTGATCAACGAGAGCGCAAAAATAGAGAACCGGGTCGGCCTGAACCCGAGCGGCGTTTCCTTCCTGGCCGAGAAAGGGCATAAGGTCTATGTCCAAGCCGGAGCCGGCCTGAAGGCCGGGTATACGAACGAGGAGTTCTCCGCGCAGGGAGCCCGCATCGTTTTCACTAAAGAAGAGGTCTTCGGACGGTCCGATATCGTCCTGAACATCTCCCCCCTCAACCAGGAAGAATGCCGGCTGGTCAAAGCGAACCAGATCCTCCTCGGATTTCATCATCTGGCCATCGCCAAAAAGGCGATCGTCGAGGAACTCCTCCAAAAGAATGTCACCATGATCGGTTACGAGATCATCCAGGACGACGACGTCCTGCCTTTTTATGAGAGCCTGAGCGAGGTCGCCGGGCAGATGTGCCTGGCCATCGCCGGTCACTATCTCCAGACCAACCAGGGCGGCCGGGGGGCCATCCTGGGCGGTGTTGTCAGCGTCGCCCCGGCCACGGTCGTGATTATCGGGAGCGGCGTCCTGGCCCGGAGCGCCTGCCGGGCGATGCTCGGCGCCGGCGCCCACACCATCGTCGTCGGCCACAACATGGAGAGATTGAGAAGGATCGAGGAGATGACGGGCGGCCGCGCGATTACCCTGATGGGGAGCAAATTCAACCTGACCCGGATGACCACAGTAGCCGATGTCCTCATCGGGGCCGTCCTCCGGCCCGGAGAAAGGGCCCCCGTTATGATCACCCGGGAGATGGTCAAGACCATGAAAAAGGGGTCGGTCATCATCGACCTGGCCATCGACCACGGCGGCTGCATAGAGGCCAGCCGGCCGACGACACTCGAGCATCCGACATATATCGACGACGGCGTCATCCACTACTGCGTTCCCAACATCACCTCGGCGGTCAGCCGGACTTCGACCAAGGTTCTTTCCAACCTGATCGTCCATTACCTGCACGCCATCGGAACGCTCGGCATCGACCAGGCCGTCCGGGAAAACAAGGCCCTCAGCCGGGGAGTCTATATGGCCCGCGGTCATCTCACCAAGAAAAATATCGCCGAGCGTTTCGGCCTGAAATGCCAGGATCTTTACTCGGAGTGAATGACTCATGACCGGTGCTGAGATGGATGCTCTTCTGCGGGGATTCGGCCGCGAACAGAAGGACCTGACCCGGATCTTGCATATGGTCCAGGCCGAATACGGCTACATCCCCGCCCCGGCCGTCCGGCGCATCGCCGAGCATCTGAACACGACCGAGAGCGAAGTCTACGGAGTGCTCACGTTTTATAAGGCTTTCAGGCTTCGCCCCCGGGGCAAGTATCTGGTGACTGTCTGCCAGGGGACGTCCTGCCATGTCCGCGGAGGCGCCGGAGTTTTCGAGGAGATGAAAAAGGAGCTGGGGGTCGAGCCGGGGGGAACGACGCCGGACCGGCTGTTCTCGCTGGACACGGTCAACTGCCTCGGCTGCTGCGCCATCGGGCCGACCGTCGTCGTCAACGGCACCTATTATTCCCAAGTTTCGGTCGAAGACGTGCGCTCCATCGTCGCGGCATACAGGAAGAAGAAGTAGGCGCCCGTGAGAATGCTCACCCACCCGACTCAGCTTACGGCCTGGAAAGCGCTGATCCTCGAGGAACGGCCGGCTCCCCAAAAGACCGTGGTCGTCTCAAACGGGACCTGCGGCCGGGCGAGTGGTTCCCTCGCTATCATCGAAGCTCTCAAACAGGAGCTCGACGGTCGTGGGCTGGAGGATAGGGTCAAGCTGGAGGTAACGGGCTGTCACGGGTTCTGCGAGATGGAGCCCAACATCGTCATCTATCCCGGAGAGATCTATTATGGCCGGCTGAAGCCGGAGGATATCCCCGCCATCATTGACAAGACCCTCCTCAAAAACAAGGTGGTCGACCCCCTTGTCTACGAAGACCCCAAGTCCCGCCGTCGGTATTCTCAGCTTAAAGAGATCCCCTTTTACCGGAAGCAGATGCGGCTGCTCACCGGGGACAACCTGCGCATCGATCCGGACCGGATCGAAGATTATGTCCTGGCCGACGGGTATCAGGCCCTGGCCAAGGCGCTGTTCGACATGACGGCCGAGGAGGTGATCCGGGAAGTCGAATCGGCCGGGTTGAGGGGAAGGGGAGGGGCGGGCTTCCCGACCGGAAAGAAATGGCAATTCTGCCGCAATGAGAGCGCCGACCGGAGATATATCATCTGCAACGCCGACGAGGGGAATCCGGGCACCTATATGGACCGCAGCATTTTGGCGGCCAATCCTCACAGTGTCATCGAGGGCATGATCATCGGCGCCTATGCCATGGGAGCGGCCGAAGGTTATATTTATGTCCGGATGGAGGCTCCTCAGGCTGTCCGGCAGATAACGATCGCCCGGGATCAGGCCAGGAAACACGGCCTGCTCGGGAAGTCGATCCTGGGTTCGGAGTTCCACTTCGATATCCAGATCGTCGAAGGCGCCGGGGCTTTTGTCTGCGGCGAAGAGACCTCGCTGATGTCCTCGATCGAGGGGCGGCGGGCTGTTTCACGGCAGCGTCCCCCGTTTCCCGCCCAGTCCGGTCTGTGGGGTTATCCGACCAATATAAACAACGTCGAGACCTGGGCCAACGTCCCCCTGATCATCAAGCGGGGAGCGGAATGGTACAGCCAGATCGGGACGCCCAAAAGCAAGGGGACCAAGATCTTTTCGCTGGTCGGCAAAATCCGCAGCGGCGGCCAGGTCGAAGTCCCCATGGGGATCAAGCTCCGCGAGATCATCTATGATATCGGCGGCGGCATAAAGGACGGAAAGAAGTTCAAAGCCGTCCAGACGGGGGGGCCGGCAGGCGGGTTCCTGCCCGCCGAGTTCCTGGACCTGGCCATCGACTACGACAACCTCGTCCAGGCGGGATCGACGATGGGCTCGGGCGGGATGATCGTCCTGGATGAGACGACCTGCATGGTCGACCTGGCCCGCCATTACATGCACTTCACCCAGGAGGAATCCTGCGGAAAGTGCGTCCCCTGCCGGGTCGGGACGCGGCAGATGCACGACATCCTGGTCCGGATCACGGGGGGAGAGGGAGAAGAGGAGGATCTGGCCAGGCTGAAAGAGCTGGGCGATTCCATCACTGTGGCTTCGCTCTGCGGGCTGGGACAGACGGCGCCCAATCCGGTGCTCTCCACGCTCCGGCATTTCCGCGAAGAGTACATCGATCATATCAAACATAAGAAGTGCGCCGCCGGGGTTTGCCGCAAGCTCGTCCCCCGGTCGGGCCGGAAAGCTCCGCCGGAAGTCCGAAGGACCAAGAAACGCCGCCATGATTAAGCTGAAGATCAACGGCCGGGAGTTTGCTGCTGAACCCGGCACGACCGTCCTCGAAGCGGCCAAGTCGCACGGCATCGCGATCCCCAACCTGTGCGCGGCCAAGGGGCTGAGTTCCTACGGGGGATGCCGGCTTTGCCTCGTCGAAATCAAAGGCAGGAGGGGGTATGTCCCGGCCTGCTGCACTCCTGTCGAGGATAACCTCGAGGTGATAACCGAAACGCCCGAGCTCCGGGACCTTCGCCGGCTGACGCTCGAGCTCATCCTCTCGGAACATCCGCATGCCTGCCTCATCTGTACAGAAAAAAAAGACTGCGAGGAATACAAGTCCACCACCCGAAAAGTGGGCGAAGCCACGGGCTGTGTGCTCTGTCCGGAGAACGGCCAGTGCCGGCTCCAGGAGGTCGTGGAAGAGCTCAAGGTCGAAAGGGTCAGGTTCCCGGCCTCGTACCGAAATTTCGAGATCCTCAGGGAGGATCCCTTCTTCGACCGGAACTACAACCTGTGCATTCTCTGTGCACGCTGTGTCCGGGCGTGCGCCGAGGTGCGCGGAGCGTCGGCGATCTCCGTTGTTTTCAGGGGCCCCCAGGCGGTCATCGGCACGGCCATGGATCGGCCCCTTCTCGATTCCGGATGTCAATTCTGCGGCGCCTGCGTCGACGTCTGCCCGACCGGCGCGCTGACCGAGCGGGCTCTGAAAGGCGCGGGCCTGCCTGACGAGACCCGCAGCACGATCTGTCCTCTATGCAGCGTCGGATGCACCCTTGAGGTCGGCCTGCGGAAAGGACAGATCATCAGTTCCTATCCTAAAGATGGGCATCCAGTGAACGAAGGACAAGCCTGCGTCAAGGGCCGGTTTGTGCTCAGGGACGTCGTCCATTCTCCCAGGCGGTCGCTCCGGCCGATCGTCCGGCGACACGGTGAGCTAGTGGAGGCGACCTGGGATGAGGCCCTGGATGCGGCCGCCCAGAGATTGACGGATGATCGCGGGCCCGGCTCCAGATTTGTGGTCTCTTCCCAGCTCTCCCTGGAAGACCAGTACGTCGCCCTGAAGTTCGGCCGGGATGTCTTGAATGCCGAACCGCTGCTCGACTCTGCGGGCCGCCTGCCGCTCTCGGCCTGCCGGAGCGTACTGCGGGAACACGGAGTTGCGGCCCGGCTCAATTTTGAGCTGGCTTCGCTCTCTGAGGCCGGGCTAATCCTGGCGGCGGGAACTGATCCGGCTGTTTCCCAGCCTGTGCTCTGGGTCAACGTTCTCAAAGCGGTCCGGAAAGGGGCCAAGCTGCTCGTCTTGAATTCGGGCGATTCGGCCCTCGACCGCTGGGCAACGCTGTCCCTGAGGGTAAAACCCGGAAATGAACCGGCGGTTCTGGGATACCTCAGCCGCTGGCTCCTCGACCGCCGGCCGAAAGACAAGAGGGCTTCTCTCCCTGGCTGCGAAGAACTGAAGTCCTTGCTGGAGAAGGCGGGTCCGCTGGGCCTTGTCTCCTCGACCGGACTCACGGCAGAAGAGCTCCAATCGGCAGGGCTTCTCCTTGAAGAGAGCGGGCCCGGATACTTTCTCTGCGGCTCCGGGTTTGTCGGGGGGCCTGACGACAGGCGGATCATCCCGATGCTCTGGAACCTCGCCCAGTTGGTCGAGGCCCGGCTCATTCCCTTGGCCGCCGAGAACAACGAGAGGGGACTCATCGAGCTTTGGCCAGCGGCCGCGGCGAACGGTTTATCCCTTGGCCGGGTTTTTCAGGAAGCCGAGAAAGGGCGGGTTAAATCTCTCTACCTGGCCGGGGCGTTCCCCCAGTTGGGCGACAGCCGCCCGGATTTCCTGATCGTCCAGGAGTGCTATCGAGGCCCCGTCAGCCGGCTGGCCGACGTCGTCCTTCCCGCCGCGACCTGGGCGGAGACCGACGGGACCTTTGTCAATATCGAAGGAAGGATCCAGAAATCCAAGCCGCTGCTGAATCCCCAGGGTGAGTCCAAGCCGGACTGGTGGATCTTCTGCCGGCTGGCCGAAAAAATGGGGAGACAGGGGTTTGCTTTTCAGAGCTCAGCGGAGATCGCCGAGGAAATGAGCAAGGGACTGCCCGCTCTTCAAGAGGCCTCCTCTCACCATTTTAGGAAAGGCCGGCCGTCCTACGTGCGGGAGGATGAAGAACCCTCCGCCCGGTTAATTTCGCCGGCGGCTGCGGCGGGGATGGCACAGCCCGCCCTGTCTTCTCCTGGCGGCGGGGAGCGCCCGGTTGCCCCCGATTATTACCGCGGCCTGGATCTCCGGGAAGAGGTCAGGGGTCTCAGGCGGTTGAGAGAAAAATCCAAACCTCGCGACCGGAAACCGGAAGGATAGATAGAGGAGCAGCATGGCCAAGGTCCTGCGGCGAGAGCGGCTGGTGCCCAACATCCATCTGCTTGAAGTCCATGCCCCCGAGGTGGCCCGGAAGAGCCGCCCCGGCCAGTTTATTATCGTCATGTCCGATGAACGGGGCGAGAGGATCCCCCTGACCATCGCCGACTGGGATGCCAAGCGGGGTTCGGTGACGTCGGTCTTCATGCTCGTGGGAACCAGCACGGAGAAGCTGTCCCTGCTCAAGCCGGGCGATGACCTGCCGGTTTATGTCGGGCCGCTCGGCCGGCCCTCGGATATCCAGAATTTCGGGACCGTGGTCTGCGCCGGCGGCTGCTTCGGGATCGCCGCCATCTATCCTATCGCCCGCGCTCTCAAGCAGGCCGGGAACCGCGTTCTGACGCTTATCGATGTCAAGGCCAGCTACCTTTTCTATTGGGAGGACAAGCTGAGAAAGGTCAGCGACCGGCTCTTTGTCTCGGCCCGGGACAGCCGCTATGAATCCAAGGAATACATTCCTTATAAACTCGACTCTCTTGTCAAAGAAGAGAAGAAGATCGACCGGGTCGTGGCCATCGGCTGCACCTATCTGATGTACCGTTGCGCCGAAGCCACGCGGCCCGCCGGAGTGAAGACCATGGTCAGCCTCAACCCGATCATGGTCGATGGAACGGGCATGTGCGGCGCGTGCCGCGTGACCGCGGACGGGAAGACGAAATTCGCCTGTGTCGACGGGCCGGATTTCGACGGCCATTCCATCGATTGGCCGGAGCTGTTTTCCCGCCGCAAGTCCTATTTCGATGATGAAGTGAAATCGCTGTGCGCCTTCGAGAGGGAGCGGTTCTGATGACAAGGACAGGGTGCGACGAGGGCCGGAAATGACGGAAAAGCAGGAAATTTCGGCCGAGCTCAAGGAAAGGCTCAAGGTTGAGTACGACAAAGAGTGGCGGAAAGAACTGCGCAAGTCCCTCCCGATCAAGGAGCGAATGAAGATCCCCCGGCAGAAGATGCCCGAACGCGAGCCCGGCGCGAGAAACCGCGACTTCGGGGAGGTCAATAAGGGCCTGGACGAGGAGGCCGCCGTTCTTGAGGCCGGGCGATGCTGGGACTGTGCCAACCCCGGGTGCGTTTCCGGCTGCCCGGTGTCCATCGATATCCCGAGCTTCATCAAGCTCATCGAGAAGAGGGATCTCGTGGGCAGCATCCGGAAGATCAAGGAAACCAACAGCCTGCCGGCCATCTGCGGCCGGGTTTGCCCTCAAGAGACGCAATGCGAGATCGTCTGCAACTTGAGGAAGGCGACCGGGATCCCTGTGGCCATCGGCAACCTGGAACGCTTCATCTCGGATTTCGAACGCCGAGAAGGGAAGGTGTTCCTTCCCGATATACCCGCTTCGACGGGAAGGAAAGTGGCCGTCATCGGAGGCGGGCCGGCCGGGCTGACGGTCGCCGGGGAATTGGCCAAGAAGGGCCACCAGGTCACCATTTTTGAAGCGCTGCATATCGCCGGCGGAGTGCTTGTCTACGGCATCCCGGAGTTCCGTCTCCCCAAGGCCATCCTCAAGGCTGAGGTCGATTACCTCTGTAAACTTGGTGTCGAGCTGAGGATGAGTTTTGTCGTGGGGAAGACGGCGACGATCGAAGACCTGAAAAAGGACGGCTATGACGCCTTTTTCATCGGGACCGGCGCCGGGCTGCCCAACTTCATGCGCATCCCGGGCGAGAACCTGGTCGGCGTCTACTCGGCCAACGAATATTTGACCCGGGTGAACCTGATGCGGGCCTATCAGTTTCCCGATTATGACACTCCTGTCATCCGGGGGAAGCGCGCGGCGGTCGTCGGCGGCGGCAATGTGGCCATGGACTCGGTCCGGACGGCCAAAAGACTCGGGGCCGAGCTGGCGGCGATCATCTACCGGCGGTCCCGTCAGGAGATGCCCGCCCGGGAAGAAGAGGTTAAGCACGCCGAGGAAGAGGGCATCGAGTTTCATCTTCTGACCACTCCCGTCCGTTATATCGGCGACCAGCACGGGCGGGTCAAGGCGATGGAGTGTCTGAGGATGGAGCTCGGAGAGCCGGATGCTTCGGGGCGGCGCAAGCCGGTCCCGAAGCCGGGCTCCGAGTTCATCACCGAAGTGGACCTGGTCGTCGTGGCCATAGGTCAGAGCCCCAACCCCCTTATGGCCCAGACGACGCCGGAACTCCAGGTTGGGAAATGGGGAAACCTGGAAGTCGACTGGAAGACGATGGGAACGAGCCTCCCCGGCGTTTTTGCCGGCGGGGATATCGTCCGCGGAGGAGCGACGGTCATCCTGGCGATGGGTGACGGCCGCCTGGCCGCCGCGGAGATGGATAGATACTTGAAAAACGGCCGGAAATGAACTATCCAGGCTGTGAAATGAACGGAGGATTGAGATGAGTTGGGTCGATGATTACAAGAAAAAGCTGGTGAGTGTAGAAGAGGCCGTCTCCGAAGTCAAGATCGGGGACCGTGTCTATATCAGCGGAAACGCGGCCACTCCCTACGCGCTGATGAAGGCGCTGGCGGCTCAAAAGGAGGTGCTCAAGGACGTGGAACTCGTCCATGTCCTGCTCCTGGGCGATGATCCCTTGTCCAAGCCGGAGATGGAAGGGCACTTCCGGCACAATTCCCTGTTTGTCGGTCCGGCCGACCGCAAGGCCATCAACGAAGGGCGAGCCGACTATGTGCCGATCTTCCTCCACCAAATCCCCTTGCTGTTTTACTCCGGCCAGATGCCCCTGGACGTGGCGCTGCTCCACGTATCGCCTCCGGATGAGCACGGGTTCATGAGCCTCGGCGTCGAGGTCCTGGCCTCCAAGGCGGCGGCCGAGACGGCCAAGATCGTGATCGCCCAGGTCAACGACCGCATGCCGCGCGTCCTGGGCGATTCTTTCCTCCACGTATCCCGACTCCACAAGCTCGTGGAGATCTCCGAGCCCCTCCCGCAACTCGAAAAAAGCCCGTTCAGCGATGTCGAGCGGCTGATCGGGAAATACATCGCCGATCTCATCGAAGACGGCTCGACGCTGCAACTGGGCATCGGGGGGATACCGGATGCCGTTTTGGCCGCGCTTTCGGGCCGGCGCGACCTCGGCATCCATACCGAGATGCTGTCCGACGGCGTCATGGAGGCGATCGACAGCGGGATCATCACCGGTTCCAAGAAATCCTTCCATCCTTATAAAGTCGTGATCACTTTTGCTCTCGGCAGTCAACGGCTCTATGATTTCGTTGATAATAATCCGGTCATCGAGGCCCATCCCACCGACTACGTCAATCACCCCTTCAACGTCGCCCGCAACGATAACATGATCGCCATCAACTCGGCCATCGAAGTGGATATCACCGGGCAGGTCTGTTCCGACTCCATCGGCACATTCATCTACAGCGGGTTCGGCGGCCAGGTTGATTTTATCCGAGGCGCCGCCCACTCGAAGGGAGGGAAGCCGATCATCGCCCTCCCCTCGACAGCCAAGGACGGCGATATGACCCGGATCGTCCCCTTCCTCAAGAAGGGCGCCGGCGTCGTGACGACGCGGGGGGACGTGCGCACTATTGTGACTGAATACGGCGTCGCTCAGCTTTGGGGGAAAAACCTCATGGAGAGGACCAAGGCGCTGATCAACATCGCCCATCCCAAGTTCCGGCCAGACCTCATCAGGGAAGCCAAGGCCAGGAACCTGATCAGGTAGGATCCCCTCCCGGCCCAAATCGATGGAACAGCCGGAGCTTTTTCCGCCGGAAAAAGGACATATCGGTACTGATGAGTCGGGCAAGGGGGACTATTTCGGCCCGGTCGTCATCGCCGGCGTGTATCTTCCGGACGGCCAGGAGGCCGTCCTCAAGGAATTCGGCGTCAAGGACAGCAAGCGGACTTCCGACAACCGGGCCCGGGAGCTGGCCGAGGTCATCAAGCGGGGCTATGCTCATTCCGTGGTCAGCATCGGCCCGGAGCGCTACAACGAGCTCTACTCGAGGCTCAGCAACCTGAACCGCATCCTGGCGTGGGGACATTCGAGGGTCATCGAGAACATCCTGGAAAGGGTGAATTGCCGTCTGGCCATCACAGACCAGTTCGGAGACAAAGCTTTTGTCCTCAACGCCTTGATGAAAAAGGGGAAGCGCATCGAGCTCGTCCAGAGGCCCAAGGCCGAGGAGGACATGGCCGTCGCGGCGGCCTCGCTCCTCGCCCGGGCGGAGTTTTTGAAGCGGCTCCACTTTCTTTCCCAGGACGTCGGTTTGGAGCTTCCCAAGGGAGCCTCGGTCCTTGTCGAAGAGGCTGGGCTCAAGCTGGTCAAGCTCCACGGCCCTAAGGTCCTTGAAAAAGTCGCCAAAACGCATTTCAAGACGACCGCCCGCATCCTGGTCGCCGCGTCCGGACAGGGAGGGGAAGGGTGACGAAAAAGCTCTATTTCGAGGATGCCTATCTAAAAGAGTTTGACGCCCAGGTCGAGGAAAGGTTCGTCCGCGAAGGCCGGCCGGCCATCGTCCTCGACCAGACCGGATTCTACCCGGAGTCCGGAGGCCAGCCCGCCGACCGGGGGACACTCGGCGGGGCGGGCGTCCTCCATGTCTTTGAGGACGGAGAGAGGGTCGTCCATCTTCTGGACCGGGAATTGAGCGGGTCAGACGATGTCCGGGGCGTCCTCGATTGGGACCGTCGTTTTGACCATATGCAGCAGCATTCCGGCCAGCACGTCCTCTCCCAGTGCTTCGTCGAGGTCCGGGACGGCGAAACCCAATCCTTTCATCTGGGAGATCAGGTTTCGACCCTGGAGATCGGGATTGGGGAAATCTCGGACGCAGACTTGGAAAAAGTCGAGTCCAGGGCCAACAAGGTCGTCTTCGAGGACCGGGAGATAAGGACCTATTTCGTTCCCCCGGAGAGCCTAGGTTCCGTGCCGCTGCGCCGGCCCCCCAAGAAAGAAGGGACGATCCGGGTGGTCGAAGTCAGCGGGTTTGATTTTTCCGCCTGCGGCGGGACCCATTGCCGGAGGACGGGGGAGATCGGCCTGATCAAGATCATCCGCTGGGACAAGATCCGGAATAACCTGCGCTTCGAATTCCTCTGTGGTTGGCGGGCCAGGCAGGATTACAGGGACAAGAACCGGATTCTCTTGGAGATCAGCCAGAAGTTTTCGGTTCATGAGAGAGACGCCCCTACGGCCGTTGAGAAGACGATTCAGGAAGCCAGGCAATCACGGAAAAGGTTGAGGCGGCTCCAGGAGGCTCTGGCCGGGTTCGAGGCAAGTGAGACGATCGAGAGGGAAGCCGGCTGGCTGGTCAAAAGGGTCTGGACCGAGAAGACGGCCGAAGAGGTCAAACTCCTGGCCCTTCACATCGTCCGCCTGGCCGAGCGCGCCGTCCTTTTTGCGGTCCGGGGTGCCGAAAGAGACCACTTCATTTTCGCCTGCTCTGAGAAGATGCCGCTCAACCTGCGCGAGCTGGTGCCCGTCGTTATGGAGCGGGTCAAAGGAAAGGGAGGGGGAGGCTCAACCCTCGTGGAGATCGTGGCCGAGAAAGGCCCGGAGCTCGAAGGCATCCTGGCCGCCGCCGAGGGATATCTCAAGACGAAGCTTCCCGGTCTGGAGAGAAAATAGCGGCTTTTTAAACGACGGATCGCCCGCTATTCATACCGGAGCGAGATGATGGGATCGAGGCGGGCCGCCTTCCGGGCGGGAAAGATGCCGAAAAAAAGCCCCACGGATACGGATACAACAAACCCAAGGACGACCGACCAGGACGTGACCGACGCGGGGAGGGGGGTCGCCGCTTTGACCAGCAGCGAGATAAGGAATCCGAGGATGATGCCCAGGATGCCGCCCGTCCCGGTCAGGAAGATAGCCTCAAACAAAAACTGCCTGAGGATGTCGGCCGAACGCGCCCCGATGGCCTTGCGGATGCCGATCTCCCGGGTCCTCTCCTTGACCGAAACGAGCATGATGTTCATGACCCCGATCCCCCCGACGAGGAGTCCGATCGACGAGATGACCACCATCACCAGGTAAGCGGCGCCCGTGATCTGATTGTACAAGCCGATCATCGTGTCCTGGGTGAAGACGGAAAAGTCGTTCGGTTTCCCGAACCCGACCTTCCGCCTCCGGCGCAGGATGTTGGTGATGTCTTCGATGGTTTCCGTGATATAGCCGTGCTTTTTGGGGGTGACGATTATCTGAAGTTGCTCCAGGTCATACGGAAAATATTTCATCAGCGTCGTGATGGGGATGCCGGCGAAGTTGTCCTGGCTGCGGCCGAACATCGCCCCTCTTTTCTGGAGTACGCCGACGACCTGGAAGGCTTCGGCGCCGAGCCGGATCTCTTTGCCCAAGGGGTTGATATGGGGGAAGAGGGTTTCCGCCAGGTCGAATCCCAGGACACAGACTTTGGCGCTTCTCCGGACATCGGATTCGCTCAGGAACCGGCCCCGCTCAGGCTGATAGACCGAAAGGACCTGGGGATACTGTTCATTGAAGCCCAGGATGATGGATTCCTCGCTTCTTATGTTCTGATACTTGATCGGGATATTCTCGAAAAAATTCACCATGAGCTGGACGGCCACGGCCTTTACGAGAAGGCTCTCGCTCTTCAAGGCCATGGCGTCGTCGAAGGTCAGGTTTTTTCGCTGCCTCTCTTCCTCGGGCCGGCGGCCAAAAGGCGCGCCCGGCTCGAACTTGCCGACGATGATCAGGTCGGAGCCGACCGATTCGAGTTCCCGGAGAAAGGAGCGGTTGAGTCCCTGGATGACGGACACCATGCCGATCACCGTCATGACCCCGATGACGATCCCCAGGATCGTGAGGAACGACCGCATCTTATGATTTTTCAGGGAGTCTACGGCCATGCGCACGATCTCTCCCAGGATGCCGGTCCTCATTGCTCGGACCTCAGGGCTTCGACAGGATTCAGCTTGGCCGCTCTGTTGGCCGGATAAATGCCGAAGAAGAGTCCGATGGAAGTGGACAGGACGATGGCCATGACGATCGAGACCGGGTCAACGGTCGAAGGCAGGGAAGTGGAGGCCGAGACGATTTTGGCCAGGGCGAGGCCGAACAGGATTCCTATAAGCCCGCCCGTGCCGGAGATAACCGCCGATTCGATCAGGAACTGGACGAGGATATCCCGGCGCCGGGCGCCCACCGCCATGCGGATGCCGATCTCCTTGGTCCGCTCGCTCACGGAGACGAGCATGATGTTCATGACGACGATCCCGCCGACGAGCAGGGCGATCGAGGAAATGGCGATCATGGCGAAATAGATGCCCGAGGTGGCGTTTTTATAGAATTGGATGAATGTTTCCGAAGTCCGGAAGGAAAAATCGTCCTCTTCCTGAAAGGTCCGATGGCGGGCGGAGCGGAGCAGGGTCCTGACCTCTTCCTGGGCTTCCTTCATCTGCGCCTGGGAACTCGTATGCACGTTGATGTCGACACTGCGGCGGGCCCCATAGTTTTTCATAAAGGTTGTGATGGGTATTCGGACATAGCCGTCCTGGCTCATCCCCAGGAGCTTCCCTTGCTTCTTTCCCAGGCCGACGACCAAGAAATTGTCCGCGCCGACCTTGATCCATTGGCCTACCGGGTCGGTATAGGGGAAGAGCCTATCTTTGATATCGAACCCGACGACGCAGACCGGCCGGGACCGGGTTTCGTCCTCCTTCTGAAGGTGGCGGCCGGCCTCGAGCTCCACGACCGAGCCGATGAGGCTGTCGAGGTAGGTCACCCCCAGGATATCGACATTCTTCAGGGATTGGCTTCCGGCTTTGACCGTCCGCCTCGTTTCGGTTCCGGCCCCGACGAGCTCGCAGCTCCGGCATTCCCGGCGCAGGAGCTCCATCTCATTCAGGGTGAGGTCCTTTCGTTTCATTTGTTCCCGGAATTCCTTGAGGGACGTCCCGAACATCGAGAACTTGCTGACGGAAAAGTCGTTGGCGCCGAAAAAGGACATCTTGGTGTAGACATACTTGTTGAGACCCTGGATCACCGAGACGACCGCGACTATCGTCAGTACCCCGATGATGATGCCGAGCAGGGTCAAGAAGGTCCTGAGCTTGTTGGCCCAGAGCGACCCCATCGACATGGAGAACGATTCGCCCAGGTTGGCGCGCGCCATCGGGTATATATCCTGTGCTTATTATACTATACGGGGGACTGAAACTGCAGTTCTAAGTGTCATGAGAGCTTGACAAAGGAAGGACCGCTGGTGAAAATGAAGATGGGCGTCTTTGAAAGGCGAACACAAATGACCGGGAAAAAAATTAGCCGCGGTGATGTGATTGTCCCCTGCCTTTATTTCGAAAAGCCGGGGCCGCAGAATACCCGCCGGACGCTCGAGATCGCCGCCGCCCGGGCGGACGAGCTCGGAGTCCGGAATATCGTCGTGGCCTCGAGCTCCGGGAGGACGGGTGCCCTGGCCGCCTTGCTTTTTCAGGGGAAGAACCTGGTCGTCGTCACCCATTCCACGGGTTTCATGGGGGCTGACGTCCAAGAGCTCAGGCCCGCCCTGCGCCGAAAGATCGAGGCTCTCGGGGGGAAGATTCTCACCTGCCAGCACGCCTTCGGCGGCGTGAACCGGGCGGTCCGTAAAAAACTGGCCACTTATGAGCTGGACGAGATCATCGCTTATTCCCTCCGCGTCTTCGGCGAAGGGACGAAAGTGGCCGTAGAGATCAGCCTCATGGCGGCCGACTCCGGCTTGATTTCCACACAAGAGCCCTGTATCTCCGTCGGCGGGTCGGACTCGGGGGCCGATACGGCGCTTTTCCTCCGGCCGGCCAACGCCCAAACCTTTTTTGACTTGAGAATCCTTGAAGTCCTGGCCAAACCTCGCTCTTTCGATTAAATATATGGTTCGATTCAGGAGGAAATTATGAAAAAGCAACTCTGTCATTTGGCCATCTGCGGCCTCCTTCTCCTGGCCCTCGCCTCTGTCCCGGCCACCGCCCAGATCTACCTGGGTGCCAGGGGTGGCTGGACCAACCAGGACGCCAAAGCGGGCGAGATCGAATTTGACCGGGATTCCACGTTCTTCTATGGAGCCCAACTCGGGGTTAGGTTCTTCGCCTTTGCCCTCGAGGGGCAGTTCTACCATGCCGACCATACTCTTTTTGGCGAAACCTCCATGGAGGACCTTGAACAGCCGATGGATTATAATTATTTCGGTGTCGCCGGAAAGCTGGGGATTCCGCTGGCCATAATTTACCCCTATCTCACGGTCGGCTATGGAACGTATTCGGTCGACCTGAATGACATCGGCAAGGAATCGGACTGGGGCTGGAATGTCGGTGCCGGCCTTGAGGTGAGGTTGGGCAAGCTCGGGATCTTCGGCGAGGTTAAGTACACGGATTTCTCCGTCGTATTCGAAAACCTGGAGTGGGATTTCGGCGGGCTGGACCTCCATTTCGGTCTCAACATCCATTTCTGATCGTCCTGGGACTTTTGGCTGTCCGGCTTAATAAATATCTTTCGTTGGCGGGGGTGGCCTCGCGGCGTGAGGCCGACCGCTGGATTGTGGAAGGCCGCGTTTCGGTCAATAACAGGGTCATCGACGAGCTCGGGGCCAAGGTTGACGAAGAACGGGATATCGTCCAGGTCGACGGCCGACGGATTCAGGCCCAGACGAAACCCGTTTATGTCCTGTTCAACAAACCGGCCGGGTACCTGGTAACCCTTAAAGACCCCTTTGATCGCCCTACGATCAAGCGCTGGCTCCCGGCCTCGCTGGGCCGGATCTTTCCGGTCGGCCGACTCGATTTAGACAGCGAAGGGCTTCTCCTCCTCACCAACGACGGCGAGCTGGCCTACCGCCTTTCCCATCCCCGTTTCGGAGTCAAAAAAGTGTATGTGGCCAAAGTCCGGGGAGCACCGGACAAGGACGCTCTCCGCCGGCTGGAGAGGGGTGTCTATCTGGAAGGGGAGAAAACGGCCCCTGCCAAGGCCGCCCTCTTGGCTCCAGGACAGAAATCGAGCTGGCTGCGGCTCGAGCTTCAAGAGGGGAGAAAAAGGGAAGTCCGGGAGATGTGCCGGGCAGTCGGCCATCCCGTTTTGGGATTGCGGCGGATCGAGTTCGCCGGACTCTCCCTTATGGACTTGAAGCCCGGGCAGTGGCGGCACCTGGAACCGCGCGAGGTCCGCCGCCTCAAAACCCTGGTCAATCTCGCCTGATCTATGTTTCTTTGTCGGCCGGGCCGGCGAAGCCCTTCCAGGAGGCGGCCAGACGCAGCAGCTCCTGGTCCACCAGGGAGTTCACGGTGCCCTCTTCAAAGGTCCCGTCCTCACGGGCCGCGCCGGCCGCGACTCCGGTCAATATTTCCATTCCCTCATCGACCTTGCCGATCGGATAGACATGGAATTTTTTCTCCGCCACCGATTGGACGACGTCCTGCCGCAGCATCAGGTTTTGGATGTTTTGATTGGGGATGATTACGCCTTGGGTTCCGGTCAGCCCTTTGGCCCGGCAGACATCAAAAAACCCCTCGATCTTCTCGTTGACGCCGCCGATGGGCTGGATTTCCCCTTTCTGGTTGATCGACCCGGTGACGGCGATGTCCTGGCGGAGGGGCAGCCGGGAAAGGCTCGAGAGGATGGCGTAGACCTCGGTCGAGGAGGCGCTGTCGCCGTCGACGCCGGAGTAGGACTGTTCGAAGGCGATGCTGGCGGAAAGCGAGAAGGGTTTTCTCTGGGCGTATTTTCCTCTCATGTAGCCGCCGAGGATAAGGACTCCTTTGTTATGGGTCGGGCCGCTCATGTCCGCTTCCCGTTCGATGTTGATGACGCCGGCCCGGCCCACCGCCGTCCTGGCCGTGATGCGGGTCGGCTTGCCGAACGAAAACTGCCCCATGTCATAGACCGACAGCCCGTTCACCTGGCCGACCTCCCGGCCTTCCGTGTCGATCAGGATCGTGCCTTCCTCGATCATTTCCTGGACCTTGTCCTCGAGCAGGCTGACCCGTTCGAAGCGCTCCAGCACGGCCTTTTCCACGTTCTCCCGCCCGATGACTTCCTTTTTGTCCAGCTTGGCCCAATAGCTGGATTCCCGGATCACGTCGGCCAGGATGTGGAAACGGGTGGACACTTTTTTCTGCCGCCCGGCGACCCGGGTGCCGTATTCGATGAGGGCCGCCATCCCGCCCTTGTCCATGGGAAGGAGGTGGTCCTCGTCGCAGATCTTCTTAATGAAGCCCATGTAGTCGCGGATCGTCCCCTCGTCCTTGTTCATCTCGGAGTCGAACTCGGCCTTGATCTTGAAGATCTTTTTAAAGTCCTCGTCCATGAAGAAGAGGAGGTTATAGACATTGACGTCTCCGATCATCACGACCTTGACGTTCGACTTGATGGGCTGCGGCTTGAGCCGGGTGGTGGAGATCAGGTAGAGGGAAAGGTAGTTCTGGATCTCGAAGATCTGGTTGCGGAGGGTCCTCTTGAGCGTGGCCCAGACGCCCGGCTCGATCAGGGCGTCCAGGGCGTTGATGACCAGGTAGCCGCCGTTGGCCTTCAGGAAAGAGCCCGGTTTTATCTTGGTGAAATCGGTCTGCCAGACGCCGAGGCGGGTGACGCTGGACTCGATCGTCCCGAAGAGGTTGACGTAGCTGGGGTTTGTCTCCATGACCACCGGAGCTCCCTTGACTTCCGAGTTGTCGACCAGCAGGTTCACCCGGTACTCCAGGAAGGCATCACCGAGCTCCTTATTCTTGTCTTCTTTTTCATCCTTTTTCTGGGTTTTGAAGAGCTCGATATTGCCGATCAGGTTCTCTTCAACATGGGTGAGGTACTCAGAGATCGGGCCTTGAGGATATCTCTCCCGGAGTCCGTTGACCTCGCCCTTGATGATCGGAGTGATGGCCTCGGCGTCCCAGGCCTTGAGGAGCGTCCGCGTCTCCTCATCGATCTCCCGCAGCTTCTCGAAGACGCCCTCCATTTCGGACGTCAACTCCCCGTATTTTTTCTGCCGGGCCTCCAGGTCTTTCTGGGCGAACTTTTTATCCTTGACCATCCCCTCGAGCTCGCGGAAAGAAACGGCCCGGTCCTCGATCACCGGGACGAGGTCGGGCTTGACGAACAGCCCCATCTGGACCTGAACGACCGAAAACCCCTGGCCCGAGGCCTCTTCTTCGAACCGCTGCAGGATCTCCTTCTGTTTGACCTGCTGGGTCTCGATTATCCTCTCTCTCTTGTCGGCATAATACTTGCTCTTGAGGAGCTCGGGGATGTTGCTGCGGAGCATTTCGATGAGGTTATCCATCGCCTCCTTGAAGAGGCGGCCCTGGCCGCTGGCCAGCATGATCAGGCTCGGTTCATCAGGATTTTTGAAGTTGTTGACGTAGAGGATGTCGTCCGGCGTCTTATCTTCCTTTTCCAGCTTCTCCAGTAACTGCTTGATCGTCGTTGTCCGGCCGGTGCCGACCATGCCGGTAATAAAAATATTATACCCGAGGCTCTTGATATCAAGACCGGTCTGGATAGCTTTGAGGGCGCGCTCCTGGCCGATGATCTCCCCACAGGGTTCGCAATCATTGGTCGACGTGAACGGCACGGCCGCCGGCTCCAGCCTCCAGCGCAGTTTCTCAGGGGGAAGCTCTTCAAAATCCGCTTTGTTTTTCATCTTCGGACTCCTTGTGGCGAGAGATGGAAGGCTAATTTTCTTATTATCATAAAACCAGCCATCTGACAAGAATCTTCAGGGTTCCGCCCTCTGGAAGGAGAAAAATCTGGTGAAAAAATAGTCCCAATCTGTTAGAATAAGAAAAAATCCTGGAGAGGCAAAGCGATGACTTATAAGAACTTGCTGACGAAAACGAGCGGCGGGATCGGCTGGATCACGGTCAACCGGCCGGACAAGCTCAATGCCATGAACGTCGAGACCATCGAAGAGTTGAAGACCGCTTTCCTTGAGTTCGAGCCTGACCCCGACGTCAGGGCGGTTATCCTGACGGGATCCGGAGAAAAGGCCTTTGTCGCGGGCGCGGACATCAGTGAATTCGTTCAGCTTGATGCCGAACTGGGCCGGCACTTTTCCCGGAAGGGCCAGGCCTTGACCCGGTTGATTGAGAATTTCCCTAAGCCGGTGATCGCCGCGGTCAACGGCTACGCGCTCGGAGGCGGCACCGAGATCGCTTTGGCCTGTCACATCCGGCTGGCCTCGGAGAGCGCCAAGTTCGGCCAACCCGAGGTCAAGCTGGGGATCATCCCGGGATACGGCGGCACCCAGAGGCTGACCCGCCTGGTCGGCAAGGGAAAGGCGATGGAGCTGATCCTGACGGGCCGGATGGTCGAGGCTAAAGAAGCCGCCGAGATCGGCCTTGTCAACAAGGTCGTTCCGGCGACAGAGCTTCTGTCTGCGGCCGAAGCCCTGGCCAAGGAGGCCATCAAAAACGGTCCCTTGGCCATCGCCTACTCCATCGAGGCGATCAACCGGGGTCTGGACGGGAAGTTGGATGAAGGCCTGGAGCTCGAAGCGGAGATCTTCGGCCGCACCTGCGCGACCGAGGATTTCAAGGAAGGCGCGAAGGCCTTCTTGGAAAAACGGAAGCCGGACTTTCGCGGCCGGTGAGAGAGGTGACACATGGAAACATACCAGGGTAAACTGCAGGCCAAAGGACTCAAGATCGGCATCGTGCTCAGCCGGTTCAACAGCTTCATCTCGGAGCGCCTTCTCGAGGGAGCGTTGGACGCCCTGACCAAACTGGGCGCCGCCGAGACGGATATCACCGTCTACAAGGTTCCGGGATCATTCGAGGTCCCTTTCCTAGTGAAGAAGCTGGCCGCAGCGAAAAAGGTGGACGGCATCATCTGTCTGGGAGCCCTCATCAGGGGCGATACGCCGCATTTTGATTATCTGAGCGCCGAGGTGACGAAGGGCATCGCCCAGATCAGCATGGACGAAGGGATCCCCTGCGCCTTCGGCATTCTCACCGTCGATACGATCGAGCAGGGCATCGAACGGGCGGGCACGAAGTCCGGGAACAAGGGCTGGGACGCCGCCCTCTCGGTCGTCGAGATGTTGAATCTGGTCAAGGCGGCGAAGCTGGGCTGAGGCATCGTCGTCAATGGGCCAGAGACGGATAGCCCGGGAGAGCGCCCTGCAGATCCTCTATCGGCTGGAATTTGATCTTCCCGGTGCAGGCGAGGCGGTCACGGCCTTCTGGAAAAAGAAAAGGGGGGCGGCTGAGACCAAAGAATACAGCCGCTGGCTGGTCGAAGGGATCTCCGCCAAGCGCGAAGAAGTCGATGCCGCCATCCAATCCGTTTCCGAGCACTGGCGGATCCAGCGGATGGCCCTGGTCGACCGGAATATCCTGCGCCTGGCCGCTTTCGAGCTCCTCCACGGTGAATCGATAGCCCCGGCTATCGTGATCAACGAGGCCATTGAGATCGCCAAGAAGTTCAGCGGTCCGGAAGCAGCGACCTTTGTCAATGGGATCCTGGATGCCCTGAGGAAGAAGATCCACGCCCAAGCCGCGCCCGAGCGAGAGGTGAAAAATGTCCGACAAGATAAACGAGAGGCCCAAGGCAAGGCCGTCCGCAGAAGCAAAAAAGTCTGACCAGGACATCTCCCGGGATGAGAAGATTCTGAAGCTGGCCGAGGCGGGAGTTGACCTTTTTCCCTACCGGGCGGACAAGACCCATTCCGTCTTCGAAATAGTCCGGGATTATGCCGGTCTGACACCGGATGAGCTGGGGGAAAGGAAAATCGCGGTCCTCGTCCCCGGGAGGATCATGTCAATCCGCAAGATGGGCCGGGCGACCTTCGCCACCGTCTCGGACGGCCGGACAAGGCTCCAGATATACCTGAGGGAAGACCAGGCCGGGGAGAAGGCCTACCGGGTCTTCGGCTGGCTGGATATCGGCGATATCATCGATGTCAAGGGGACTCTTTTCAAGACCAAAACAGGAGAGTTGACCGTCCTCGCAAGTGCCTACACCCTGCTGGCCAAGTGTCTCCATCCTCTTCCCGAGAAGTGGCACGGGCTCCAGGATTTCGAACTGCGGTACCGCCGCCGTTACCTCGACCTGATCATGAACCCGGAGGTGGGCGAGGTCTTCCGGCTGCGCAGCCGGATAGTCGCCGAGATCCGGCGTTTCTTTGACGCCCGCGGCTACGTGGAGGTCGAGACGCCGATGATGCACCCCATCCCGGGTGGCGCCCTGGCCCGGCCGTTCAAGACGTTCCATAACGCCCTGGGCATCGACCTCTATCTCCGCATCGCTCCCGAGCTGTATCTCAAACGGCTCGTGGTCGGGGGGATGGAGAAAGTCTATGAGATCAACCGCAACTTCCGGAACGAGGGCATCTCCTCCGAGCACAACCCGGAGTTCACCATGCTCGAGTTCTATGAGGCCTACAGCGATTACCACGACATGATGGAGCTGACCGAAGAGCTGCTCCACTCCCTGGCCTTGACGCTTCTCGGCCGGGAAGAGTTCCCCTACGGAGAGGAAACCATTTCGTTCAAGAAACCGTTTGCCCGGCTCAGCTATAAAGAGGCGCTCTTCGCCCACAGCGGTTTGGCGCCCGCCCGGTTCGACAGTCCCGAAGAGGTGACCCGTTTCGCGGCCACCCTGGCCGCGGAGAAGCAGCCTCTCTCCTATGGGAAAGCCTTGGATATAATTTTCGATAAGCTGGTCAAGCCCAAGATCGTCCAGCCGACCTTCATCATCGATCCGCCCAAGGAGATTTCACCCCTGGCCAAGGCTTCGCGCCGGGACCCGGACGAGGCGGAGCGCTTCGAGCTCATCGTGGCCGGGATGGAGATCGCCAATGCCTTCAGCGAGCTCTCCGACCCCAACGAGCAGCGCCGGCGATTCGAGCAGCAGGCCGAAGGACTGAAGAGAGGTGATGAGGAAGCGCACTGGATCGACCTGGATTATGTCCAGGCCCTGGAATACGGCCTTCCTCCGACGGGCGGGGAGGGGATCGGGATCGACCGGTTGACCATGCTGCTGGCCAACCGGAGGTCGATCCGGGAGGTCATCCTTTTTCCCCTGCTGAGACCGAAAGAATAAGGCTCCATGGGCTACGAACTTTTCATCGCCTCGCGCTACCTCAGGGCCAAGAGGAAGCAGGCTTTTATCTCCGTGATCACCTTCATTTCGACCCTGGGGATCGCGATCGGGGTCATGGCCCTCGTCATCGCCTTGGCTTTGATCACCGGTTTCCAGCAGGACGTTCAGGACAAGATCCTGGGAGCGACCTCCCACATCATGGTCTCCGACCTGAGCGGTGAGGGGCTGAGCGGCTATCAGGACCTGATCGATCAGGTGCGGGGGGTGAAGGGCATTCAGGTCGTCTCGCCGATCATCTACGACATGGTTCTTATCAGCGGGCCCTACAAGAGCAAGGGCGGGATGCTGAAGGGGATCGATTTCGAACGCGATAAGGCGCATTCCCCCTGGTTGTCCAAGCTGGACCAGGGATCGCTTCCTTCCGACTCTCCCCGGGAGGGCATCGTCCTCGGCAAGGAGTTGGCCTTCTCGATCGGCGCGAGCCTCGGGGATGTGGTCACCATACTGACGTCCTCCTCCCGGCTTTCGCCTCTGGGGCTCATCCCCAAGACAAAGAGGTTCCTGGTCAGCGGCCTCTTTTCCACCGGCCTGTATGAATTTGATTCGACGACCGCCTTGATCTCGCTCTTCAGTGCCCAAAAGTTCTTCGGCCTGGAGGACAGGATCAACCACCTCCAGATCAAGATCGCCGATATCTTCCGGGCCCCCGAGGTGGCGGAGGATCTGCGGCTCGTCCTGCCGCCGACGACGTACGTGACGACCTGGATGGATCTCAACCGCTCCCTTTTCTCGGCTTTGAAACTTGAGAAGAACATCATGTTCCTGACCATCACTCTGATCGTCGTCGTGGCCGCTCTGAACATCATCGCCACTCTCATCCTGATGGTCATGGAGAAGACCCGGGACATCGGGATCCTGATGGCCATCGGAGCGCCTTCCGGGAGCATCCGGAAGATATTCTTCCTGCAGGGAGCGATGATCGGGTTCATCGGGACGACGGGAGGCGTGCTGCTCGGCCTCTTCTCCTGCTGGCTTGCCAACACCTTTCAGTTGATCAAGGTGCCCGTCGATATCTACCAGATCTCCTATGTCCCATTCCATATAAAGCCGATCGATTTAATGATCATTGTCGGGGTCAGCCTGTCCATCAGCCTCCTCTCGACGCTGTTCCCGTCGCACCGCGCTTCGAGAGTCGACCCCGTGGTGGCGTTGAAATATGAATAACCTGCTCGTCACCGAGAATGTCGGCAAGTCCTACCCCATGCCCAAGGGGGATCTCCGGATTTTCGAGGGGCTCGACTTCGTCCTCGAGCGGGGCGATCTGGTGGCCGTCATGGGCGCTTCCGGAGTGGGGAAGACGACCTTCCTCAACCTCCTCGGCGGCCTCGACCGGCCGACCGAAGGGACCATCCTTCTCGACGGGGAGGATATCCAGGCCAAGGACGAGCGGGAAAAGGCCCGCCTGCGCAATGAAAAGATCGGCTTTGTGTTTCAATTCTACCATCTTCTCCCCGAGTTCACGGCCCTCGAGAACGTCTGTCTTCCCCTCCTCATCCGGGGGCTGGACAGGCGGGAAGCCGCCGGACGAGCCCTGGCCATCCTGAAGGAAGTTTTCCTGGAGGACAAGGCCGGGCAGAAGCCCAGCCGGCTATCCGGGGGAGAGCAGCAGCGGGTGGCCGTGGCCCGGGCCCTGGTCAATGACCCGCAACTTCTTCTGGCCGACGAGCCCACGGGTAACCTGGACTGGAAGACGGGGGAAGCCATCATGGGCTTGATCCAGGACCTCCATATCCGAAGGGGGCTGACTTCGATCGTGGTCACCCACAACGAAAAAATCGCCGCTTTCTGCCGGAAGGTCTATGTCATGGAGGACGGGCGGCTGAAACGCATTTGAGCCGGCGGCCGTTCTAGTTATTGAGCCACGTTCCGGGAGGCTTTCTGTCGCCCCATTCCGGAACTTGGAAAAATCGCGGTGATATGGTATAAGGATAAGGAAATGAAGAGGTTAGTCTGGCTTCTGGTGCCATTGTTTCTGCCCCTGGCCCTGGCCGCCCAGGAGCGCATCGAAAAAATCGAGATCGTCGGCAACGACAGGGTCACCCCTGAGACCATACTCTATTATCTGACCTCGAGAGAGGGGGACTATTTCAACGAGGATTCGTTGCGCAAGGATTTCCGGGTGCTCTGGTCCACGGGCTTCTTCTCCAACCTGAAGATCGAGGGGGGGGAGGGCTTGGAGGGCAAAGTCGTCAAGATCACGGTCGAAGAGAACCCGGTCATCAAGTCCATCACGTATAAGACGGGGAAAAAGGTCAAAGAGGACGATATCGTCAATAAGCTCAAGGAGAAGGACGAGTACGTTCTGCCGTATTCCTACTACAGTTCCGCCAAGGTCCAGAAGGTCAAGGAAACGATCATAGACCTTCTTCTGGAAAAAGGGCTCTATGCCGCCAAGGTCGATGTCCAAACGGAGAAGAAAGGCAAGAACGAGATGGATCTGCTCTTCAAGATCGATGAGGGACCTAAAGTCCGGGTCGGCGAAGTCGTCTTCGCCGGCCGTCCCAAGATCCCCCAGAGCGAGCTGCAATTGGCGATGAAATCGAACCGGCCGCACAGCTTCTTCTCCTGGATTGGGGGCAAGGACGTTTACAAAGAGAACAAGCTCCAGGAAGACCTGGAGAACATCAGGGCGAAGTTCCAGGAAAACGGGTATATGGAGGCCACCGTTGATGTCCCTCGCATCGAGGAAATGAGCAGGCGGACCGTCTTCATGAAAGAACAGAAGATGATGAGGCTCATCTTCCCGGTGAATGCCGGCTACCGTTATTCCGTGGGCGAAGTCACCGTGGAAGGGAGCAAGGCTGTTTCCCTCGATTACCTCCGCAGCCTGGTCAAACTCCAGAAGGGCCAGGTTTACAGCACCAAGATCAGGGAGAAGGCCGTCACGGACATCGGAGATGCCTACCGTAACGTCGGCTATCTCTATGTCCAGGTCATGCCCATTGAAAGCCTCGATCCCAAGAACAAGCGCGTCAACGTGGCCTACAATATATACGAGGGGGAAGTGGCCTTTCTCTCCAGGCTGGAATTCCGGGGGAATAACTACACCAAAGACAAGGTCATCCGCCGCGAGATGCTGCTGCGCGAGGGAGACCGGTTCAGCCTGGCCCTGTTCAAGGACAGCATCCTCCGCATCAAGCAGCTCGGCCTGGTGGACCTGGAGAAGGAGCCGGACATAAAACCCAACCCTGAGGACCCCACCCAGATGGAGGCCGTTATCAACGTCAAAGAACTCCAGAGGAACAACATCCAGTTCACGGCCGGCTACAGCGGCTATGAAGGGTTCTTTGTCATGGCCAGCTATTCGACCGTGAATTTCCTCGGCGCGGGTGAGAACCTGGAGATAACGGCCCAATACGGGAAGAGAGTCAAGAACTATGTGTTCGGATTCTCCGAACCCTATATTTTCGACCTGCCCATAACCGTCGGTTTCAATATCTACGACCGCTACATCGTCATGCCGTATCTCTACGACCGGAAGGGCCGGGGCGCCGATATCATCACGGGTGCAAGGCTCAGGGGCTACATTCGGGGAAACCTGACGTACAGCTATGAAAAAGTCGACATCCGTCCGTCCACTTACTCAGGAGGCTATCCCGGCTACCCGGGTTATGGAGGAGGCTATCCGGGTTATGGAGGAGGCAATCCGGGCTACTATCCCGGATATGGATACGGCAAATATACGGTCAGCGCCATCATCCCGACGGTTTACAGGTCCACTGTGGACAGCCCTTTGACCCCGAGCCGCGGGACCATGGCTTTGGCCTCCCTTAAATATGCGGGGGGACCGCTGGGCGGCGATGTCACATTCTTAAAGCCTAAGCTCGAGTTCACCTACTGGCATCCGACCCTGTCCAAGCAAGTCTTCGGTTTGCACGCCGTTTATCAGTTCATCCTCACGGCCAGCGGATCTGAGGTCCCCTTCTGGGAGAGATTCTATATTGGGGGAGAGCGCGACATCCGCGGCTACGACATCTATTCGATCGGCCCCCGCTCCCCGACAGGGCAGCTGCTGGGAGGGATGAAATCTTTTATCTTCAACGCCGAGTACCAGTTCCATCTCGCCGAACCGCTCAACCTGATCCTTTTTTATGACATCGGCAATGCCTATCTCCAACCGCAGCATCTCAGCTTCCGCGACATGTACAGCTCCACGGGAATCGAGGCCCGGATCTTCGTCCCGGCCCTGCGGGTTCCCTTCCGGCTGATTTTGGCCTATAATAACCGTCTTGTTTACCCCGGCGACACCAACCTCAATTTTCGGTTCGCCATAGGGACAACATTTTGATTAGGAGGAATTCGACCATGAAGAAAACGACCGCCCGAGTGCTCCTGTTCCTATCGATCTTCGTCGCCGCCGCCTCGCTGGGCTCAGCTCAGCAATTTCCCAAGATCGGAGTCATCAACTCCCAGGATGTCCTGGAGAGATCCGCTGAAGGGAAGAGGGTCATCGCCCGGCTGCAGGAAAAAGACAAGGTTAACCAGGGCATCATCACCAAGCTCGATGACGAGATCCGCCAGCTCGAGACCAAGATCAACACCCAGCGCCTCACTCTTTCCGAGGAGGCCGCCTACAACATGAGCGCCGATCTCCAGAAGAAGCAGACCGACAGAAAGCGCGTGGCCGAGGACGCCGGCCGCGATTTCCAGGATCTTCAGGTGAAGCTGTTCAACAAGGTCCAGAGCGAGCTCATCCCCATCATCGAAGCGTTGGGGAAAGAGAAGGGCATCGACCTCATCCTGGACCTGGCCAAGAGCGGAGCCGTCTATTTCAACCCCTCGGTCGACCTGACCGAGGAGGTCATCAAGAGATACGACGCTTCCAAGGCCGCCCCGGCGCCGCCGGCCAAGTAAGCGTCTGTCAGCGAAGCCCGTGCTTAAAGTCGAAGAGATTCTCCGGTTTCTGCCTCACCGGTATCCCTTTCTTTTGGTGGACCGGGTCATCTCGGTGGAAGCCGGGAAGTCTATAGTGGCCATAAAGAACGTCACCGCCAACGAGTCGTTTTTTGAGGGCCATTTCCCGGAAGTAAAGATCATGCCCGGGGTCCTTGTCGTCGAAGCGGTGGCCCAGGCCGGCGGGATCCTCCTTTACCATTCGCTCCCCGACCCCGCCAGAAAGCTCGTCGTCCTGAGCAAACTCCATGATATCAAGTTCCGGAAGATCGTCGTCCCCGGAGATCAGCTCAGGCTCGAGGCGGAGATCATCAAGATCCGGGCCCGTTTCGCCACTATCCGGGGACGGGCCATCGTCGATAAGGAGATCGTCGCCGAAGGGGTGATCTCAGCGGCGGTCGTCGACCTCGAGGAGGCGAATGCCTCGAAGTGAAGTTTTCGTCCATCCGACCTCCCTCGTCCACCCTCAAGCTCAGCTGGAGGAGGGGGTTTGGGTCGGACCCCACTGTGTCATCGGCGAGAAGGTCGTAATCCGCCGGAATACGCGCCTCGAGGGAAACATCCAGATACTCGGATCAACCGAGATCGGGGAATCCTGCCGGTTTTCGCCCTTCTCCGTCATCGGGGGCGAGCCTCAAGATGTGGGATATCGACAGGAGGAGACCAAGGTGCGGATCGGCGACCGGAACGTTTTTCGCGAGTTCATCACCGTCCACCGGGGGACGGTCAAGGGGGGCGGGGAGACGGTCGTCGGAAACGACGGCTATTTCATGGCTTACAGCCATATCGCCCATGACTGCCGTGTCGGCAACACGGTTGTCTTCACGAACGCCGCCACTTTGGGCGGCCATGTCAGCGTCGACGATTTCGCCACGATCAGCGCCTTCAGCGCCGTCCACCAATTCAACCGGATCGGCCGATTCGCCTACGTCGGCGGATTCACCGTTGTGACCCAGGACGTCGTGCCGTTCGCCAAGGTGGCGGGGATGCGCCCGGTCCTTTTTTATGGCTTCAACGCGATCGGTATGCGGCGGCAGGGCTTCACGCGGGAGCGTATCCAGATCGTCAAGGAAATGTTCAGGATTCTTTTTTATTCCGACCTCAACACGAGCCAGGCTATCGAGCGAATCCAGGCCCAGATCCCGGCTGGAGAGGACCGCGATGAGGTCATCCGCTTCGTCCAGTCTTCCAAGAGAGGGATCATCAAGAAATCGTCGGGGAAATGGGACGAGGAATCGGAATAGTCGCCGGCTCGGGCGCGTTCGCTTCCGGGGCCGTATCCGAGCTGCGTCGCCGCGGCTATCGATGCGTCGTGCTCGGAATCAAGGGGGAATCCGGTCCGGGGCTTAAGGATGCCGCCGATTCCTTCCTTTCAGTCAGGCCGGGGGAGCTCGGCCGGGCGCTCGCTTTCTTGAAGAATCAGGGGATTTCCAAGGTCTTGCTGTTGGGCAAGGTCCGGCCCGGCGTCGTTTTCCGGAGGGAGAATTTCGATGCCGAGACCTGGAAGCGGCTGGAGGGCGTGAAAAAGAAATCGACCTCGGACCTCCACGAGGCCGTTTTTGCCTGGCTGGAGGCCCGGGGAATCAAGGTTTTGAGCCCGGGATTTCTTCTGGCGCCCCATCTCTGCCGGCCTGGTGTGCTTACCAAGGCGGCACCAAACCGGACGGCCCTGACGGATATCGGTTTAGGGCTGAGGATCGCCCGGCAGGCGGCTGACCTGGAAATCGGCCAGACAGTGGTCGTCAAGGACGGCGTCGTGGTCGCCGTTGAGGGCCTGGAGGGAACGGACCGGGCGATCCGGAGAGGCGGACGGCTGGCCGGCCCGGGTTTTGTCGTGGTTAAGGCCGGCCGGACATCTCAGGACATGAGAGTCGATGTCCCCGCCATCGGTTTGGGCACCGTGCAGGCGCTTTTGCAGGCGGGCGGGGCTGCGCTCGGGATTGAGGCCGGGAAGGTCGCCTTCTTCCAGAAGGATGAAGCGGTTTCCTTGGCGGACTCCCGGGGCATTTCGATCGTAGTCCGGACCAGCGGCAAGAAGCGAGGATGACGATGGAACAAGTCAGGGTCGGGATCATCGGCGTCGGGTATCTGGGCACGCAACACGCCCGCATCCTTTCCTACCTGGAAGAGGCGGATCTCAAGGGAGTGGCCGATATCGATTTCAAGAAGGCCGTGGAGATAGGGAACAGACACGGCGTCGCCTACTATCAGAACTATGAGGAGATGATGGGTGAGATAGACGCGGCCATCGTGGCCACTCCGACATCCGTTCATCACTCCATCTCCCTCAACCTGTTGCGGAACGGAATAGCGGTGCTCGTCGAAAAGCCGATCACAGAAACGGTCGGCCAGGGCGAGGAGCTTGTCGCGGCGGCTAAGTCCGGCGGCCTCGTCCTCCAGGTCGGGCACCTGGAGCGTTTCAACCCGGCTGTCGAAGCGGTCGAGACCATGCTCCGCGAGCCGCGGTTCATCGAGGTCCAGCGGTTGGGTTCCTTCTCCTCCCGTTCCCTCGACATCGACGTCGTCCTCGATCTGATGATCCACGACCTCGACATTATCATGGCCCTGATCAAGGATGACGTCGGCATTATCCGGGCCACAGGGATCCACGTCCTTTCCGACAAGATCGATATCGCCAACGCCCGGCTGGAATTCAAGGGGGGGTGTGTAGCCACTCTGACGGCCAGCCGCGTTCACCAGGGGAAGGTGAGGAAACTGAGGATCTTCGAGCCGACCGTCTATTACTCGATCGACTACATCGATCAGGAGGTCGTCGTCTTTCCGTTGGACCGCCGGACGGACATCAAAACCCTGAGGATCCAGAAGGAAGAACCGCTGAAAAAGGAGCTCCGCAACTTCCTGGATTGTATCCGGCTCGGTAAGATTTCAAAGGTCACAGGCGAGGAGGGAGTGCGGGCGCTCCGGCTCGCCCACGACGTCCTCAAAGAGGCCGAAGCCTAGCGTCCCTTCTCAAAAATCTCCTTCCAAAGTCCTCTCCAAAGACCGGACACTAGCGGATGACTTTGAGCATCTGACCCTGGGGCGGTTTGGAGCCCAGTTCCAGCCCGTTGAGTATGGCCACGGAGGGCCAGAGGTCCTTGTTCATCCCGGCGCCCGAAAAGACCTCCTGGAGGGTTTGACGTCCGCTAGCCTCAACTAACCTCAGCTGGTGGGGGCGGCGGTTGAGAAAAGCCGGGTCCCGGAGCGGGGCGAAAGACTGAGCGGAGCGCCTGAATTCCTGGTTGAACCGGGGAAAATCCGACGACCTTGCCAGCGCCGAGAACGTATAGACCATGCTGCCTTTTCGGATCGCGGATAGACGGAGGTGGATCGTCTCCGCCTGCTGCTGATCGACCCGGTAGAGTTGATGACAAGAGGCCAGGCCGGGGACTCTGAGGGTATCATCGGCAACGAACTGGCTGCCTTCGATCTGCCCGGCCTTCTTTTGGACGTAGCCGGGGAGATCTTCGGCCGTCTCCTCCGCCTGGAGGATCAAGGCCCCTTTTTCGTCCGGAGAGGAAAACATAGCCTGGGTCGGCGTGTTGACCACAATCCATCCGCTGGGGACAGCAAAGCTGAAAGCCATCTCCGGGTGATAGAAGCGGCCGCCTTCGACAAAGCCCTGGCGCGGATCCTCTCCATAAACGAGCCCGTCGATGCGCCTCAGATACGGCCTCTCCTTGACCTCGAGTTTCTGGTCAGCCTCCGTGAGCATCTGTTTGACTTTTCCGATGCGTTCGCTTGTCAAAGGGTGTGTGGAGAGGAATCCTGGGAGCGCTTGGCCGCCGGAGAGGTCGCCCAGCTTTTCGAGCGAACCGAAAAAGGCGATCATCTCTCCCGGATTGTAAACTCCCTTGCGGGCGTATTCGACGCCGAGCGCATCCGCCTGCCGCTCATCATCCCGGCTGTACTTAAGAAAGAGGAGCTGGACGCCGACGCCGGCCAGGCCGGCGACCTGGGCGAACGTTTGGCTCAGGGCGCTGCCCACGGCCAGGCCGACCTGGACGAGCATCATCTCGCTCATCCGGTGGACGCTGTGCCGGGCGTTGACATGCCCCAGCTCATGGCCCAGGACGACGGCCAGCTCAGCCTCCGATCCCATGAGGGCCAGGATCCCCCGGGTGACGTAGATGTATCCGCCAGGAACGGCGAAGGCGTTGACCACAGGAGTATCCAGGACGGCAAACTGATAGGGGAGCTGAGGCCGATGAGTGTGGGGGACCAGATCCTTGCCAATGGTCTGAACGTAGGCATTGAGGTCAGGGTTGGCATAAACCCCATACTCCTTGCGGACTTCGATGTCGGTCTGCTTGCCCAGGGCGATCTCCTGGCTTTCCGAGATCAGGTTCAGCTCTTTTTTGCCGGTGACCGGATTGACGGCGCAGCTGGAAAAACTGAACAGGATGATCAGCAGAAGAAAGAAAACCTTCTTCATTGTGACCTCCCTCCGGGACGAGACAGAAAAATAAATATTCTCTTAGAGGATCGATCCTCCCACCCGTCCTATTTGGCCATCTTGAAAAAGGAATCTTCCAGGTTGGAGTTGAAAGTGACCTTGGTCATGGTCATCCTCATGAACTCCTGGCCGTCCTGGAATTGGGTCATGGAGTGGGCGATGAGGAGCCCTTCGACTTTCTTATAATCGCCTGTGATCGTCTCGGCCATGACCTCGACACCGGCCTGTCCCATGGCCGTGCCCTTGGTCTTGTAGGTCAGGTAGGTGGCGGGGTCGATGTAGATGGTCGTTTTGTGTCCATCCGAAGTGGTCTGTTCGAGGACGAGGTATTCTTTCTCTTCGAGCTTTTCCTTGCCCTTGACGTCATATTTAATCCCGTATTTTTCGGGGTTGAGGAGGGCATCGTTGCCGAGGGCCTGACGCTTGAACTCCTGGGTGGCGTTCTCGGGCATCTGGGTCGTCGCCCCCGTCTGCGGGTCAACCATCCAGGCGATCTCGCCGTCGTAGGCCTGAGTGATGACCATGCCCATGATCTCGATATCCAGGCGCATCATATTGGGCTCTTTCTGATACATGGTGAGGGTGCCGTTTATCCCCATGGAGACCAGTTGGACATTTCCGGTGATGGTCGTGTCTTTGACAGCTTCAAGGGCCTTCGCTCCCCCCTGGGCCTCGATCCACTTGCCCAGGATTTCCTTGGCCGTCTGGCTGGAAGCCGGGGCCGAGGCCAGCGCCAAAACCACGAGGGCGCAGACAATACGGGAAATAGTTTTTTTCATGAAGTCCTCCTTGTGACTTTCAAACGCGATAATTCTATAAAAAACCGGGGATGAGGTCAAATCCCCCCCCGTCCGCAGGATTCGCCGCTCGCCAAAAAGCAAAGGACATTGGGCCGGAGAGGGTTCGGCCCCATTGATTTTGCCGCTGCCTTCAGCTAAAAAGAAAGGATGAACGGTGAAGCGCTGAAACGGAAGCTCGGCGCTTTCGATGCCGCCATGATCGTGAGCGGGGCGATCATCGGTTCGGGCATCTTCATCAACTCCGCCGAAAGCGCTAAATTTCTCCAGACGTCCTCCCAGCTCCTCCTGGTCTGGATACTGGGGGGCCTGATAGCTTTCCTGGGCGGGCTCTGCTTCGCCGAACTGGGCGCCATGTTCCCCCAGACGGGAGGCCAAGTCGTCTATCTTGAAAAGGCCTTCTCGCCCTGGGTGGGTTTCCTCTTCGGCTGGACGTTGTTCAGCACCATCCAGACGGGAGCTATCGCCGCCGTCGCTTATACGTGTGCCAGTTTCATCGGCGTCTTTCTGCCGCTGGGCCGGCTGGGAACGGTCCTTCTCGCGGCGGCGATAATCTGGCTTCTTTCGCTGGTCAACCTTCTCGGAATCAGGCCGGGAAGCATCGTCCAGAATATCTTCACTGCCCTCAAGGTCATCGCTCTCCTGGTGCTGATCGGGTACGGTTTATTCTGGCAGCGGCCGGCGCCGCTCGAATGGGGAGCCCTTTTTCCCCAGGGTTTTAGTTTGGGCCTCCTGAGCGCCCTCGGCCTGGCCCTGATGCCCGCGCTTTTCTCCTATGGGGGATGGCAGAACCTGAACTTCGTCGGTGGAGAGGTGAAGAACGCGTCCCGGAATATTCCCTTGGCCATCATATCCGGAGTCTCGCTGGTCGTCTTCGTCTATGTGTGTTCAAATATCGTCTATATCAAGGCTTTGCCGATCGGTGAGATCGCGGCCTCGACACGGCTCGCCTCGGACGCCATGAGGACCATGACCGGCCCTCTGGGCGCATCCTTCATTTCCCTGGCCATCATCATCTCGACTTTCGGGATCACCAATGTATTCGTCATGACGGGACCGCGGGTTTACTTTGTCATGGCCAGGGAAAGCATGTTCCTCCCCGTCGCTTCCCGCCTCCATCCGCGCTACGGGACGCCGCATTATTCGATCCTGCTCCAGTCCCTCTGGGCTACGGCCCTCCTGCTGACGAATAGCTACGGCCAATTGCTTCGATATGTCACTTTCGGCGACTGGATCTTTTTCGGGCTGACCGCCCTTGCCCTGCTGGTGCTCAGGAAAAAGATGCCGGACGTGGAAAGACCTTACCGGACCTGGGGATATCCCCTGGTTCCGTTTGTCTTCCTGGCTGTCTCGATAGCCGTTGTTATCAATGTCATCATCTCGGCCCCCCTCAAATCGGCGGTCGGCTCGATCATCATCCTGGGCGGGCTCCCAATCTTTGCTTTTTTTCGAAGCCGGGAGACGCGAAAAGCGTCTTAAACCGATCCGACGAGGGCGTAAATCGGGGGAGGAGTCCGTTGTCCATGACCAGACTTCTATCCCGGTGTGCCTGGAGCGGCTTCCCCCTCTTGTCCGTCTGGCCCGATTGCGCTACAATGCGGCGTCTTGAGACAGCCGAAATGGTCCGCTCCGAAATCGAAACGCTCCGCCGCCAGATCAGCCTGAAACACACATTTTCATCGCTGCGCCACCGCAATTACCGGCTCTGGTTTTGGGGACAGCTCGTATCCCTGTTCGGCACCTGGATGCAGGTTACGGCGCAGGGCTTTCTGGTCTATGAGATCACCGGCTCGTCAGCCTATCTGGGATATGTCGGTTTTGCGGCCGGCCTGCCCAGCTGGTTTTTCATGCCGCTAGGCGGAGTGATCGCCGACCGGGTGCGGCGGCGCACTCTTCTGCTGATCACCCAGACGTCCATGATGTTTCTGGCCTTCGCCCTGGCGACCTTGGCCTTCTTGAACATTGTCCGCTCCTGGGAAATTGTGCTTCTGGCCTTCCTCCTGGGTATCGCCAACGCGTTTGACGCCCCGGCCAGGCATGCTTTTGTTCCCGATATGGTCGGGCGTGAGGATTTGACCAACGCGATCGCCCTGAACTCGACGATGTTTAATTCGGCGACCACGATAGGCCCGGCCGTGGCGGGAATCACCTACGCCCTTTTCGGCCCCGCCTGGTGTTTCATGATCAACGGGTTTTCCTTTCTTGCCGTGATCGCCGCCCTTCTTCGCATGAGATTGCAGCCCTGGGAAAAAGTGCCCTCGCAGTCTTCGGCTCTCCATGACCTCAAGGAAGGATTTGGCTACGTCCTCGGCCATCGGATGATCCGGACGCTCATCAGTTTGATCGTTGTGACCAGCATGTTCGGCGTCTCTTTCGCCGTCCTGCTGCCTGCCTGGGCCGTCAAGGTTTTGGGCGGCGATGCCACGACCAATGGCTGGCTGCAGTCGGCCCGCGGGATCGGCGCCCTCATCGGTGCCCTGACGATCGCCTCTCTTGGCCGTTTCGATTTTAAAGGGCGTCTCTTGACCATCGGGGCATTTGCCTTTCCCCTTTTGGTCCTGGCCTTTTCTTTTGTCCGCCATCTGCCGCTATCTCTGGTTGTATTGATGGGCACAGGTGTAGCTGTCATCTTCATCTTTAACTTAGCCAACTCCCTGGTCCAAACGCTGGTGCGGGATGAGTTGCGCGGCCGCGTCATGGGGCTTTATAGTCTGACATTTTTCGGGTTTTTGCCCGTCGGAGCGCTCTGGATCGGGACCATAGCCGAACACTTCGGGGAGCCGGCTGCCGTCCTGCTAAACGCCGGGATCATGTTTCTATTGTGTGCGGCCATCACCATCAGCGTTCCAGAGCTGCGCCGGCTGAAATAGGCCAAATCGTCCACGGACCTCCTTGCCGGAGTCCTTCGGCCTTTACCCGAAACGTCGACGCTAAATAGACCTCGCCGGATTGGTCGGGAGGGGTAGGGGAGTTAACGGCTTTCGTTTAGAGTCTTGGAGGCGTTTCGGATTTCGTCCGAAACCAACAGACATCTTCACATTTTTGGGGGGGCGCATTAGAATGGGCGAGGAAGGTAATCGATATGAATTCGAAGCACTGGCCGCTTGTTATGTCCACTTTTATTTTCAGCCTGACCATCTCGAACCGCTTTTCCTGGACCAACGATCTGGACAGCCTCAGAAAAGCGATCGAGGCCGAGATTGCCGCCTCCGGAGCCGAGGTCAGCCTGGCCTTCAAAGATTTCCAGACAGGAGATACACTTTACGTCAAAGAAAAGGACATGGTTCATGCGGCCAGCACGATGAAGGTGCCGGTACTCATCGAGGTTTTCAAACAGGCCGAAGACGGGAAATATCGGCTGGACGAACGGATCATCATCAAGAACGAGTTTCACAGCATCGTCGACGACAGCCTCTTTTCGTTGAATAAAGAAGATGACTCTGATCCCGATATCTATGACCTTATCGGGAAGTCCTTGACGATCCGGGAGCTCGCCGAGAGGATGATCACCACGAGCAGCAATCTGGCCACCAACATCTTGATCGAACTCGTAAAGCCCGACAATATAATGTCGACCCTGGAGCTCTTGGGCATCCGGCGGATGCAGATCCTTAGAGGGGTTGAAGACAGCAAAGCCTTCGAGAGAGGCTGGAACAACCAGACTGATGCCGCCGACCTGCTTAGGGTGATGGAATCGATCGCTTCCGTCAGGGCCGGTTCTTTGCCGTCCTGCCGGGAGATGACGGTTATCCTGGAAAAACAGAAGTTTCGGAGCGGCATCCCGGCGGGGCTTCCCCATGGGCTGCGGGTCGCCAATAAAACGGGCTCCATTACAGGGATGGAACATGACGCGGCGATAGTCTTCCCTGGGGGGCGCAAACCATATATCCTGGTGGTCCTAACCAGAGGGGTGAAAAACCGGGAAGACGGGGAAAGGCTCATTGCCCGCCTCTCGCGGCTCCTTTATAGCCGGATTACCCCGGCCTGAGCCGGGTTGACGAAACCTCCGCTTTGTGCTATAAAATAGGGGTAAATCCAAGATACTAAATACAATATCTGGTAGGAAATCCACTAAGAGGTAGCACAGGTTGACTGTTTTTCTTGACAAAACCTTTCAGGACCGTATAAAATAGCTCCGCAGTCTGTCAGCTCATGTTAAAATCGCGCCCCAGAACCGGCAAATATTTTTTCGGAGCATTTGCCGTTCTCTTTTTTCTGATCGGGAAGCCGGCTGAATTCGGCCAGGAAAACCAATTTTTCCAGGGTTTCCTGATTCAGAATCCGGTCGTCAAGATCGGCCTCGCCGTCAACCTGGAGCAAATCACTATCCAGGCCTCCTCGGGCATGAAAGTCTATGAAGTCGGTTCCGACTATCGCCTTCTGGCCGAAGATGTGGACGAGATTCAGGTTAAGGGGCATAAGGAGGAACTCACCGAAAAGTACATCCTCCAGGTCGCTCAGACGGCCAACAAGGAGGAGGCGGATAATCTGGCCGCCCGCCTCAAGCCTGGATCCGGTCTCAGGGCTTATGTCGTATCCGGGAGGGAGGGCAAAGCGGAGGACCTTTACCAAGTCCGCCTTGGGGACTTCCTCACCCGGAACGAGGCTTTAAAGTTCATTAAGACCCTTAATCAGCAGGGCGTCGGAGAGGCCTGGATTTTGCGGGAAGAGGTCACTGCGGAGGAATCCCATCCCCTGTGGGCGCTGGTGGGGGATAAGCTTGAGAACTTGAATAAAGGGACGGTCATCTACTTTGTCCCCACCGATCCGAAAAGCTACCTGTCCTACCGAGGGACCCGGTACAGAGGGATATTTGTGCTTCGCGCCAGCCTCAAGGGTTTGGTCCTTGTGAATATCCTTAATTTGGAGGACTACCTCAAAGGTGTGGTCCCGGAAGAGCTGTCTCCCGAGCGCTTCCATGGATACGAGGCGCTCAAAGCCCAGGCCGTGGCCGCCCGGACCTATGCCATTAAAAACCTTGGCTCAAACCGGGATCTTGGGTTCGACCTCTGCGATACAGCCAAATGCCAGGTTTACGGTGGCCTCAGCGCTGAGCATAAAGAGAGCAATCGGGCGGTCGAGGAGACAAATGGAGAAGTGGCCCTCTACAAGGGTAAACTCATCAATGCCCTCTACACCAGTACCTGCGGCGGAATGACGGAGGACATCCAGAACGTGTTCGAGGGCCAGGCCCAGCCCTACCTTAAGAGCACCGAGTGCACCTATGAAAAACAGCCGGAATGGACCCTGGAAAGCCGGCCGATGGTTCCAGTCTGGATGAACGGCCGTTCGATCGAGCGCGATGCGGCCATGTTGATCGGCCTTGGGATCATTCCCCGCGAGACGGATCCTTCTTACTACCGCGAAGCGGTCCCGTTCGAAGAAGCCTCCGCCTGGGTCGGCAAGGCTCTTGCCTTGGTGGGAAAAAGCAGCGCGAAATTCGGTCCGCCCGCGGCCAACCTGAATTTTCCGAACCTGGCCGAGCTCTTGACCACCGCCTTCCAATGGGAGGAAAGAGTCAAGAACCTGATGCTCCCCTCCGAGGTCGATTATGTCCTCCGGGATTTCCCTCCCGTCAGGGCCGACGCCAGAGAAAGCCTTGCCTATCTTATCCATAGCGGCGTCCTTCCTTCCAGTCCGGAGATGGCCGATGAAAAAAGGATGGTCACCCGGGGAGAGATGGTCTTTGCTTTGGGCAAAGCTATCCGGAGCTATTTCGATCCTGCCCGGAAGGGGTTGTTTCGCGGACTGACCAGAAAAAACGAGCTTGAATTAGAAGAACGCGGCGAGACCCGGATCGTTCCCGTCTCCCCCGATGCTTTTCTTTTCCGCTCGCAGGACGGCGAGGTTTTCCCGGCCTCGAGGCTTTACCTGCTCGGCGGCGAGGATATTCGCTGGGTCGAAAACGGCGGCGAAATCGGCTGTCTTGAAGTCTCCTACCCGGTGAGCACGGCCACGCTGGACAGGGGATCGCCTTTCCATCGCTGGCTGGTTCGGCAAACCCAGGAGGAATTGGAGAAACGGGTCAACGAGTATTATCCCATCGGCCAGCTCCAGGACATCGTCATCCGGCAAAGAGGCAAGTCTCGCCGGGTCACCGAGCTTGAGATCATCGGGACCGAGAGTCAAATCGTGGTCAAGGGTCTTAAGGTTCGTTGGGTCCTGGGTCTGCGGGACACGCTCTTCACGCTGGACAAGGAGTATGATGCCGACGGTCGGACGAGCCACTACGTTTTCGCCGGCAAGGGGTGGGGTCACGGCGTCGGTCTCTGTCAGGTCGGGGCCTCGCGGATGGCTCAAGCGGGCGCCGACTACAAAGAAATACTCAGGAAATATTACCAGGGAATCAAGATCAGCCGTTATTACTGATCTTCCTTGGCGGCGATTGACAAGCTTCGAGCGCCATCACTATAATTTCGTCGAGGAAGGCCCATCATGAAAGCGTCCGAGATCCGTGAATTCCACACTCCAGGAAGCGGGATCTTCTTCCGGGCCAAGCGCCGGCTGCTCTCCGAGAGGACTCCCTACCAGAAGATGGAGATCTATAAGACCGCATCCCACGGCCGGGTACTGTTCCTCGACGGCCTCGTCCAGACGACGGAGAAGGACGAGTTTTTCTACCATGAGATGCTCGTCCATCCGGCCATGATGGCCCACCCGCGGCCCCAGGAGGTTCTGATCATCGGGGGCGGAGATGGGGGGACGCTCCGGGAAGTGCTGCGCCATAGGGTCAGAAGCGCCGTGCTCGTGGAGATCGATCCCCGGGTGATCGAGGCCTGCCGGAAACACTTTCCCGGGCTGTCCTCGTCGTTCGGAGACAGACGGGCCGAGATCGTAATTGGTGACGGAAACCGGTATATCCGGGAGACGGGCCGCCGGTTTGACGTTATCCTGGTTGATTCTTCCGATCCCGTTGGACCTTCGGCCGTCCTTCATCAAAAGGATTTTTATGCGGCACTCAAGAGTTGCCTGCGGCCGGGTGGAGTCATAGCCGCCCAGGCGGGCGCGCCGCTCTTCTACCTGGAGCACTTGCTTCGGAAGAGGGTTTTCCTGAAAGAACTCTTTTCTTATGCCGTCTACTATCTTGGGCCGACGCCGACATATCCCGGCGGTCTCTGGTGCTATGCTTTTCTTTCCGACCGGGTGGACCCGCTGAAACGACTGCGCCGGGATATTCCGAGAAACATGAAATACTACAATGCCGAGGTCCATAGGGCGGCCTTTGCCCTGCCGGAATTCCTAAAAGAGACTCCCGGCCGGCCGCCACTCTAAAGCGGGAACTTCCATGGATGACCCGCCCGAATACCGCATTACCAGAGTGGAGAAGGATTTCCCGGTTCCCGTAGAACCCTCCTTCTGGAGCTCTATCCCCGCTCTCAAGATCAACCACTATCTCTGGCTCGACAACGGCTACAGGCCGCGCGTCGATGTCAGGCTATGCTACAATGTCCGGAGTCTTTTTGTGCATTTCGATGTCTTCGAATCCAGGATCAGAGTCCGGTTCACGCGTTTTCAGGACCCCGTTTACAAGGACAGCTGTGTCGAGATGTTTATCGATCCGTTCCCGGAAAAAGGGATCGGCTATGTCAACATCGAGACGAATGCCCTCGGCGCCGTGCTCGCAGCGATTGGGCTGGACCGCGGCCACCGGACGCCGATACCGGAGGCCGACCTGACTGGGTTGGAGATTGTCAGTTCGGTTAAAAGTCCTATTTCAGGGTATCACGGCGCCGAGTTCTGGACCCTGGCCTATAAGCTTCCCTTGAGCTTGTTCGAAAAACACTACGGAGGCAGGATTGAGCCCGGACATTCGGCCCGGGCGAATTTCTACAAGTGCGGCGATGAGACGGAGGTCCCCCATTACGGCGCCTGGAGCCCGGTCCGGACGCCGCAGCCGGATTTCCATCGCCCCGAGTTTTTCGGCCGACTCGTTTTTCAATAAGGAAACGAGCATTCTTAGTATGTATAGCGAGCGTTTCGAGAACGGCGTTAAGAACCTGAGCAGGAGCGTCGATATTCCCAAATTGCTCAAAATATTCATTGCTGTCTCCCTCTTTTTCCTTTTGGCCGGCGTTCTCACTTCGAGCCAAGGCCAGACCATAAAGGACAGGCTCCATCGGACCGTCGTCGTTCCTTCCCGGGTCGAGCGAATCCTTTCCCTCCAACCCGAGATCACCCGGATCCTCGTCGCCCTCGGCGTCGCCGACCGGCTAGTGGGCCTGGACTATTTCGTGGGCCGGGACGACCACCTGTTCAAGATCCTCTTCCCCGGTGGAACGGGACTGCCGGTCGTCTCCATGCCGGACGAAAGCGTCAACAAGGAGCTAATCCTGCGCCTCGACCCGGACATCGTCTTCACTTCTCCGACCGAGCTGCAGCTGGCCGATTCCATCCAGCGCAGCCTCGGGATCCCCGTTGCGGCGCTCGCCTCGATGGGAAGCTACGATGGTCTTCTCGAGGAAATAGGTCTCATCGGTGTCCTGGCCGGCCGGCCGGAAAGGGCCAGTGAGCTCCGGCAGTATTTCCGGGAGAAAATCCGATCCATCACCGAATCTATCGGGCCGATCGCCTTCGAGGCCAGGCCGAAGACCTACCTGGCTTTCTGGTCGTCGCTCGTCCGCACGCCCGTCTTTTACGAGCCCGTCCAGACGGCCGGCGGGAGGAACGTCGCGGAAAATCTGCTGCCCCCCCATCTTGGGACTATCGGGACGGTCATCACCGTTGAGCAGATCCTCAAGTGGGATCCGGAAATCATACTGATCCAGGGGAGCTTTCTTCCCCGGGAAAGGCAGGTCACGGTCGAGGGGGTGTTGCAAGACAGGCGGCTCGGCTCCATCCGGGCGATAAGGCAGAAACGGGTCCATTACACCCTGGGCTTCTGGTACTGGTGGGACCCGGCCGGAGTGCTTGTCGAAGCCCTTTACCTGGCGAAGCTTTTTCATCCCGAGAAATTCGACGGGCTCGACCTTGAGAAGGAAGGGAACGCCATTTATGAGATGTTCTACCTAAAGAAGGATATCTTCTCGAAGCTGGTAAAATCGTTGGATCTCCATGAGTGGACAGAAAAATAGCCGGGCCAGGGGACTGGCCATCTTCCTCCTGGTCTTGCCGCTGTTCCTTTTTCTGATTTCGCTGGGCATCGGCAGCTATGGTATCTCGCCGCGCGGACTGTTCCAAGCCGTGCTCTCCGTCATTTCGCCCGACTCCCATCCGGGTGTGCCCGCCGCCTACCGCGACATTCTGCTGCGCATCCGGCTGCCGCGCGTCCTCCTGGCCATGGCCGTGGGAGCCGCCCTTTCCGTCTCCGGGGCTTCGCTCCAAGCGCTCTTCAAGAACCCTCTGGTCAATGAATACATCCTGGGCATTTCCTCCGGAGCGGCCTTCGGGGCGGCCCTGTCCCTTGTTTTTTTGGGAAAAGCCTTCCCTCCCCAGGTGGCGGGGTTCATTTTTGCCGTGGTCGCGGTGGGAGCCGTATTGCTGATTTCCGGGAAAGGCGAGTCCCACTTCATCTCGCTCCTCCTGACCGGCATTATCGTCACGGCCTTCTTTTCGGCCCTCCTCTCTCTGGTCGAGTTCTTTGCCAGCCCTTATGTCCTGCAGGCGCTTTTTTTCTGGCTGATGGGCAGCCTGTCCCTCGCTTCCTGGCAGGATCTCTATATCTCCCTGCCGCTCATCGCCGTGGGGTTGGTGATCCTTTATCGCCTCCGCTGGCGTCTGAACGTTCTCTCGATGAGCGATGAGGAAGCCCGCTCGCTGGGCGTCAACGTCCTCCGGGAGAAGATCCTGGTTATTGCGGCAACAACCCTGATCACGGCCGCGGCGACGGCCATCGTCGGCATCATCGGCTGGCTCGGGTTCATAGTCCCGCACCTCGTGCGGATGATGTTCGGGGCCGACAACCGGCGGGTCGTCCCGCTCTCCGCGGCGCTGGGAGCGAGCCTTATGATGATCGCCGATGACATCATCCGGGGGGTCTCTTCGTTCGAAATCCCGATCGGCATTTTTACCAGCCTTGTCGGCATCCCCATTTTTCTAGTCCTTCTGAAGAAGACGAGGAAGGTCTGGTTGTGAGCGTTCGAGTCGCCGGGCTGAAGTTCGCTTACCCTAAATTTTCTCTCCGGATCGAGGGGCTCGCTTTCGAGACCGCCAAGATCACCGCGATCGTCGGGCCGAACGGGGCCGGGAAGACGACCTTGCTGAAGTGCATCGGAGCGATCCTTCCGATACCCAAAGGTTCCGTGTCCGTTAACGGACGGGACCTGGCTGGCTTGAAGAGCCGGGAGAGGGCCCGGCTTGTCTGCTACGTCCCCCAGGAACACGACACGACATTCAATTACACCGTCTCGGATTTTGTTTTGATGGGGCGGGCCGCTTATATCTCGCCTTTCGCCCTGCCGTCCCATGAGGATGCCGGGTCCGCGGCCGAAGCGCTCGATTTCGTCGGCTTGTCCAATTATACCGACCGTGCCATAAGCGAGCTCAGCAGCGGGGAGCGCCGGCTTGTCCTCATCGCCCGGGCCCTGGCCCAACAATCGGACATCCTCCTCATGGACGAGCCGACCACCTTCCTCGACCCCAAGCACGAGACCGAGCTTTTCCAACTCATCAGGAAGCTGGCCGTGGAGAAGATGAAGACGATCCTCGTCACCCTGCACAGCCTGGAGATGGCCGTCCAGCACTCCGACCAGATGGTCTTCATGAAGGGGGGAGAAGTGGTGGCCCACGGCAAATCCGCGGAGATTTTTGAAGATTCCCTCCTCGAGCGCGTCTATGACATGAAGATGAAGGTCGTCGACTGGGAAGGCCGGAAGATCGTGCTTAGGTGACCTCCATCACGTGGAGGGGCCGCGGGGTTTTCCATCCGCCGCGGGTGAAATCAGGGAAATCCACCGGCCGGCCGCGCTTGCCGACGGACCCTTCGCTGAGCGGTGTGACAACGCTCCAGGCGGCTGCGTCATAAACATCCAGATCAAGCGGCCGGCCGCCGCGCAGGGCTTCGACCAGCCGGTAGTCCTCGATGAAGTCCATTCCTCCATGGCCGGCGCCTTTCGACTGCTGCTCGAGCCGTTTCCAGACGGGGTGGTCGTGTTCGATATAGTAGCTTTCGAGTGTTTCCCACTCGTCCGCCGGGCTGCGGCCTTCGATATAGACCCGGTCCGGGTACTTCTCGAAGATCCCCTGTGTGCCCTGGACGATATGGATGCGGCTATAGGGCCGAGGAGAGGAGGTGTCGTGGTAGAGCGTGATGACCTTGCCGTTGACCGTGTGGATGAGCGAAACGTTGACGTCCCCGAGAGCGTATTTTTGCTTGGCCTGTTGACTGTCCGGCCCGAATTTCTTGGCGCAGTAAAGGTTAAGCCCGATCGACTTGCTGCTCATCGAGACGAGATAGTCGAAACGGTCGCCGCGGTTGATATCCAGGCACTGGCTGACCGGGCCCAACCCGTGGGTGGGGTAGAGGTTTCCGTTTCGTTTGACCGAGTGCTGGGGCCGCCACAGAGCTTCGCCGGCGCCGCTGAATTTAACCCCGCGCAGGTCGTGGAGGTAGCCGGCTTCGGCGTGGATGATCTCTCCCAGCAGACCTTTCTTGACGAGGTTCAGGCAGAGCATCTCGGGCCGGTCGTAGCAGCAGTTCTCCATCATGAGGCAGTGGCGCCGTGATTTCTCGGCCGTTTCGACGAGCGCCCAACAGTCTTCGATCGTGTAGGCCGCGGGGACCTCGGTGGCGGCGTGCTTACCGGATTTCAGGGCCTCCAGGCAGACCGGCACATGCCATTCCCACGGAGTGGCCGTGAAGACGAGGTCGATGTCATCCCGCTCGCAGAGCCGCTTGAAATCCCAATCCCCCCGGGAGTAGCCTTCGGGCCGGGGCCGGCCCGACTCCTCACACCAGGTCTGGATCCGGGCCACTTTCTCTTCGACGATGTCGCAGACCGCCCTTATCTCGGCGCCCTCGATCTTCAGGAAATTCCGCACATGGGCCGAGCCCATGCCGCCGACGCCGACGAACCCGATGCGGACGGGATCTATGGGGGGAACCTTGAACTCGATCAAGGTGTCTCCGGTTGATCCAAGGCCGGGCGAGGATACGATATTGCGTCCGGCCAGGGCCGATTTTCCAAAGGCGGTTCCAAGCCCTGCCACCAACCCGGTCTTCAAGAATTCCCTTCGCTTCAAGTTAGCCGCTGATAGCTTTGACATCTGACCTCCCTATCGGAATTCTCAAACGATCGGACAGTTACTGCTTTTTGGGCGCCTGGGCCAGGATCTTTTTGATCAGCCCCTTGTCCTTGGGCAGCTGGCCGACCTGCGGAAGCCGAGGCACCAGGATAGCCCAGTTGGTGTCCATGGCGAATACCTTCTTGAACAAGGGAAGGCTTTCTTCGACCTTGCCTGTCGAGGCCAGGGTGACGGCCGGCCAGAAGACCATCTCAGTGTTGTCCGGATACATATCCATCGCCTGGGTGTAAGATTTCATGGCCTCTTCAACCTTGTTCTCAGTCAGCAGTTCGTCGCCCTTGTTCATAAAGTTGTAGGCCTTGTTCAACCGGATCAGCCGCTTGAGCTCGACGAGCGGAGCCGGGTTGTCCTCGACGCGCAAATCATAGACCCTGTCCTTCCACCAGGCTCCCGAGCTTTTTCCCTTGACGACAATGATAGCCGCCGACTGCTTTCCCCGGATGTCACCGCCCTCATCCTGAGCCGCCTCGAGCGCGGCCATCAGCCTGTCCACGAGTTCTCCCTCGGTCGCTTCGAAAGCCTTCGCCATCGCGTTCCAAACCGTGTTCTTAAGCATGAGGTTCGCCTGGCAGCTGAATCCGTCGCCGCTAAAATGACCGGCTTCCGGGATGCAGTTTTTTCCCGTGTGGGCGGCCACCCTTCCTTGATTGTCGAGCATGGCGACCTGGCGGACGGCTTCATACTTATCCGCCCGGAGAAGTCCAGCCAAAGCTTCTTCAGCGGTTTTTCCGGCCTGCATGAGCTCGAGCCCGAGAGGTCCGTAGGAAGCCTCGATGAAAGACTGTGTGCAGATCGCGCCAACTCCGGACTCGGCCCAGATGACCGAGGAGCCGACTGAGAACCAGTGGGACTGCACGGCGGCTCCCATCTCGCCGGTTTTCTTATCGATCGCGACGATGGAAAAGGTGTGGGCGGGGCGGCCCTTTGTCTGGGCAACGGACTGAAGACAGGGTAGGAGGATTAGCGCCGCCACTAGCATAGAAAGCCGGATCGGTCTTCTTGTCATTATTTATCTCCTCGCCAGGACTCTAAACAAAAAGGAGGCGATTTTCAAGCTTGAGGCCGGTTCCGAGGATGAATGAACCTGCTGCCGGAGGGGCTTCGGGCAGGCGGCGCCGTCCCGGAAGACTCCCATTCAGGGACGCAATCTGGTATAAATGAAGTGACAGAACACGAGATGGACGGCTCGTCAGGCTAATGAACAAAGGCCTTCTCAGGAATAAGCACGGCTCTTTCCGCTGGGCCCTCGCCGCATTCCTTCTGTCCTGCCTCATTTTCCCAGCCTGCTCGCCCAAGGAAGATGAGCCCGAACCGCAGACCCTCCTCCAAAAACTCCAGGCCCTGCCCGGTTTCCAGGTAACACAAATCCAGGCTCTCCAGGGTTTCGCCCAATCTTTCCGGATCGACTTCACCCAGCTTGTCGATCACGCTAACCCGGCCGCCGGAGCTTTCTCCCAGCGCTTCTATCTCTCCTATCGCTCCGCTGACGCCCCGATGGTCTTTTACACTTCCGGTTACGGGATAAGCCGCAATTTTGAGCCCGAGCTATCCGCTCTCCTCCGGGCCAATCAAGTCCTTCTGGTCCATCGCTTCTTTCCTGACGCCGTCCCTCCTGATTGGAGATACCTGACCATCCGTCAGGCGGCCGGCGACCAGCATCGCATCCGGGATACCCTGAGAAGCCTGTTCCCCGGAAAATGGGTCAGCACCGGAGCCAGCAAGGGCGGGATGACGGCCTTGTTCTACCGCCGCTACTATCCCGGCGATGTGGACGCGACCGTCGCCTATGTCGCACCGGTCATGCCTTATCCTGATGATCCCCGGTTCGCGCCTTTCTTGTCCCATGTGGGAACGGCCGGCTGCCGGCAGAAGCTCTGGGACTTTCAGCGACTCGTCCTCTCCCGTCGGGCCAGGCTGCTCGAGCTCTTCCGGCAACATAATCAGGGTAAAAACTATGCGTTTTCCATCATCCCCGAGGAGGCCGCATTCGAATACACCGTTTTGGAGTATCCCTTCGCCTTCTGGCAGTACGGAGCCGAGAGCGACTGCGCCGGAATTCCCGGCAAGGAAGCCGCTGACCAGCAGGTCCTGGATCATCTGGTCGATGTGTCCTCACCTTACTACTATTCCGACGAGGGCTTCCTCTATTTTCAGCCGCTTTTCTATCAGGCCTATACGGAGATCGGGTATTGTCCGTATGTCTATGACCATCTCAAGGGCTTTTTGGACGTGGTTCTCCGGCCAGACTATCGTGCCTTCACCCCTCAAGGCGTTGACCTGGACTTCCGGCCCGAGGTCATGCAGGATGTCATCCCCTGGCTCCAGAGCCAGGGCCAGCGCATCGTCTATATCTACGGCGGTATCGACCCCTGGACGGCGGCCGCTATCCAGCCGGCGGGAGGATTGGACGTCGTCAAGGTCGTCCAGCCGGGCGGCAATCACAGCGTTAAGATCGGCGACCTGGACCAGAAAGAATTGGTCATCCAAACCCTGGAACGGTGGCTGAATATCCAGATCGACCGTTCGCTCCTAGCGGCCTGGGAACCTCCGCCCGAAAAAGTCCGGCTTTAGGCGGTGAATGAGGCCCGGGCTAATAATTCAGCGTTCCATCCTGGAAGCGTTTCTGGAGGACGCTGAGCATATCCTTGGTCATCCTGGAAAGATCGTAATCCGGCCTCCAGCCCCATTCCTCGCGGGCGGCGGAATCGTCGATCGACTCCGGCCAGGAGTCGGCGATGGCCTGCCTGAAGTCGGGTTCGTAGGTGATCCGGAAGTCGGGGATATGCTTTTTGATCTCCGCCGCTAGTTCTCCGGCGCTGAAGCTCATGGCCGCGACGTTGAAATCGGCGTGATGCTTGAGCCGTGAAAAATCCGCCTCCATCAGATCGATCGTCGCCTTCAGGCAGTCGGGCATGTACATCATGGGCAGGCGGGTGTCCTCGCCCAAGAAGCATTTGTAGGTCTTGTTCTTGGCGGCTTCAAAAAAGATGGCCACGGCATAGTCGGTCGTCCCGCCTCCCGGGAGCGTCTCATAGCTGATAATACCGGGGTAGCGGCAGCCGCGGACGTCCAGGCCATAGCGCTTGACATAATAATCCCCCAGGAGCTCTCCGGCGACCTTGGTCAGGCCATACATGGTTTTGGGTTTGAGGATCGTGTCATTGGGAGTATTGACGCGGGGAGTCTCCGGGCCGAAGGCGGCGATAGAGCTGGGAATGAAAACCTTCGCTAGGCCGTGCTCACGGGCCGCCTCGAGGATATTGAAGGTGCCGTTGAGGTTGACGTCCCAGGCGAGTTGGGGCTTGCTTTCTCCGCTCACGGACAGGATGGCGGACATATGGAAGATCGTATCGGCTTTGAACTTGACGACCGCCGTGACGATCGCCGCGCGGTCCAGGACATCGAGGTGTTCATAAGGGCCGGATTCGCGGAGCTTCTGATCTATCTGGGCCTTGATGTCAGTGGCCAGGACGTTATCGTTGCCGAATTTCTTGCGCAGAGCGAGGGTGAGCTCGGAGCCGATCTGGCCGGCGGCTCCTGTAACGATGATTCTCTTCATTTCTCGGGTCATCTGAAGGCCTCCAGCGGGCTTTCTTCCTGGGCTCTGTTTTTAGGAGGCATAGATATAGCACAGGCCCTGACCGAAGACAATACTCAGCATTTTTGGACGAGTTTGAGGAAACGGGGCAGGCCGCGGAGCGGGGCCCAGATGGGGTCGAACCCTACCCAAATCAGATCTTGCTTGATATTTGACACACTGCGGACGGTCAATTATCCTTTCCCTTCAGCCTTTGTGAGTGAGGAGAACGTCCATGTACTCATTGAAAAACAAGGTTGTATTAATTACGGGCGCGAGCTCGGGGATCGGAAAGTCGTGCGCCCGGGCGTTTGCCGGGACTGGAGCGCGGCTGATCCTGGCCGCCCGCCGTCTCCCGCGGCTCAACGAGCTGGCCGCCGAGCTCAAACGGAAACAGGGGGAAGATATCCTTCTTCTAGGGCTCGATGTCCGGGACCAGCCGGCCGTGGAAGGGGCTGTCAATGGACTCCCTGCCGAGTGGGCGGCGATCGAGGTCCTCGTCAACAATGCCGGGCTCAGCCGGGGGTTGGATAAGATCCATGAGGGCAAGCTTGACGACTGGGAAGAGATGATCGATGCCAATATCAAAGGCCTTCTCTATGTCAGCCGAGCCGTCATCCCCGGGATGGTGAAGAGAGGACAAGGCCATGTCATCAACATCGGTTCCATCGCCGGGCACGAGGTCTATCCCGGCGGGAACGTTTACTGCGCCACGAAATTCGCCGTCCGGGCCCTGTCGAAGGGCATGCGGATCGACCTGAATGGAACTCCTATCAGGGTGAGCGAAGTCGCTCCCGGGATGGTGGAGACGGAATTCAGCCTAATCCGGTTCCGCGGGGATAAAGAGCGGGCCGGTAAAGTCTATCAAGGGCTAACGCCGCTTTCGCCGGACGATATCGCCGATGCCGTGGTTTATTGCGCCACCCGGCCGCCGCACGTCAACATCAGCGAGATGCTTGTCCTGCCCACCGCCCAGGCCTCGACGACCATGGTACACAGGAAGTAGCAGAAGGATAACTTGGGGGGAGCTATCTTCGGCCGCAGGACATTTTCACGGATTCGGGCAAGCGGCGGAGTTTGGCCATGGCCCATATTCCCGCAGCAGGGCCGATAGCCAGCAGCATAAATGCCCACCGCCAGCCCAGCCACCGCTCCACTGATGGGATCAGGCGGATCGTAACGAGCGTCAGGAGAAACCCGAGGCTCGTCTGGATGGTCAAAACCGTTCCCGTCCGTTCGCTGGGGCAGAGCTCACTGATGCCGGCCGAAAACTGAGCCGAGTCGGCAACCACCGAAAATCCCCAGATCAGGCAGACCGCGAGGAGCCAAAGAGGGCTGCCGCCAAACAGCAAACCAACGATCAGGGAACACGTGCCGCTCACCGCCATTGAGGCCATAGTTACTCCGGTCCGGCCGTATCGATCGGCTAGCTTTCCGGCGATCAGACAACCGGCCCCTCCTGCGGCGATGACGGCGAAGCCGGCGAGACTCGCCCATCGTTCGTGTACTCCGGAAAGCTTGAAGCTTGAGATAAGGAAAACCGGAACCCAGGTCCACACGGCATAAAGCTCCCACATATGGCCGAAGTAGCCTGCATTAGCCAGGACGATGGCGGGCTCACGCCAAATCCGTCCGGCATATTTCCAATCGAATTTCGGTGAATCGGCGCGATACGGGCCCTCTTTTATGAATAGAATGGCCATCAGCCCGCCTAGTGCCGCCAGGCCGGCCGAGGCATAAAGAACGAGTCTCCAGTTGATGTCCCCTGCCAGTGCTCTGATGAGATGAGGAGAAGCGGAGCCCACGGTCAAAGCTCCGACTAGAAGCCCGATTCCCCAGCCCCGGTTTTCCCGGGTCCAGGTGGCCATAATTTTCATCCCAACGGGATAGACGCCTGCTAAGGAAACTCCGGCTAGGAAACGGAAAAGAACAGCCGTATTTGGTCCCCGGCTGAATAATGGAACGAGGGCGGTCAACAGGGCGGCGGCTGAACTCGAGACAAAGAAAAAATGAGGCCCGGGGATGCGGTCCGCCAAGTTCAGCAACGCCGACCCAAGTGCTCCGACGACGAAGCCGAGCTGCACGGCCATGGTCAGCCAGGCCTGGCCGGACGCGGAGAGCCCCCATTCTCCGGTAAGTGCCGGGACGACGGCCGATGCAGAAAACCAAACGGACATCCCCAGAAGCTCGGCCAGCGAGAGCAGGTAAATCGTCTTGCGGCTCGTAGTGGGCATATTTTGTCTTGCCTATATATCTGAAGCGGAGGCAAAGGTCAATTTCGCGTTTTGACATTTCGGGGCATTACTCTATAATAAACTGTCTTTTTTAAGAGAGGTTGTCCCTTGGTATTCGGCATCGGCACGGACATCATCGAGATCGGCCGCGTAGAAGAAAAACTCGCCCGGACAGAAGGCCTGAAAAAACGGGTCTTCACCTCCCGGGAGATCGCCTATTGCGAGTCGAAGGCCAAGAGCGCTCAGCATTTCGCGGCCCGGTTTGCCGCCAAAGAGGCCTTCCTCAAGGCCATCGGCACCGGCTGGAGAGGCGGTTACCGGTTCGTGGATATCGAGATCCTGAACAATGAACAGGGGAAACCCGAGCTGTTTGTACAGGGCAAGGTGAAGGAATTCTGCGAGGAAAACGGCATCACGGGTCTTCATGTCTCGCTTTCCCACATCAAGGAAGTGGCCAAGGCGGTCGTCGTCCTGGAAAAACGCTAAGTTGGAGAGGAGTCTTATGTCGCATATCGTTTCTTACGAAAAGAGAAGGAAAGACTTCGATTGGTCCATCTCCGAAAAAGAGCTCGGGTATAAATCCGGCGACGTCATCAATATCGGCTGGTACGCGACCGATCGGATATGTCAGATGGGGAAGGCCTCGAAAACCGCGCTCATCCACGAGGGGTTTACGGGCATCGAAAAGAGGTACACCTATAACGACATTCGCCTGGCCTCAAACACCATCGGAGCCTTCCTGCGCGGCCTCGGCTTCAAGAACGAGGACCGGATTTGTCTCTTTATGGACAAGATCCCGGAGCTTTACCTCGGCTTTCTTGGCATCCTGAAGATCGGGGCCATCGCCCAGCCGTTGTTCTCAGCCTTCGGCGACGAATCGCTCCATGTGCGGCTGAGCAACGCTGAAACCTCGGCCATACTCACCCAGAGGAAGCACGTCTTCAAGGTCCGCAAGATCCTGGACAAATTGCCTCATCTCAAACATATCATAATCCTCGACCACGACGGCAAAGCGCCCCTCAAGGAGAGGGAAGTGGCCTTCTCCCTCGAAGGCGCGACGCCCGTCGAGGACCTCGAGTGCTTCCCGACAAAGGCGGAATCGCCCTCGGTCCTCCACTACACTTCGGGAACGACCGGCATGCCGAAGGGCGTCCAGCATGTCCACTACTCGCTTATCTCCCAGTATCTCACCGCCAAATGGGTGCTCGACCTCCAGGAAGACGACGTCTTTTGGTGCACGGCCGATCCCGGCTGGGTGACCGGAACCTCTTACGGCATCATCGCCCCCTTCAGCCTAGGCGTTACCCAGTGTGTTCTGGACGCCGGATTCTCGACCGAGGCCTGGTACCGCTTTATCGAGAAGAACCGCATCTCGATGTGGTATTCCGCGCCCACGGCCATCCGCTCGCTGATGAAGGGCGGCGATGAGATCGTCAAGAAGTTCGGCTTGTCGTCGCTCCGCCACCTGGCCAGCGTCGGTGAGCCGTTAAACTCGGAGGCCGTGGTCTGGTCGGAAAGGGTTTTCGGCAGGCCCTTCCTGGACACCTATTGGCAGACCGAAACCGGCTGCATCGTCATCAGCAATTATCCCGGGATGGAGGTCCGGCCCGGGTCGATGGGGAAGCCGTTTCCCGGCATCACGGGCACCATCCTCGACCCGACGCGGAGCGAGCCCTACCCGGCCCCCGGCAAGATCGGCCTCGTCGGCCTCAAGTTCGACTGGCCGTCGCGGATGCGGACCTATTGGCGGAACGAAGAGGCTTTTCAGAAGAAGTTCCGGAACAATTGGTACATCACAGGCGACAGGGCAAAAATGGACCAGGACGGCTACTTCTGGTTCGCCGGCCGCGACGACGACATCATCAACACCGCCGGCCACCTCGTCAGCCCCTTCGAGGTGGAGTCG
>CAYGXD010000003.1:0-70720 GCA_964353705.1 uncultured Eubacteriales bacterium | reverse complement strand
AACTACGACGAGAGCCTGACCATGCCCGAGGTCCTGCCGACCAAGTTCCCGAACATCCTGGTCAACGGCGGCTCGGGGATCGCCGTGGGCATGGCGACCAACATCCCGCCCCACAACCTGAGCGAGGTCTGCGACGGTCTCATCTATCTCGTCAAGCACCCGAACGCTTCGCTCGATAAGATCATGGAGTTCATCCCGGGTCCGGACTTCCCCACGGCGGGCTACATCTTCAACAAACCGGGGATCCGCGACGCCTACCGCGACGGCCGGGGCGTCATCCAGCTCCGTGCCAAGTCGATGATCGAGCGGGGCGATAAGGGCGAGCGCGAGCGCATCGTCATCACCGAGATTCCCTACGCGGTCAACAAGGCGCGCCTTCTCGAGAGTACGGCCGAGCTCGTCAACTCGAAAAAACTCGAGGGCATCGCCGATATCCGCGACGAATCCGACCGCGAAGGGATCCGGGTCGTCCTCGAGGTCAAGAGGGGCGAGCTGCCCGAGGTCGTCCTCAACAACCTCTACAAGCACACGGCCCTTCAGACATCCTTCGGAATCATCATGCTGGCCATCGTCGACAAGCAGCCGAAGGTGCTCGGTCTCATCGACGTGATGAAGTATTTCATCTCCCACCGGCAGGACGTCATCAGGCGCCGCACCCGGTTCGACCTGAAGAAGGCCGAGCTCCGGGCCCACATCCTGGAGGGCCTGGTCATCGCCCTCGACCATCTCGACGCCATCATCAAGCTCATCCGGGCCTCGAGGACCGTGGACGAGGCGCGGACGGGCCTGATGGAAAAGTTCAAGCTGACGCAGATCCAGTCGCAGGCCATCCTCGAAATGCAGCTCCAGAGGCTGACCCATCTGGAGCGCGACAAGATCGTCCAGGAGTACAAAGAGGTTAAGGCCCTGATCGTCAAGCTGCGCAAGATCCTGAGCTCGCCCGAGCTCGTCCTGGATATGATCGTCGAGGAGCTCAAGGAGATAAAAGAAAAGTACGGCGACGAGCGGAAAACCGAGATCCGCGACGAGGTCATCACCGACATCCGCCCCGAGGACCTGATCAAGGAAGAGGATGTCGTGGTCATGACCACCCAGTCCGGCTACATCAAGAGGACCTCGCTTTCCTCGTATCATTTCCAGATGAGGGGAGGGAAGGGGCGCCGGGGAATCTCGATGAAGGCCGAGGATATCGTCGAGGATGTCTTCGTCTGCTCGACACACTCGTATCTTCTCTTCCTGACGAACACCGGACGCGTCTACTGGCTCAAGGCGCTCGAGATCCCCGACGTCGGCGTCTCGGGCCGGGGCAAGGCCATCGTCAACCTCCTCGAACTCCAGCCCGGCGAGACGATGACGTCGGTCGTCGCCGTCAAGGACTTCAACGAAGACAAGTATATCGTCATGCTGGCGACGAACGGCCAGATCAAGAAGACCCACCTTAGCGAGTTCCGGAACGTGCGGCGGGGCGGGATCATCGCCATGAGCCTGCGGCCGAAGAGCCAGCTCATGTGGTCGCGCCTCACCGACGGGAAGCGCGAGATCATCATCGCCACGCGGCTGGGCAAGGCCATCCGGTTCAGCGAAAAGGACATCCGGCCGATGGGCCGGACGGCGGCCGGCGTTCGAGGCATGAGGCTGGCGAAGAAGGATGAGGTCATCGGGATGGTGTCCGTCGGCGAGAGGGAGAAATACGTCTTCACGGCGAGCGAGAAAGGCTACGGCAAGCGGACCGAAGTCGATTCCTACAGGAAGACACATCGCGGCGGCAAGGGGCTCATCAACCTCAAGATCACGCCCAAGATCGGGCCGGCCGTGGCCGTGCTGGGCGTCGCTGAAGATGACCTGCTCATCGTCACCTTGAGCGGCAAGGTCATCCGCATCCAGACCAAACAGGTCCGGGCGGTCGGCCGCGCCACCCAAGGCGTTCGGCTGATCAACCTCGAGAACGGGGACAAGATCTGCTCCGTGGCCAAGGCCGAAGAGAGCTAAGTCTGCGCCGGTCACGAGTTCAGACTCTGAGCTCGGGTATTGACATCATTTCAGAAATCAGATATTCTGAAATCAGAAATAGCGAGGAGATTTCCATGGAAGACGTCAAGCCCTATTCTGCCGAGATCAAGTCGCGGGGGCAGTTGACCATCCCGAAAAGAATCCGAGAAGCCGGCGCTATGGAAGAAGGACAGAGCGTGAGGATCATCCTGATCGGGGATTCCTTGCTTGTCACCCCGAAGACGCTCAAGCTCGAAGACGCGAGACGGGAGCTTCGCAAGCTCCTGAAGTCCTCCGGCGTCACCCTGAAGGATCTCATCTCCGGGCTGGATGAGGCGCGAGACCGCGTGTATGCCGAATCCTATGGAAAAAAGAAGGCTTAGAGTTTTTCTGGATTCGAACGTCATCATCTCCGGGCTTTTTTCGGAGAGGGGAGCCCCCCGCATTGCGCTGGATATCCTCAGTTTGAATTTGCCGGTTTTGACCCCGGTTACGGGCGCTTATAACGTCAATGAAGTGGAGCGGAATTTGGCCGCCAAGCTGCCGACGGCATTGCCCTTATTCCGTTCCTGCTTAAGGACTGTCGGTTTCGAAATCGTCCCCCTTCCTGAACACAAGAGTCTTGCTTCCCTGGCCGGGTTGACCTCCGCAAAGGACTTGCCCGTCCTTGCCTCAGCCCTTCTCGGAGAAGTGGACGTCCTGGTGACCGGGGATAAGCGGGATTTGTTGAAGATTCGGAAACACAACCTGCCCTTCGCCATACTCTCACCCGCCGAATTCCTGGACGAATATCTGCCGGAATGGCTGAAGAAGATTTAGTGGCCATACGGTGAGCGGCAAGGTCATCCGCATCCAGACCAAGCAAGTCCGGGCGGTCGGCCGCGCCGCCCAGGGCGTCAGGCTCATAAACCTCGAGAACGGCGACAAAATCTGTTCGGTGGCCAAGGCCAGCGAGAGCTGAGGGGCGGCTGCCCTAGAATTTGATTCTTTTGATGATCCTATCCAGATCCCTTCGATTGATCACGCGCATGATGATGACCCGATCACCCAGCATCTGGTAAAGTACCCTGTAATCTCCAGACCGAAGGCGATACAGGGGCGGTTTGAATCCCTTCAATTTTTTGATATGGGTTTGAGGTGATCGAGAACTCGAGGAAAGAACTCGCACGTCCTTGAGAATCTTCTCCCGCTGATCTTCAGCGACGTGATCCAGGTCGTCGGCTGCTGATTTTGTCAGCTGAAGGTGGATATCTCTCACGCTTATCTCTCATGAGCTGAAAGATACTCATCCAGGGAAATCAGACGACCCGCTCTTAAGTCCTTTTCCGCTTGGGCGATCTTTTTTCTGATGGAGGGACTATGCTCAATAATAAAATCCTCCAGGTCATCATCCGATAGGGGGAGGATTGAAGCGGCCGGTCTCCCTCTGTAGGTGATGATCAAAGGATTTCCCTTCATGACTTCCCGGAGAAGTTCATTGGTCTTGTTCTTGAGTTCTACGGTGTTTGCGACTCTCATTAAGGATGCCTCCCTACATGGCTATTATAATAGCCTTTTTGTTCAAGTCAATGAGTTTTGGTTCTTTCCCCCGCCCATCACGAAATCCTGATGGCCGCTGAGAAGGACGAGGTCATCAACTTCAAGATCACGCCCGAGATCGGGCCGGCCGTGGCCGTGCTGGGCGTCGCGGAAGACGACCTGCTGATTGTCACTTGAGCGGCAAGGTCATCTACATCCAAACGAAGCAGGTACGGGCCTCGGGACGGGCGACATAGGGCGTGCGCCTAATCAACCTCGAGAATGGGGATAAGATCTGCTCGGTGGCCAAGGCCGAGGAGAGTTAAGTTCCCGCCGGTCACGAGTCCAGATTCCGAGCTCGATTTGTTGAAGATTCGGAAACACAACCTGCCCTTCGCCATACTCTAACCCGCTGAATTCCTGGATGAATATCTGCCGAGATGGCTGAAGAGGCTTTAGCTTGGGCGCGACGAGCCAGCCGTTTCTGAACCGATCTTTCAACCCGATAAGGCGGAGCCGGGTCTTTGGGGAGCGAAGGTGGCTTCGGCGGACGGGCGGAACGCTGTGCTTTTAAAATGGAGATTATTCTGGCTTACAGGACGAGAATTTGATAAATGAAGGAGCACGGCGATCGAATCCGAAAGCGAGGTCGAAGAATGAAGCCACAGCTGTTTGCATTGATGACGGCAATTGCTTGGGGGGTTGGGGGATACTTCGAAAAAAAGGGGCTGCAACTGGGGCACCTTTCTCCCCAAATGGGAATCACCATCCGCACGGGCATTGCGTTGCTCATCCTGGCCGCCGCCAGCTATCCTGACTGGAAAACCTTAAGCCAAGCCGGCTCCAAGGCACTTTGGCACATGATCATTGGCGGAGGCGTTGTCGCTGGCGCGGTGGGCATGCTCTGCTTTTACGCGGCCATCAAAGGGGCGCCGCTGGGCCGGGTTATGCCGATCGCCTTCACTTCCCCATTATTTGGTGCGCTCATGGGGATTTTGCTGGGGGGAGAAACAGCAACAATGAAAACCATTAGCGGAATGGCGCTGACGGTGGGGGGGATTATCCTGCTCACCCTTTGACCCTGCCAGCTGACGCACCCAGGGCATGCGCCTGATCAACCTCGAGAATGGGGATAAGATCTGCTCGGTGGCCAAGGCCGAGGAGAGTTAAGTTCCCGCCGGTCACGAGTCCAGATTCCGAGCTCGATTTGTTGAAGATTCGGAAACACAACCTGCCCTTCGCCATACTCTAACCCGCTGAATTCCTGGATGAATATCTGCCGCGATGGCTGAAAACGCTTAGTTAGCAGAAGGTCAATAGGCGAAACCTCTAGTGGTGCGTCTCATAAATAACCTGGTTAAGTCATAACCATCGGAAGACGCGCCACCGCGGGGGAGTTTGAGGGGGACGGCGTCGTTCCCCTCAGGGGGTCAGCGGAGCAAAGCGAAGCGCCGAGGGGGGAGCTTGACTTCCCCCTGGAAGTGTCCCGTCTAAGCAGAAGACTTAGGCACGTAATTTACGAGACGGGACACTAGGCCTCTTGTCAGTGGTCTGGAACTCTGCTGCGCCGAGTTTTAATTTCTTGACACCTGTCTGCGGCCGGGAATAACATCGCTTCGTGAGAGCAGACTTCTAATATCGGAGGAGAATGCCGATGAACATCATGACCGTTGTGGCCAATCCCAACCCCAAATCGTTCTGCCATGCCGTCCTCGAACGCTTCGACGCAGGCCTGAAGGATGCCGGGCACACGAACGATATCGTCGACCTGTATGCTATCCGGTTCGACCCCGTATACAGGACCCGGGACTATGCCAGCTTAATCGATGAGAGCGTTCCGCCCGACATGCTGGAACAGATGGACTTGATGAAAAGCATCCTGGAGTTTGCCGGCGGCCCCGTGCAGCGGTTCGTGGCCAAGCGCTGGCTGGGAAAAAAGAGCCCGCTGGAGCTGGTCAGGATCATCCGGAAGCAGATGCCCAAGGACGTCGTCGCCCAGCAGAAGAGGCTGGCCCGGGCGAAGGGGCTGGCGTTCATCGCCCCGAATTATTGGATGAACTTCCCCGCGATCCTCAAAGGATGGTTCGAACGCGTCTTTACTCCCGGTTTCGCCTACAGCCTGACGCCGGAGGGATGGCGCGGCGACTCCGCCGGCCGGGTTCCGCTCCTCCGCCACGAGAAAGCCCTGATCATCAACACGACCCACTTCAAAGAGGAGACCTATCAAGGGGATTTCGGAAAAGCGATGACCCGGATCATCGACGACTGGGGACTCCGATACCCCGGCGTCAAGAAAGTTGAGCATGTCTTCTTCTACGGGGCCGACGTTTCGAGCCCGGAGATGCGGCGCGCTTGGCTCGAGCAAGCCTATCGGTTGGGAAAGGACTTCGCGAATTGAAATGCCCGAAGAGGATCTCCGCGCTCATTTCTTCGAGGAAGATTAGCCGGTCCAGCCGCGCCGCGCCCTAAAACTGAGGCACAGCGGGTCGCCTTCCCAGTTCAATTTGACATGCTGCACGACTGAGCCCAGGTATTGCCTCCGGGTGATGGCCATGGGGATATCACCCGGCAGGCCGATATCCTTATCTGGGCCTGGCCCTAATCCCCAGATAATAGGCCGTATTGGCCTCCGGGTCGAGGCGCGTTTTGATCTTTCCAGGCAGCGCGCTCAGCACCACGTTGACGCCCGGTCCGTGTCCGGAGAGATTGCTGAAACCATGGATGATGGTGGCGATCGTCACCGCGCCTTCATACCTGCCGGGGCCGTAAACATCATAGGCGTCCCTGATCGCCACCACGTCCCCCAGCCTGAGTTTCTTGAGATTGTACGTCTCGACGATTTCCGGGCAGGTCGTTTGAATATCGTAATCCAGCGCCTCGATAAACGGAAACCCGAGCCCCGAGCCCATGATGTGGGCGGGAATTTCCATCACCACGGGGACGACCAGCTGTCCGCCTTCGATCGTGATCCCCATGTTCTCGAGCAGCTCCGGAGAAACCTTGTTCACCCTCACATCCTCGAAGCCCAGGATCTTGAGCCCGACTCCTTTGGCCCTGACCTGGACCTTGTCGTTCAGGGCGAGTTTCTCCTTGACTTCCTTGGGAAACCAGACTTTGTCATCCGAACCGGCGTGTCTTCCGAGATAGATCCCTTTGGATCCGGTCGCCTCGCCCGAAATGACAAGCGCCTCGTTCCCGATACAGGCGAGTGACGCCACCGCTGCTTCCCAGGGGGACGGCTTCTCCTGCCCCTGGATGGTGACGTCGGGCTCCACATGGTCCGAGGCGGCCCAGCCGTATGTGGAATCTCCGATCGAAACCGTATAGTTGATGGAACCCATGCCGAGTGTCTGGACCGGTCGGCCGTCGTAGCTCGTCGAATACTCCGCGCCTTCCGTGGGCGAAACAACTCCCTGGACAGCCGTCATGATCAGCTCGTCCTTGTTGGTCCTCAGGAGGCCGGATGGCGAGCTCTTGGCTTTTTGGGCGAGGGGAGCGGCCGCCTCGGAAGAAGAGATTCGGCCGGCTTCGATTCGCGCGGCCGCCATTTCTATGCCAAGATAACGACCGATATTCGAGCCCGGATCAATCCGCGGCACGAGCTTGCCGAACCTGGTCGAGAGCACCGGCGTTACTCCGATCCCCAGGCCCGACATGTCGCTCGGCCCGCTGCTCACGACTCCGACCGTGGCGCCCCCCTTGTAATAGCCTTTGCCGTAGTCGGTCTGGACGTCTTGAAGCAGGACAAGGTCCCCGAACCGAAGCTCGTCCAGGCCGTATTTTTTGATATCGGGAGAGTAGCAGGTCTGGATATGCCAGACGCCGGTGAGGCTGCCCATGCCAGCTCCCTGTCCCATGATCTCGGCCGGGATCGCCTTAACGACGGGAACCTCGAGCCTTCCGCCGACATCCTGGAGGCCGAATTTTTCAAGGACATCGGGCGCCAGGCCGTGGATGAAGACGTCCTTGAAACCTTCGATCTCAAGCCCGGCCCCGCTGGCTTTCACCTGGACGAGGTCTCCGATCGCAAGTTTCTCCAGGGCCGAGTCGTCGAAATGGATCAGGTCGAAGTTCCCGAAGCTGACGATATCCAGGAACTTGCCGATGACGACTCCCTTCTCGCCGCTCGCTTGGCCAGTCAGGATTTTGACTTCGTTCCCGATCGAGGTGAGCGTGTTCCAGGACCTGCCGGACCGGCCTTCCTCGACGGCCTCCGCCGCGACTCCGACCGTCGCCCGGTCGGCGGCCGCCCAACCGAAGACTCGATCCCCAAGCTTGAGGTTATAGTTGATCCCTCCGATTCCTATCGCGAACTTCGGCCTTCCGTCCCAGGTTGTTATGTAGCCTCGAGAGGGCTGTGGCGCGGCGATCCTTGCCTGGACGGCCGCCATGAGAACTCTGTCCTTGTTCGTCGTTATGGGCCGGGGCCCTGGCTGAGATTTTGATTGGTCTCCTGCCCCAATCTTCGCATCTGCGATTCCGCAGGCTATGAACCCGAAAATCACAAGCAGGCAAAACATCTTCCTTATCATGTTTCCTCCTTTCTCTAGGGATCTTGTTTTAGGAAAGACTATCCGACCGGGATCAGCATGTCAAATCTCTCTCCACTTCCGCCCTGACCTCCTTACCCCTCGTCGTCTACGCCCAAGATCGGGCCGGCCGTGGCCGTGCTGGGCGTCGCGGAAGACGACCTGCTGATTGTCACCTTGAGCGGCAAAGTCATCCGCATCCAGACCAAACAGGTCAGGGCGGTCGGCCGCGCCACTCAGGGCGTCCGTCTGATCAACCTGGAGAACGGGGACAAGATCTGCTCGGTGGCCAAGGCCGAAGAAAGCTGAGCGCGTCCCCAGGTTTTATGCTATCTTAGTATCGGTTGAAGCCACCTGAGCGCTGAGGCGAGCCAGCGATGAAGTGTCCTCTATGCCAAGCAGAGAACGCGGAGGGCGCCCGCTTTTGTTCCCGGTGCGGCTTCCGCTTCGGACGGGATCAGGCTATCCCTGAAGCCGAGACCTGGTCCCTCGCCGAGCCGCGTGACCAGCTCGGTCCCGGTTCGATTTTTGCCGGCCGGTACAAGATCATCGAAGACCTGGGGTCGGGGCGAATGGGCAAAGTCTTCAAGGCTTTCGACGCGAAAATCAACGAAACGGTCGTCCTGAAGATCATTCTGCCCGAGATCGCCGCGGACAGCAGAACTATCGCCCGGCTTCAGAACGCCTTGAAGATCACCGGAAAGATTTCCCACCGGAATATTTGCCGTGTCTACCCCCTGGGTCAAGAAAAAGAAACTTACTACATCACCATGGAGTACGTCCAGGGAGAGAACCTGAAGAGCATGATCCAGATGACGAAGCGGCTGAGCTTGGGCGCGAGCGTCCGGCTGGCCCAACAGGTTTGCGCGGGGCTCGCGGAGGCCCACCGGCAGGGAGTTATCCACGGCAACCTCGAGCCTACGAACATCACGGTCGACCAGGAGGGAAACGCGCGGATCATGGATTTGGGGACCGGGGCCGCGGCGATTCCCGGCACTCCCGAGTACCTGAGTCCGGAGCAGGCCGCAGGACAGGAAGCCGACGAACGCTCCGACATCTATTCCCTGGGTGTCATTCTTTATGAGATGGTCACGGGAGGAGTCCCCTTCATAGGCGATTCTCGCCCGGAAATCCTTGCTCAACAGATCACTGAGCTCCCCAGGCCGCCGCGGTCGATAAACCCTGAGCTCCCGGGCTCGCTGGACCGGATTATTCTCAGGTGCCTGGAGAAGAAACGGGAGAGCCGGTATCAGAGCGCCGAGGAACTCCTCCGGGACCTGGAGGAAGCCCCGACATCGATCGTGACCGGCTCCACGTGCCCTGTCCGGGAAAGGCCGAGTCCGTTCCCCCCCGGTAGCAGGGCCCGAGCGCTGCGAAAGAGGGGGGCTTTCGCTTTTGCCTTCCTGGCCGTCCTGGCGGCCGCGTTTTTTGCCTGGAAGTCCTTCCGGAGAAACCCTCCGGCCGTTCCCGGGGAGAAACTGGCCGTTGCCGTCGTCAGTTTCAGCAACCAGACCGGTGATCCAAGCTATGACTATCTCCAGGACGCGATCCCCAACCTGCTGATCACCAGCCTGGAGCAGTCAAAGTTCTTTCGTGTCACGACATGGGAAAGGCTTTATGACCTTCTCAAAAGGTCGAACCGCGAGAACGTCAAGGTCATCGACAGTGACCTCGGATTCGAGCTCTGCCGGCTGGACGGCATTGAGGCGATTATCCTGGGCACTTTCACCAAGGGAGGCAATACATTTGCCACCGACGCCAAGGTTCTGGATGTGAGGTCCAAGCAGCTCATCAAGACAGCCGGCTCCCGGGGCGAAGGCGTGGACAGCATCCTCAAAACGCAGATCGATGAGCTGAGTCGGGCGATCGCCAGAGGAATCCAGGCGGAGGGTGTGACACAGGCCGCCGCCACACCCATTATGGAGGTCACGACCGGATCCATGGAGGCGTACAACCTCTTTCTCCAGGGAAGGGAGGCTTTTGAGAAATGGTATTATCCCGACGCCCGCAGGTTTCTGGAAATGGCGGTCGCTCTCGACCCTGAGTTCGCCATGGCCTACTTCTACTTGGGACAGGCGAACCTGGCGCAGAGCGACCTTGCGGGGGCGCGGGACGCCTTTAAAAAGGCGCGGGAATTCGGCAAAAGACTGGCGGGGAAGGAGGGCCTCTATGCCGAAGCCCTCACGGCCCGATATCTCGAGGGCAAGGCGGAAAGTTCTCTTAACCTGCTCGAGCGGATCGCCGCCGAATACCCCCAAGAGAAAAGGGCTTTGGTCAGCCTGGGAGAGTATTACTATGGTCAAGGAGCGTTCGACCGGGCCATCCCGGAATTTAAAAAAGCCCTAGCGCTCGACCCCAAGTTCGGCGCGGCCATGAACTGGCTGGCCTATTCTTACGCGTCCAAGAACGACTTTGGCGGAGCTCTTGCCTATTTTAAAAAATACGCCTCGGTTTCGCCCGGAGACGCCAATCCCCATGACTCCATGGGCGAACTCTACTTCAAAATGGGAAAGCTGGACAAGGCCATCGAAAAATTCAAGGAGGTTGTCCGGATCAAGCCGGATTTCAGCGCCCAGTTCCGGATCGCCTACTGTTATGCCTTGAGAGAAAATTATGCCGAAGCCCTGCGCTGGATCGACGACTTCATCCCCGCGGCCCAGTCCGATGGAATGCGGGCTTATGCCCTTGAGTTCAAGGGTCTGTACTACTCTCTCCAGGGAAAGGTTGAACTCGCCCTGAGCGCGTTCGAGCGCGCGGGGGATCTCTACAGGAACATCCAGAACTATTCCTATTTCTGCAGCAAGTTCAAACAACTGGAATGGATCTCCTATGAATGGGGCAAAAGCGACCTTTTCCGTAAGTATGTCCAGGCCTTTTATGACAACCGCAATCAGTACCGGATCCGGCCGGAACCCTTGAATAAGGCGTTGACCCGAGTTTATCTCGGTCTTCTGGACCTCAAGGAAAACCGCCTGGACGAAGCCGGGTCAAAGCTGGCCGAGGTCAAGTCGTTCCTCGACGAATCCGCCGGCTCCGAGGGAATCGGGGAGGTACGGGATGTTTACCTGCTCCTATCCGCGGAGACTCTTCTGGCTCGTGGCCTGGCGGACGAGGCCGCCTCGGAATTCCGGAAACGCTCCCTGCCGGCCCTGAATCTCTCAGTCCCGATCACCATCATTCAGAGGAGTATGCCCTACACTGATGATTTTGTCGCCAGGGCTTTCGAGAGCCAAGGTGACCTGGACAAGGCTGTTGCCGAATACGAGCGACTCCTCGACCCGGAAAAAACAGAATTCAGCCTGGTCCATTCATTCAGCCGCCTTAGACTGGCCCGGCTTTACGAGAAAAAGGGCCAGCTCCGGGCAGCCGTCAAGCAGTATGAGAAAGTCCTCGAGGTCTGGAAAGAGGCGGACCAGGGGCTCGCCCAGGTGGAGGAGGCCCGAAAGAGGCTGGCCGCCCTCCGGGCTCGATAGCCGGCCACCGCTATTGGCAGGGGCCCTCGAAGCGCTCGGACGCCGGGTCGCCGTCAACGCCTTCAACCTCGACGACCGGACACGGACGATTGAAGGGGGCATCCGTCTGGCGGAGCTCGGCCTCGACCCCGCTCGCGCTTATGTCTTCGATGAGCCGTGGGTCAGCACATCGGACGGCAAGCTGATCATCAAGGTGAAGCTCGACCCCTGGGGCGCGAAGATGGCGCGGCGCGCCTGGCTCGAACAGGCCTATCGGTTGGGAAAGGACTTCGCGATTTGAGAAGATGGCTCGGACTAAGCCCGGCGGCGCCCGTCAAGCCTGGGGAATTGTTCCGCGCGGCCTTTTATGTTAATGTTCAAGAAATGGTGAGACCAATATGACTCAGTTGCATGTCTTTCCCGATAAACCGGGTTTTATCGCCGGCGCGGCCGATTTCATCACGGCTGTTGCCGCCGCCGCCATCGCCGAGCGCGGCCGATTTATCCTCGCGGTGTCCGGCGGGGGAACGCCCAAAGCGATTTATGCGCGGCTGGCGGCAGCGGACTATACGGAGTAAACATGAGTAGAGGCTCGACTTCAGCGGATCCGGAAGCGCATTTCAAAGAAGCGGCCGCCAAGCGCGCGGTGCAATTCGTGCGCTCAGGGATGAAGGTTGGACTGGGCACCGGCAGCACGGCCATCTTTGCCACGCGCCGTATCGCGGAACTGCTGAAAACGGGCGAACTGAGAGACATCGTCGCCTTTGCGACCTCGAAGGCCACGGCCGAAGAAGCCGTCCGGCTCGGCATTCCCATGCTGCCCGACGACTTGCCCGAAGATCTCGACGTGACGATCGACGGCGCCGATGAAGTCGACCCGGAAATGAACTTGATCAAAGGCGGCGGCGGCGCGTTGCTGCGAGAGAAGATCGTGGCGCAGGTGAGCCAACGCGAGATTATCGTTGTGGATGAAACCAAACCGTCGCCCCGCCTGGGAACACATTGGCCTGTGCCCGTCGAAGTGATCCCCTTCGGTTGGAAGTCGCAGGCGCGCTATCTCGAATCTCTTGGCGCCAAATACACGATCCGCAAAAATCGGGACGGAACCCCGTTCGTCACTGATTCGGGCAACATGATCTTGGATTGTCATTTTGGGCCCATCGCCGAGCCGCGACAACTGGCGCTGGCTTTGACTTCACGCGCGGGCATCGTCGAGCATGGTTTGTTCATCGGGCTCGCCACCGATTTGATCGTCGCGGGAGCGAGCGGGATTCAATACCGGATGCGGAAGATCTGAAAAATGTCCACCGCTCAAATCTGCCCATCGATCCTGGCGGCCGATTTATTGAAGCTTCAGGAACAAGTGCAAGCCGCGGAACGAGGCGGCGCGAAGCGCTTTCAGGTGGATGTGATGGATGGTGTTTTCGTACCCAACATCAGCTTCGGGATGCCGCTGCTCAAAGCGATGCGCCGCGCCACAACACGCTTGCTCGAAGCGCATTTGATGATCGTTAACCCCGACCGTTATCTGGAAGACTTTGCGAAGGCGGGGGCGGATTTGATCATCGTGCACCAGGAAGCCGTCGTCCACCTCGACCGTTCGATCCAGCACATCAAGCGTCTGGGCAAAAAAGCGGGAGTCGCTCTCTGCCCGGCGACACCCGTGCCCACGCTCGACGAAGTCATCGAAAAACTGGATCTGGTATTGGTGATGACGGTCAATCCCGGCTTTGGAGGGCAATCGTTCATCGACTACACCCTGCGGAAAATCCGGCAAGTGCGCGAGATACTGGACGCCCGCAATCCCCACTGCGAATTGGAAATAGACGGCGGCGTCGAACTCCCCACGATCCGGGCGGCCTACGCCGCCGGCGCGCGGGTGTTTGTGGCCGGTACGGCCGTGTTTGGCTATTCCGGCGGTCCGGAAGCCGGGGTGCAGAGTCTGATGAAAGCGGCCCAGCAGGATTGACGGAGCGGGTTGTCGCGAGACAGAGCCCCGTCTTCTAAAGAAAGGACATTGCCATGAACGTGTCAGTCATTTCCTATCAAAGTAAACTATTATACGGACCGAATCCGTAGCTCAGGAAACCAGCCCGCGAATCAGAAAGTGCCTGGCGATAAAGACGGGAGAGTTCAATGCTAGAAGATTTTAAAAAGATGTCTGTTTTGTTTCTCATTTTCATAATTCCCAGGTCCATTTCTCTTGCCGCTCAAGACCAATCCACGTATTTTACGGCTCAGGATTACTACAATTTCGAATGGATATCAGATCCGCAGATTTCCCCCGACGGCAAAAGAATAATCTATGTTCGCAATTTTGCGGATATCAAGTCCGATAAGTTCTATTCCAACCTGTGGATAATTGATTTCGATGGCTCCGGGAACCGTCCTCTCACGGCCGGCCTCTCGGCTGACAAGTCTCCCCGTTGGTCCCCTGATGGGAGCCAGATGATTTACATCTCCGACAAGGGAGGAGCGGCCCAACTCTATAAGCGCGGGATAGACACCGACCAGGTCATTCAACTTACCGATCTGCCCGTACCTCCCATGAATGCCTCCTGGTCTCCGGACGGAAAACAGGTGACCTTTGCTACCGTTGACTTATCCATGCCTCCGGCTATTGCCACCCTGCCTCCGCCTCCTCCAGATGCCAATTGGGCTCCGCCTCCTATAATCATAGACAGAGCGCTTTACCGCTTCGATGGTGTCGGCTATGTTCCCGGATATCTCCATCTGTACATCATTTCCTCAGCGGGCGGAACTCCGCGAAAGATTACCGAGGGGAAGTTCAATCATCCTGGAGGAGAATGGACACCGGATGGGAAACATATTATTTTGTCTGCAGATCGCCGTGACAACTGGGAAATCACAACATCAGATACCGAGGTCTTCGAGCTAGAAATCTCGGATGGAAAGATCAGGGCCTTAACCAATCGAAGAGGAGAAGATAGTTCTCCCACCGCTTCCCCGAATGGGAAATATATCGCCTCCACCGGATTTGATGAGAAATACCAAGCGGATCATGTCGCGGAGCTTTATGTGATGAACAGAGACGGCAGTGCTGCTCGCTCATTGACCGGAAACCTCGATCGAAGCGTCAACCTGATAAAGTGGACCTCCGACAGTCAAGAACTTTATTTTCTTTACGACGATAAAGGACATACCTCGTTGGCCTCTGTTTCTTTGGCTGGCCAGGTGAAAAAACTCGCCGGCAATATCGGAGACGGCCGAACGGCCTACGGCATTATACTGGGCGCCTCATACACCATGGCTCCCAATGGCCATTTTGCCTTCACCTATTCGAGGCCTGACCATCCCAGTGATTTGGCGGTCGGGACACCTCAAACTCCAGAGGTGAAGCTCATCACCTCCATCAATGAGGATATTCTGGCGTCGAAGAAGCTTGGCGCCGTGGAAGAGATTTGGTACTCGTGCTCAAAGGACGGCCGCCAGATCCAGGGGTGGATCGTGAAGCCGCCGGACTTTAGCTCTTCCCGGAAATATCCTTTGATCCTGGAGATACATGGGGGACCATGGAATAATTATGGGGACCGGTTCAGCATCGAGCATCAGCTCTTGGCGTCAGCCGGATATGTCGTCTTTTATCCCAATTACAGGGGGAGCACGAGCTACGGCGAGGAATTCAGCAACTTAACGAGCCACACGTTTCCCTCCGACGACTACTACGATCTCATCTCGGGCGTGGATGAGGTCATAAAAAAAGGGTCCATAGATGAGGACAACATCTTCATTACCGGTGGAAGCGCGGGGGGAACTCTGACCTGCTGGTGTATTGGGAAAACCGACCGGTTTCGCGGGGCTGCCGCTCTTTATCCGGTCGTCAATTGGTACAGCCTGACCCTGACTTCGGATATTGGGAACGCGGGGATCAAAAACAATTTCCCGGGATTTCCGTGGGATCATTCAGAGCACTATATGAAATACTCGCCCATATCTCTGGTGGGAAACGTCAAGACACCCACGATTTTGATTACGGGGGAACAAGACTTTAGGACGCCGATGTCTGAATCCGAACAGTATTATATGGGTCTCAAACTCAAAGGGGTGGAATCTGTCCTAGTCCGGTTCCCGGAAGAAAGCCACGGGATCTTCAGCCGTCCAAGCCATCACCTCTCCAAAATCCAGCATGTGATCGGCTGGTTCGACAAGCACAGGATTTCCAAAGCCAAGACAGGCGGCGGCGGCTAATTCTCCTATTATTTGGTTCGAGGTTTAAGCTCTTCGATAACGACTTTGGCTAATTCAACCAACTGGGATGAGGGATCTCCCACATCGTAATCCCTGTTGATTTGGATGGCCACAGCTATTTTATGGTCCGGAAAGTAGCCCATAGCCGTGTTGTACCCGGGAAAATAACCGCTGTGTCCGTACGCTCTCCCCAGCTCGGTTTCTCTCAATCCTGCCCCCAACCCATATTGGAATCCGCCGAAGTCCAACATCTCCTCCAGATAAGGCTTTGCTGAGAGCTTCCCTCCGTACAAAAGCTTTGCCCATCGTGCAAGATCCTCGGAAGTCGAGATCAACCCCCCGCCTGTCCATTCTGTCTGAGGATTAAAAATCAACCGTCCATCTTGGATGGTTTTCTTTATTGACAATCCGAATGGACCGTTGGGATCCAGATAACCGGGAACAATTCCGGGGAGCTCCCTTTTATCCGCGGGGAGAGTATTGTTTAAGCTAAACTTGGCCAAGGTGCGGTTCGTTAGCTCCTCATAATAGGACGATCGTGTGGCCTTCTCGATGATGATCCCAACGAGGATATAATTTGTATCTGAATAATGAAAATCCGTCCCCACTTTGAAAAGCGGAGGGATGTCCAAAACATAAGATACCAATTGTTCGGGCGTGATGACCGCGTCCTGGTTTGTGGCCATCATTTTTCCCAGATCCCGGGCGAATTCTTCAGACTCAAAGGCGTGGTCCTTAAGGCCGCTCCTGTGGTTCAAGAGGGTCCGGATGGTTATATCTTCGTGGTTGGGTAACCTCGGAAACCAGTCTTCATCGCCCAGCCACTTCTCGATCTTGTCGTCCAGATTGAACCTGCCCTCTTGGGCCAGGAGGATGGCCAATGCGGCCACAAATGCCTTTCCAACGCTCCCCGCTGGCATACGATCCAGGGGCTTCATCTCGATCTTGTTCTCCTCGTCAGAATTTCCTACGGCGACTGACGAAAAGGGCCCCTCCGGCAAAGCAAATGCCGCTGTGGCTCCAGGAAATCCGACCTGGTTCTTGAAGACCTGAAGCTTTTCCCTAAATTTCAGGGTAATTTGTGAAAGCTGCCGGTTTTTGGATACTTCCTTATTTGCACAGGCCGACGAAAGCAAAACCAGAAAGAGCGAAAGCAAAGCGGTCAAAACACAGCGAGAAATTGGTGCGTTTTTCTTTCTCTGATTCATCCCCAGATTCCTCCTCTATAAATCGATAGAAACTTGGTCTTCTTGGCAATTTTATAGGCGCTGGTAAAAAGTTGCAACCCGGGGCGGCTGCCGACTCTGTCGCTGGCGGGTCCGGCTTGTCGACATCACCCGCGCGCCGTCGTTGTGCTTGACGTCTCTTATTGCCAGTTTTTATTCTTCCTCGGGATAGTTGGAGGGAGCAATAAGGACGAAAACGCTGCTTCAGCCAGCGGACCTGAAAAGTCAAATTGCTGGTGAGCAGAGGATTGCTTAGCCCGGAGTGGGTCGAGCGGATCCTTTCGTGGCGGCATAGTGGTTTCAACGTCCACGGCCGGGTCCGCGCCCGGACAAAGATCGAAGCCGAACGGGTCGGGAAATACATGGTCCGGCCAGTCCTTTCCCTGGAGCGCCTCTCCCTGGATGAGCGGGAGGGCAAGGTCGGCTACCGCTGGGGCCGGGAGGCGGCCGAACTGGAGACGATGGATTATCTGGAGTTCATCGCCCGGGTGACCTCGCCCATTCCTGACAGGGGCCAGGTCATGGTCCGCTACTACGGGCTCTATGCCAATGCCCATCGAGGGAAGGTCAGGAAGGCAAACCTGAGGTCTTCTCCTCTCCGGGTTGTGGAGGGAGGAGCTCCGGCCCATCCCCTCCAAGGGCGGGGCTGAGATGATCCGTAAAGTCTAAGAAGTTGATCCGCTGGTCTGCCCTCAATGCGGCGGCCCGATGAAGATCATCGCTTTCCTCACCGATTATGCCTTGGTGGATCGCATCATCGGCCACCTCAAGCTAAGCTTTGTCGCCGATAGACCTCCTCCGACGCACCTAGCCTATCAGGAAGTTCTGAGGGCCGCCGAGACCAGTAGCGGATATTTTTCATGATCTTCTCTCTACCGGGAGGAGAGGTCTGGGTGATTTCCCGTGCTTTAGGCGCCTCGGAAGGCCTTGCGGATATAACCTACACCCCCAAGCTGTCCTTGACATCTTTTTGAGTCGTCCTTTATACTTCCCCACGATGTTTGGAGGGGAAAATCGACACCCCAGGGCTCGTTCGGCCACCACAGCCGAAAACGAAATTCTTATTCTCATTCTTATTCTCAGGGTAGTCTGCCCTTTTTTTATTTTCTGTAGGGGTTTCCTCCTTTTTCCCTTTAAAAACCGTTATAATGGATTTATAAAGGAGAGAAATCATGTTCTCCACTTATATAGCTAAATACATCAAGGTTAAATCCGGTTACATGGGCCAACTCGTCGAGTGGCCGGAGGTCGTGACGGAGGGGAAAACCCTCGAAGAATGCCGAGCCATGCTCCAAGATGCTCTTCATGAGATGATCTTGGCCTATCGCCGGCAAAAAAAAGAGATTCCCGTGGGCGGCGCGCTGCTGGAGCAGATTCCTGCTCAGATTTAGATGTCCGTCAAGCGCCGGGATCTCATCCGTTACCTCGAAGAAAACGGGTTCTTTCTTTTTCGCGAAGGCAAGAGCCATTCCATTTATACGAACGACAAAAAGACGATCCCCGTGAAAAGGCATAAATCCTTAGATAGGATAACAGCCAACGAGCTGTGCAAGCAGGCCGGCGTAAAACCAAAGTACTGAGTGTTCAGCCGTCCGGACCGACAATCCCCCCCGGAGCTCCCGCCCCCCGGATTTCGAGTTATTGACACCTGTCCGCGGGCCGGGATATCTTGGTTTTGCGATCCCATGCCGCGCGAAAAACGGGGTGACCTTCGGACCGCTTTTCATCCGCTGTAACCGGCTTCACCATGGTTTGGACGGCCTCATGGAGGATGGCGACTGCGGCGGCGGTTTCTTCCCTGCCGGCCTTGAACTTCTTGCTTATGATGCGTTTAAATTCATTCAGGATGCGGGGGCAGAAGAAGAGATCAAAGCGGCGCTTGCGTGTGCGGGTGAGAAGCTTGGCACAGATTCCATCCGTCAGAAAGGCGGCCAGCAGAACATTGGTATCACTGATAGGGATTTCAAATGAATATTCCGTTCTTAATGTTGGTGCGTAGTCTCTCCCGAATTGCGACATAGCTTTATAGGCGGTGAGGAAAGCGATGATCTTCATCGTGGCGCCGCAAAAGGAGCAGGGCATACGGAAAAAAGGAAAAAGGCGAGAAGAGGCAAGACCGGAGTAAGATCTGCTCAGTGGCCAAGGCCGAGGAGAGATGAGGGCCATCCCTTTTTTTCCCCTGGCGCTTCGCCTTTCGTTTATGGATCCTCCGTTCGATGGCCTTGGTACGTTCTGCGGTTTCTTGATATGCGCTTAGCATAATCCAATACGATTTCGCTTGACAATCCCCAAATCCATGTTATTATACAAACTAGTTTGTATTACAAACCACAGTGGAGAAAAAACATGATCGACATCAAAAGGATCGAGAAACGGACCGTCCAGAGCTTCTACGACGACGGCCTGAACGAGATCGCGCTCGGCCTCATCTTCCTTCTGCTCGGGGGCTATTTCTTCGCCCAGGCGGCCATCCCCGAGGGCTCCCCGCTCAACGCGGTGCTCAGCGTCCTGTTCGTCTTCGTCATCTTCTCATCCGGATTCCTCGTCAGCCGCTTTATGCGCTACTTCAAGCGCCGCATCACCTACCCCAGAACCGGCTACGTGGCGTTCAAGAAAAAAGAGCCGAATCCGAAGCGTCGCGCCGCCGTCGCGATCACCGCCGGTCTCATAGGCGCTTCTCTCGCCGCGCTCTACACGCTCTCGCCGTCGCTCAAGGCCTTCTTTCCCGCTCTGAACGGCCTTCTGTTCGCCGTCGCCGTTTTCTTCATCGCCAACAGGGTCGGCCTTGTCCGCTTCTACGTCCTCGCCGCGGCCTCGGCCGCAATCGGAGTCGCTGTCACCGCGTCCGGGTTCGGCGACATCAAGGGGGTCAGCCTCTACTATGGCCTCTTCGGCGCCGCCATGGTCGTCTCCGGCCTGGCCGCCCTCATAGTCTACTTCAGGCGCTCGCCCCGCCCCGACGCCGGAGGCACGGAGGGTACCGATGCCCACTGACCTTCGCGACCTGGCCGGCCTCGACCGTCTCATCCACGAGCCGGCCCGCCTCGCCCTGACGGCCATCCTCTCGGTCGTCGAGAGTGCCGATTTCCTCTACCTTCAGCGCGAGACCGGATTGACTAAAGGGAACCTCTCTTCGCACCTGGCCAAGCTCGAGGAGGCCCGCTACATCACCATCGAAAAGACCTACCGCGGGCGCATCCCCCTAACCCTCGTCCGTCTGACCGACGCGGGCGCTGCAGCCTTCAAGGCCTATCGGGCCCGCTTCAAGGAATTCCTGGAGAAGACCTGATGTCCGGAGGCCGTCCGGCCCGCCCAGCGTGCGCCTGATCAACCTGGCGAACAGGGACAAGATCTGCTCGGTGCCCAAGGCCGAAGAGAGCTGAGAGCGCGCCCTCCGGATGCTGAGTCCTTGACTCCTGTCTTTGGCCGGTAATATCATCGCGTCGTGAGGACGGGCGCCGATTCCATGCTTGAAGGCAGTGAGCCCCGCGCGACGCCAAGAAGATCTCGGACGTTCAGCCTCGACGGTGTCGGCCCCGTTCTGTTCGAAAAGACCCGGCGGGCCCGCCGCATCTCGCTGACCGTACGGGCCTCCCGGAGGGTCCGGGTTGCTGTCCCCTGGCGCGTGCCGTTCCAGGAAGCGCGAAGAGTCGCCCTCGCCAAGATTGGCTGGATCAGGCGCGCGCTCGCCCATATTGAGCGCGCCCGCAGCCGCTGCCGTGAGACGGTCCAAGCCGCTGAGCGTCTGGACCGCCGCTCCGCCCGGGCGTATCTCTCCAAGCGCCTGGACGCTCTGGCCCGCGAGCACGGCTATAGCCCCGGCCGCCTGAGTGTCCGCCGCCAGGGGACCGTCTGGGGCAGCGCCTCGCCCTCCGGCCGCATCCAACTCAACGCGCTCCTGGCCGTCGTGCCGCCGGACCTGGCCGATTACGTCATCCTTCACGAACTCGTCCATACCCGCGTCCGAGGCCATGGCCGGGCCTTTTGGGCCGAACTGGATAGCCGCATGCCGGATGCGCGGCGCCGCCGGGCTCGACTCCGGGAATATTCCCAGGCGTTGTTTTGAACGGGACGCCCGCGAATAACGAAAAACCGCCGATTTGTTTTATATAGTGAAGTTGTTGTGTCATTTTTTTATAATAATTCAGCTCTTATGGTGACAGCAGCATATTGATGGAAAGGAGTCCAGGGGATGAGAAAAGTGTTGTTGACAGGCGTGCTGGCTATGTGGATTGCGGGTCTGTTTTTTTGCTGCCGTGAACAAAAAGCGGCAACGGATATTCCCGCCTATACTGTAAACGCCGTTCGTCCGGATGCGGACGGGACGACCAAAATCCTTCTCTATTACGACATGGAGGGAATTTCAGGTGTCAACCGCATGGAGCAAACCGGGTTTGGAAATCCGGACTATCAAACAGGCAGGGACAATCTGACTCAGGATGTCAACGCCGTCATCGCCGGATTGTTTGCCGGCGGAGCCGACGTCGTCGATGTCACTGATGCCCACGGCAGCGGGAATCCGGAACCCGATGTCGATCTTGGCAAACTCGATCCACGGGCCCAGGTGATCTACAAAGATACTCCCTTCGACCCCTATAGCGACCTGCCCGAAACCGAAAAATACGATGCCGTCGCCGTCGTCTGCATGCACGCGAAGACAGGCTCAAGCGGCTTCATCGCTCACACCTACAACGGGGGTTGTGACTGGATCATCAACGGCAAATCCATAAACGAAACCGAGATCATCGCTTATTCATGGGGCCGGTTCGGCGTCCCGGTCATCTTTGCCTCGGGGGATGACGTTTTGAAAGTGCAGCTCGAGTACCTGGACTGGCTGGAGTATGTCACCGTTAAAAAGGCGATCAACTGGTTCGATGCCGAGCTCTATCCCCTGGATGTCGTCCATGCCGAAATACAGGAAAAAGCGAAAAAGGCTGTCGAGAACCTCTCCCGGGCGAAATATCTGGCCTTCACCGAACCGCTTACGGCAGCGCTTCGGACGCAATTTCCGGCCGACCACAGCATCCTGGAGGGGGTTCCCGGGATCGATTACAAAGACCGCACGGTCACCTTTCCCGCTAAAACCTACAGGGAGGCCTATGACGGCATAGTGAAATTGATCCAGGTGGCCGGTCTCGGACGGCTTAAACTGATGCAGGAGTATCTGGCCCAATCGGAACAAGGTCCTCAACTCAGAAAAGAGTTCCGCAGCTATATGTTCAAAAAATACGAGGATTGGATGGCTGGAAAATGGGATCCGAACGCCGCACCAGAAAAGGAAGAAAAAAAGGACGTCAAATACTTCGGCGCGAAATAGAGCAGGCTTCGCCGTCCATTGACAACGGCGGGTTCCCTCAATATCATCTATGAGTGAACATTCATAGTTACAGCCGCTTTCGCATCTTCCGATGCCGTTCTTAGTTGGGGCCGCTTTTTCCTTGGGAAAAAGGCTATTCCGGAATCTCTTGAAATAAAAGGAGCACCTTTATGGCAGTCAGAGCAAGGCTTTTCTCCCCTCCGATAACCTTAAGACTATTGTCCAAAATCCGGCGTGAGAGGCGGACTTTTCAGGTCTTTTTAGCCGTTCTCTGTGCCGCACTCCTGGCGCCGGGAGAGTGGATGATCTCGGCAATTGCGGCGCAGACGGCCACTGAGCAGACAGCGGCCGCACCCGAGGCCGCCGTGAAACTGTCCACTGATCAACTGGATTCGCTGGTGGCTCCCATCGCCCTCTATCCCGACCCGCTTCTCAGCCAGGTCCTCGTCGCCTCGACATATCCCCTGGAGATCGTCCAGCTTCAACAGTGGCTGGAGAAGAACAAGGACCTGAAAGACCAGGCGCTGGCGGATGCGGTGAAGAAGCAGGATTGGGATCCGAGCATCCAGGCCATGGCGTCGCTTCCGGATGTCGTCAAGCGGCTGGCGGATGACATCAAGTGGGCTACGGATCTGGGGAATGCTTTTCTGGCGCAGCAGGCTGATGTCATGGACGCGGTCCAACGCATGAGGAAAAAGGCCCAGGATAAGGGGAACTTGAAACCCTCCGAGCAGCAGAAGGTGGAAACCAAGGTGGTCGATACCAAGGAGGTGATCGTCATCGAGCAGTCTGATCCGCAGGTGATCTATGTTCCCAGCTATAACCCGACAGTCATCTATGGCCCGCCTGTCTATCCCTATCCGCCGATCTATTATCCCCCGCCGGGGTATTATGCCGCAGGCGTGGCGATTTCGTTCGGGATCGGAGTGTTCATGGGAGCCGCGTTCGGCGGCGGCTGGGGCTGGGGCTGCGGCTGGGGGCACAATGATGTCAACATCAATGTGCACAACGATTTCAATAGGAACACCAATATCAACCGCGGCGGCGGCAACAACTGGCAGCACAACCCGCAGCATCGCGGCGGCGCTCCCTACTCGGACAGGGCGACAGCCAACAAATTCGGCGGGACGGCGCGCGGCGATTCCATGTCGGCGCGGCAGTCCAGCGCGCGCCAGCAGCAGGCAAGAACGGGAAGCAGTCGACAGGGCAGCACGATGGACCGCAGCGGCGGTGGAGGCGGGGACCGCGTAGGCAGCCGGAGCGTTTCCAACGGCGGAAAATCGCGCAGCTCCGGTGCCTTCGGCGGGGCTTCCAGCGGCACAAGCGGCCGCTCCGCACGAGCCAGCAGTTCCCGGGGATCTTCGAGCTTTGGAGGCTCGCGTGGCGGCGGCGGGAGAAGGAGGTAAACCAGACCATGAACAAGGATAAGGCTATGAGTTCAATAACAGGCGTGAAAGTCGTACGGCGCGCTCTTCTCTCCATTGGCGTGGCCGCCCTATCCGGCGCCCTGAGCGTCATTTCAGCCGCGGAGCCGCAGTCCGCGCAGAAAGCCTCAGCGTCTGCCCCTTCCGCTCAAAAAGCTTTTGATACACCGCAGCAAGCGGCCGCTGCCTTGATTGAGGCAGCGGAGCGCTATGATGGGCCGGCTCTTTTGGAGATTTTCGGTCCCGAGGGCAAGGATCTCCTGCCTGCGGCTGACCCTGTGCAGGATAGGAACACCGTGGAAGCTTTCGCCGCAAAGGCTCGAGAGAAGCACACCGTGTACCTGGATCCGAAGACACCGGAACGTGCGGTCCTGATCGTCGGCGAGCTGGATTGGCCATTTCCGGTTCCGCTCGTTAAAAAGGAGGGCAAGTGGTATTTTGACTCCCCGGCGGGCCTCGACGAGGTCGTCTTCCGGCGCATTGGAGCCAATGAGCTGGACGCCATCCAGATCTGCCGGGGCTTCGTCGAAGCTCAATACGAATACGCGTTGATGGCCCGCGAGCTCACCGGGATCAACCAGTACGCCCAGAAGATCTTCAGCACTCCCGGGAAAAAGGATGGCTTGGTTTGGAAGAATGCGGATGGCACCCCGGGCGGCCCCATCAGCGAAGCGATTGCGCGCGCGATCGAGGAAGGTTACTCCGTCAAGGGATCCGGTTACCACGGCTACTATTTCAAAGTCTTAAAAGGGCAGGGGCCGGCGGCGCCTCTGGGGGAGCTCGACTATGTGATCAAGGGGCTGATGATCGGAGGATTCGCCCTCGTCGCTGTTCCAATCGAATACCAAGTTACGGGAGTCAAGACCTTTATGGTCAGCTATGACGGGATCGTCTACGAAAAAGACCTGGGGCCGGACTCGCTCGAGATTGTCAAAGCGATGGAACGCTACAACCCGGACAAGACCTGGAAGCGCACCGACGACAATTGGCCCGACGAGGATTCGGACGTCAGCAAGTAGAACCTGCTGCGCGGAACCGGATCCCCTCGCCCCGGCGGGCCGGTTCTCAACTTTTCCTTGACAGTCGCCCGGCCTGAATCTACAATGAGCCCACCTTAACTCAGGAGGGAGAAATGGCCGGTACGCTCGCCCATGTTCTTCTGGATACCGTCAGGAACTATCCCAAGCCGGACTTCATGCTCTACAAGTCGGAAGGCCGTTATCAGCCGCTCTCGACCGAGGAGTTCGGCCGGCGGGTCAGGCACCTGTGCCTGGGGCTCAGGGATCTTGGCCTCCAGAGAGGGGATAAGGTCGTCCTCCTTTCCGAGAACCGGCCCGAATGGGTCATCGCCGATCACGCCAACCTCTGCCTGGGGGCCATCACCGTCCCCATTTATACCTCCCTGGTCCCCGAGCAGATCAAGTACATCATCGATGATTCCGACGCCAAGGCCGTCTTCGTTTCCTCCGAGGATCTCTGGAAGAAGGTCGAGGCCGTAAAGTCCAGCCTGAGCAAAGTCCGCCATTACATCACCTTCCTGGGACAGGCGCCGGAGGGCGTTCTCACAGTCGATCAGGTCATGGGCCGGGGCCGCAAGCTCGAGGAGAAGGACCCGGCGCTGTTTGAGTCGCTCGTCAACGTGGTCAAACCCGAGGACGAAGCTTCCCTCATCTATACGTCCGGCACGACCGGTCTTCCCAAGGGAGTCATCCTCACCCACAGCAATTTCCTGAGCAACGTCCAGACCATTTCCACCATCGTTGAGTTTTCCGATAAAGATACTGTGCTTTCTTTCCTGCCGCTGTCCCACATCCTGGAAAGGATGGTCACCTTCACTTATATTTTCAAGGGCTGTCGGATCGGTTATGCCGAAAGCGTCGAGACGGTGGGCGAGAATCTGCTCGAGATCCGGCCGAACATCATGGTCAGTGTTCCCCGCGTTTTTGAGAAGATCTATGCCAAGGTCATGGACAACGTCCTCTCCAGCTCGACCCTGAAGAAAAGGATTTTCTATTGGGCGCTCAAGGTGGGAAAGGAATACGGCCGCCGCAAGCTGAACAAGGAGACGATCCCCGGCGGGCTCCAGAGAAAAAGAAACCTGGCCCACAAGCTGGTCTACTCCAAGATCATTGAAAAAACCGGCGGCCGGGTGCGCTTTTTCGTCTCCGGAGGAGCGCCCCTGTCCAAGGACATCGCCGAGTTTTTCTACGCCCTGGGGCTCGTCATCCTGGAGGGATACGGCTTGACGGAGACTTCCCCCGTGATCTCGGTCAACACGTTTGAGAACATCAGGCTGGGGACGGTCGGCAAGCCCATCCCCGGAGTGGATGTCAAGATCGCTCCGGACGGGGAGATCCTGACCCGCGGGCCGCACGTGATGAAAGGCTACTACAAGAAGGAGGCCGAAACCCGGGAAGCGTTTGAAGGAGGCTGGTTCCACACCGGAGATATCGGGCATATCGACAAAGACGGGTTTGTCGTCATCACCGACCGCAAAAAAGACATCATCGTTACGGCCGGCGGAAAGAATATCGCGCCTCAACCGATCGAGAACCTCCTCAAGACCAACCCCTACATCTCCAACGCCGTTGTCATCGGCGACCGCCGCAGGTTCGTCTGCGCCCTGATCGTGCCCAATTTCGAGAAGCTGGAAAAATACGCCCGGTCGAGCAATGTCCCCTTCGCCGGCCGCGCCGAGCTCGTCCGTAACGGGCTGGTGGTCAGTTTCCTTAAAGCCGAAGTCGACCGGGCCACCCCCAACCTGGCCCAGTACGAGAGGGTCAAAAAGATCGCCCTTCTCGACCGGGATTTCGAGATCGAGAAGGGAGAGATGACCCCCAGCCTCAAGGTCAAGCGGAACATCATCGAACAGAAATACAAAACCTTGATCGACGCCCTTTACGAGGAAGAGAAAAACAGCGGGTAGTTTTATTCGACCTTGGCTTCGGTCCCTTCGGCCTCGGCCCCGGGTTCGGTTTCGGACTTTTGTTCCCGCCAGTAGAGGATGCGGCCGCAATTCTCACAGAGAATGAGCTTTCCGGCGGAGAGCAGTTCGTTTAGGACCTGGGGCCGGACGCGCACGTGGCATAAGGAACAAAAATCGTCTGTGACGGGGGAGAGGGCGGTGCCTCCCTTTTTATGGGAGATCCTGAGATAAAGGTTGACCTGCTCGGGGGGTATCGAGGGCAGAAGCTCTTCCCTTCGTTGACCGAGCACCCGGAGCTTTTCTTCCGTCTCGCTCTTCTTCTGGAAGAGCAACTCCTTTTCCCGCGTCAGCGTGGTCTGGGTCTCGGTGTGCCTCTGGCCGGCCGTCTTGATCTCTTTCTGGATATCGTCCTCCAGCAGCATCTCGGAGATGAATGCCTCCTCCAGCCGGTCCACTTTTTTCTCGGATTCCTCGATCTCCTTAAGAAGGGCGGTATATTCCTTGTTCGTCTTGACTTCGTTGAGCTGGCGCTTGTACTTGCCTATCTGGGACTTGATGTCCTTGACCTCGGACTCGAGCTCCCGTCTTATTTTCTGGCTCCCGGTCATCTTGTCTTTGGCGGCGGCGGACAGGAGGGCGCTCTCCTCTATCTTCTTGTCGATTTCTTCTATCTGGGGGGGGATGTTTTCAAGGAAGAGACTAAGTTCCCGGATCTCCATATCCAGTTGCTGCAGCTGGATCAGCCTCTCGAAATCGATTTCCACATCTCTTCCTCGGGAACAATATGGGCCTACCAGGATTCGAACCTGGGACCTGCCGGTTATGAGCCGGTAGCTCTACCGCTGAGCTATAGGCCCTCCGCCTTCTTATATCAAATCCGTTCCGGATAGTCAAACCGGCAAGACTAGTGGTTGTTGGTGAATGACCGCAGCTTTCGGCTGCGGCTGGGGTGTTTTAGCTTGCGGAGGGCTTTGGCCTCGATCTGGCGGATCCTCTCCCGGGTGACCTTGAACTGCTGGCCGACCTCTTCCAGGGTGTGCTCGTTCCCGTCCCCCAGTCCAAAGCGCATCTTCAGGACCTTAGCCTCTCTCTCGGTCAAGGACTTGAGGGCCTCCTCGATCTGTTCGCGCAGGTTGATATGGATAACCGTGTCGGGAGGCGACGGCATGAGCTTGTCTTCGATGAAATCTCCCAGATGGCTATCCTCTTCTTCGCCGATGGGCGTTTCGAGGGAGATTGGTTCCTGGGCGATCTTGATGATTTTGCGGACCTTGACCACCGGCATATCCATTTTCTTGGCGATCTCTTCGTTCGATGGCTCCCGGCCGACTTCCTGGACAAGGCCGCGCGAAATCCGGATGAACTTGTTGATAGTCTCGATCATATGGACGGGAATGCGAATGGTCCGGGCCTGGTCGGCGATGGCCCGGGTGATGGCCTGCCGGATCCACCAGGTGGCGTAGGTCGAGAACTTATACCCCCGGCGGTATTCGAACTTGTCGACCGCCTTCATCAGCCCCATGTTCCCTTCCTGGATGAGATCGAGGAATTGAAGCCCCCGGTTGCTGTATTTTTTGGCTATCGAGACAACGAGCCTCAGGTTGGCTGCGACCAGCTCTTTCTTGGCCTGGTCGCTGACCTTCTTGCCCGTGGTAATGGCCCGGAGGGTTTTCCGCAGGCCCTGGGAGTCCAGGCCGATCTCCTTATGGTAAGCCCGGGATTGCTTGTTGACTTCCTGGAGCTTTTGCCTGAGGAGCTCGGCGTTCTTCTTGCCCCGGACGCGGGTTGAGGCCAGGGTGAGCTCTTCCTTGGTATCCTCGAGATCGCTGATCTGCCTGAGATGCCCCCGGAGTGAGTCAATGATCTTCTCCCGCTCGCCCGGCCGGATGTTGAGCTCCCGGACCAGCCGGCTCATCAGGACGATGAAACGGCCTCGGGCGAAATAATATTTCCTGGCACTGGGAATCTTGTCCAGACGGCGGCAGAGATCCCGGATCCTCTTGATCTTGGCCAGGACATCCTTCTTTTTTTCCTCCAGCTTGTACTCGGTGATCTCCTCGTCGCTCAGGTCGAACATCTCCAGAAAGATGAGGAGATTGGTCTTTATCTGTTCCTCCAGGGCGAGGACCTGGTTGAGCACAAGCCGGGTTTTGGAGAGGGCCTTGATTATGGTCTTCTCGCCCCGCTCTATCTCGCGGGCGATCGCGATCTCCCCCTCTCGGGTGAGGAGCGAGATGTTGCCCATTTCGCGCAGGTACAGCTTGACCGGGTCGGTTGTCCGATCCAGCACGTGGACGGAAACCGGATCTCCCTTCCTTTTTTGCGACACGAGCTGGGTCCTCTTGGCGCCGAGGATCTTGATCCCATAATCGTCCATGGAGCTGAGGAATTCGTCGAAATTTCCCTCTGAATCCAGCTCTTCGTGGAAGGTCTTGTCGACCTCATCAAAAAGCAGGTAGCCCTGCTTTCTTCCCTTGGAGAGGAGTTGGCTTATCTCGTCTTTTTGGTATTTATGTTCAGAAGACAAAACGGATACCTCGCATCCCGGACATTATATCACATCGACATGATTTTCCTGGTCAAAGCCTGTCTCTGGGTGAGAAGCGCGGCCAGCTTTTCCTTCTCTCCGTTCCGCTGGCAGCGGTCAATCTCCTTTTGCAGGGCGCGAGAGAGACTTTCGAGCTGGGTCCGGCGCAGGGATATGAGGTTCTGCATGGCTTCTTCCATCGTCCCCTGGCCCAGCCTTTCCAGCATCGCCTCGGATATCCATCGCGAAAGTTGAGGGGAGATGGCCTTGCCGAGTTCGGCCAGGACGATTTTTTTTCTCGTCCTGACACAATCCCGCATAAACCGGAGGGCGGTTTCACTGGCCAGTCCCGAGAACTCGTCCTCTTCAGTCTGAGCCAGGATTTGGACCGCGACCTGGGGATTTTGGAGGAGGATTTCCAGAAGCCTTCTTTCGGCGGGGAATAATCCGGCCTTTTCCTCCTTAGCCTGTCCGGCCGGCCGCCTTTCTATAATCTGGCGCAGGATCGATTCGTCGACACCCAGATACTCACCTGTCTGTCGCAGGTATTCGCTCCGGACGATCGAGTCCGGGATCTTGTCGAGCTCGGCGACGATCGTCTTGATGACCCTCGACTTCTCCTCGGGAACGCTCATCCTCCCTGTCCGGAGGTTCATATCGACCAGGAACTTGAGTCCGGAGACGCTCTTCCTGGCCAGGTCGAGATAAGACTGGGGCCCGAATTTCCGGATGAACGCGTCCGGGTCAAGGTTCTGCGGGAGGACGAGGACCTGGGTTTGGACGGCTTTCTCGAAACAGAGAGGGACGGCCCGGAAAGCGGCGTTCTTTCCGGCCGAATCCCCGTCGTAGTTGATGATGATCCTGGCGGAATCATGGCCTGTGGCTCGTCTGGCGATGTCCACCTGGAAGGGCGTGAGCGCCGTCCCCAGCGAGGCGGCGGCGTTCCGGATCCCGGCCTGGTAGAGAGAAGCGAAGTCGGTATAGCCCTCGACCAGGATGATCTCGCCGGCCTCCCGGACGGCCTCCTTGGTCCAGTTCAGACCATAGAGGAGCTTGCCTTTGGAATAGACGGGCGTATCGGGCGAATTGAGGTACTTGGGGTCGGCGTCGGTGATCGTCCTGCCTCCGAAAGCGACGACTTTCCCGCTCAGGCTGAAGATGGGGAAGATGACGCGGCCGCGGAAGCGGTCATAGTATTCAGGCTTTCTCTGACCGGGGACGACGAGCCCGGCCTTTTCCAGGAGAGCGGGCTCCGTGCGCCTCCCTTGAAAATAGGTCAGGAGCGCGTTCCAGGAATTCGGGGCATAACCGACCTTGAGGGCTTCCATGGTGTCGTCGGACAGGTCCCTTTTTTTCAGGTAAGCCAGCGCGGTTTCCCCCTCTCCTTTCTGAAAGAGGCTCCGCCGGAAAAACGCGAGAGCCGCCTCGTTCACCTTATAAACTTTCTCCTCGAGCTTCTGGAGCTCGGGGGAGAGTTTGTTTTTTTGAGGCAGGGGAATGTGGTATTTCTCAGCCAGGTGACTCAACGCTTCCGGGAACGTGAGGTTCTCCTTCTCCATGACCAGGGTGAAGACGTCCCCGCCCACTCCGCAGCCGAAGCAGTGGAAAAGCTGCTTCTCGGAGTCCACCGTAAAGGAAGGGCCCTTTTCCGAATGAAAGGGGCAGAGGCCGACATGTTTCCGCCCGCGCCTTTTCAGCGTGGTATACTGCGAGGCGATATCAACGATATCTGCGGCCTGCCGAAGCTGGTCGATGATTTCCATAAGGCTATTATCAGAGGTGATTGATCAGGCTGGCCAGGTAGCCGGCTCCGAACCCGTTATCGATGTTCATGACAGCCACTCCGCCGGGGCAGGAGTTGAGCATGGCGAGGAGAGCCGCAAGGCCCTGGAAACTCGCTCCGTAGCCGATACTGGTGGGGACGGCGATGACGGGCACCTTGACCAGCCCGGCCACGACGCTCGGCAGGGCGCCTTCCATGCCTGCCACAACGATGATCAAGCGCGCCTTCCGGATTCTGTCCATCTCTCCGAACAGCCGATGAATGCCCGCCACCCCGACGTCGTAAATCCGATCGGTCTCATTGCCGAGCATCTCGCAGGTTACGAATGCCTCCTCAGCTACGGGGATATCTGAGGTCCCGGCCGTGATGATAACGATCCGGCCCTTTCCGGGCGCCGGCCGCTTCTTTTTCAGGCAGATCGTCCTGCCCAGCGGATTGTAGAGGCAGCCGGGGATCTTCCGTTTGACCTTCTGATAAACCTGTGGGGCAGCCCTGGTGATGAGCAGGCTGTTTCCTCTTTTCGAGATCTGCCGGGCGATCTCGATGATCTGGGAGTCCGTCTTTCCCTGGCCGTATATGATCTCCGGGAAACCTTTTCTGACTTCCCGGTGGTGGTCCACCTTGGCAAACCCGAGGTCCTGGTAAGGGTAATCCTGGAGCCTCCGGAAGGCCTCGCCGGAGGACATCTGCCCGCTGGAGACCTTTTCCAGGACCTCTTCGAGCTCCGTCTTCATGGGAGATATATTACCATACGGATTCCCACTCACCAAGAGCCGGGCCTTTGGGAACGTCCCCATTTAGGATATACTAGCTCCCGCTATGTTCCAGATGCGGACGGTCAAGCGCCCGGTTTCGGTCTCGGGCGTCGGGATCCATTCGGGAAAGCAGGTCAGCTTAACCATCAAGCCTTCCTCAAAGGGAAAAATCCTATTCCGGAGGATGGACCTGGATAGCCTGGAGGTTGAGATTGATCCCCGTAAGACCGAATCCCTGAATTGTACCTGCCTGGTCTTCGAGTCGGGCCGGATCCGGACGCTGGAGCACCTTCTGGCGGTGCTTTATATCCTCGGCCTTGTCAGCGTGGAGATCGAACTCGAGGGCGAGGAAATCCCTATCCTGGACGGGAGCGCGGCTCCCCTGATGGAGGCCATCCTGCAAGCGGGCTTGCAGCCGCTTCCCCAGGCAGTCGTGGCTGTCAGGATTCTTAAGCCGCATACACTGGAAGAGAAGGGGGCCAGCCTCTCCTTCTCTCCGGACCCTGATTTCCGAGTATCCTATGCTATTGATTTTTCCCATCCGCTCATCGGCCGACAGGACATATCTATGTCCCTGACTCAAGATCGTTTTCGCGAAGAGATCGCTCCCGCCCGGACGTTCGGGTTCCTCAAGGAAGCCGCCGAGCTCCGGAAGCGCGGTTTGGCCCTGGGGGGAAGCCTGGACAACGCTGTGGTCCTGGATGAAGAGAGACTCATCAGCGGACAGCTCCGCTTCAGGGACGAATTCGTCCGCCACAAAGTCCTGGATCTAATCGGTGACCTGGCGCTCTTCGGGCATCCCTTGTTCGGCCATTTCCGGGCAGAGCGGGCGGGCCATCGCCTCCATCATCAGGCCGTCCTTTTCCTCCTCGACCATCCCGATTTCTGGGCCTACGAAAAGGACTCCGCCCCCCGGTTCCTTCAGGGGTGAGGAGTCCTTCCTTGTCAAAAGGCGCGCGCTGGGTTAAAATGGGGCGGCCGACAATCGCCCGACTCAGGAGACCATGGTGAAGGAAGAAAAGACCAAGAAAGACGCTTATGAAAAGGCCCTGGCCGCTTTTAGCGAAGCCATGAAGGAATTCCACAAGGGAAGGTTCGACAGAGCTCAGGAGCTTCTTAAGGCTTTTCCCGAAAAGTACGATACGGAGAAGGAACTCTTGGACCGGGCCAAGATCTATCTTCGGATGACCCAGGAACGGGGCAAAAAGGAGACGGTTTCCCTGAAAACCGGCGACGATTACATTTATCAAAGCATCTACAAGATTAATTCCGGAGCCCACGAGGAAGCCCTGACGCTTCTGGAAAAGGCCATGGAGATAAAAGCAGAAGAGGGCAAGGTCTATTATCTCATGGCCGACGCCCATATCCTGATGGGGAAAGCGGATGAAGCCATGGAATGCCTGAAGAAGGCCTTCCAGAGAGACAAGGTCTACCGCATCCTGGCGCAAAACGAGATCGATTTTGAATCCCTCTGGGACGATAAGAAGTTCAAGCTGATCACCCGTATGACATGAGGCCGAACCGGCTGGCGCTTGTCTTGCTGACAGGCAAAGGAACAGGAACCAGAACCCCCGCCGTACCTTTGGACCAGAGACTGCTGGGAAGATCCATCCTCCAGCTTACAGTCGAGGCGGTCCATAGCTTGAGGCCGGAGAAGATCCTGGCTTTCGGGGCCGCAGGGAAGGAGAAGAGCGACGGTTCCTTTCTTCCGTCCGGCCTGCAGTGGTTGGGGGGCGGGGAGACAGCGGGCTTCCTTTCCGCCGTCGATTCCGCCGGGGATTGGCTGCGCAGACACCCATCTAAAGATCTTCTCGTCCTGGACGCCCGCCTCGCGCTGCTCAGCCCGCGAACGCTCCGGGCCTTTCTCCGGGTCCACAGCAGAGAAAAGAACAGCCTGACCGTGGCCGAAGGGGCCGCAGGAACTCTCTTGTTTGTAGCCAAGGTCCGGGACATAGTCGAGGCCGCCGGCCAGCTCCGCCGATCTAAAAAAACACGGAGCGGGACAGACGGCCTCATCCGGGTCATGGCGGGATCGGGCAAGAAGACCGGAATTTACCGGATCCGGCGTCCCGAGGAATCCTTGGCCGTGAGCACTGCCGAAGTCATATCCCAAGCGGTCGCCTATCTGCGGCGGAGAAAAATCAGTCAGCTTGAATCGCGGGGAGTCATCGTGCTTGACCCGGCGACGACCTGGGTGGACTTGGACGTCCGCATCGGCCGGGGAACCGTCATTTATCCTTCTGCCGTAATCGAGGGACAGACCAGGATCGGCGCGCAATGCCGGATCTATCCCTTTGTCCATCTGGTCGATGTGCATCTCGGCGACAGGGTTAAGGTGCTCAGTTCGACGATGCTCGAACGGAGCCGTGTCGAGGACGACGCTCAGGTCGGCCCCTTCACCCATTTGCGGCCGAATACAGTGGTCCGGTCGAAAGCCAAGGTGGGGAATTTTGTCGAGATGAAGAACACGGTCTTCGGCGAGCGATCCAAGGCCGGACACCTTTCCTACCTCGGGGATACGATCGTCGGGAAAGACGTCAACATCGGGGCGGGCACCATCACATGCAACTATGACGGGGTCAGGAAATCCCGGACGGTGATCGAGGAGGGAGCTTTTATCGGCTCGGGCACCGAGCTTGTCGCGCCGGTAAAAATCGGACGGCGGGCTTATGTCGGCGCCGGTTCCGTCATCACCAGGGATGTCTCCCCCGAGGCCCTAGCCGTGGCCCGCGGCCGGCAGGTCGAGAGGCCGGGCTGGGTCCGGCGGAAGAAGAGGAAATAGTGTGCGGGATCATCGGTTACCTGGGACCCGGCAACGCGGTCCCCATTTTACTGGACGGCCTCAAGAAGCTCGAATACAGGGGCTATGACAGCGCGGGTGTCGCTGTCGTCCGCGATAACAAAATCCAGGTCAGGCGGGTTAAAGGGAAGATCCGCGACCTTGTCGAGAGCCTGAAGGCATCTCCCCTGGAGGGGAGCTGCGGTCTGGGGCACACCCGCTGGGCCACCCATGGCCGGCCGAGCGAGGAGAACGCCCATCCGCACCGGGACTGCTCGGGAACGGTGGTGGTCGTCCACAACGGCATCATCGAAAACTACAGCCTGCTCAAAGAAGAACTCATCAGCGAGGGCCACGTCTTCCGAACGGAGACGGATACCGAGGTCATCGCTCACCTCATAGAAAAGCATCTCAAGGGCTCTCTCGAGGAGGCTGTGATAATGGCCATACGGGAGCTCGAAGGCGCCTACGCCGTTGCCGCCATGTCGACGCGGGATCCCGGCAAGATAGTCGCCGCCAAGACAGGCCCTCCGGCAGTGGTCGGCCTGGGAGATAATGAATTCCTTATCTCCTCCGATATCAACGCCATCCTCGGACATACCTCCCGCGTCGTCTTCCTCGAGGACAAAGAAATCGCCGTGCTGGAACGGCAGGGGGTCCGGTTCCTCGATTTTCAGGGCAATCCCTTGAGCAAGAAGGTGGACCATCTTTCCTGGAACCCCCTGATGATCGAGAAAAAGGGCTTCAAGCACTTCATGCTCAAGGAAATATTCGAACAGCCCCAGGTCATCCGGGACACGCTCGAGGGCCGCATCTCCCAGGGTTCGGGGAGGGTTTATCTCGATGAAGCCGGGCTATCTCTCCGGATGACAAAGACGATCGAGCGGGTCCTGATCATTGCCTGTGGGACATCCTATCATGCCGGGCTGGCTGGTAAGTATTTCATCGAATCTTTGGCCCAAGTTCCCGTCTCGGTTGAATATGCCTCTGAGTACCGTTACCATGACCTTCTTCTGGACCCAAGAACCCTGGTCGTCGTCATCTCCCAGTCCGGCGAGACGGCGGATACTCTCGCCGCCCTGAGGGAGATCAAGAAGGCGGGCGGGCTCACCCTGGCCATCTCCAATGTGGTCAATTCGACCATCGCCCGGGAAGCCGGGAGGGCCCTCTACACCCACGCCGGGCCTGAGATCGGTGTCGCCGCAACCAAGACATTTTCTGCCCAGCTGGCGGCCCTGGCCCTTCTGGCGCTCTATCTGGCCCAAGCCAATGGAAAGAGTGACGAAGCGACCTGCACTCCCCTTATCCAGGACCTGCTGCGGGTTCCGCACAAGCTGGAGAGGACCCTGGCCGATGCCAAGCGTCTCGAGGACCTCGCCCAGAGGTTTCTGGCCTTCACCCATTTTCTCTATCTCGGCCGCTGGGTCAGCTTTCCGGTCGCCTTGGAAGGTGCCCTCAAGCTCAAAGAGATCTCCTATCTCCACGCCGAGGGCTATGCGGGCGGAGAGATGAAGCACGGCCCCATCGCCCTGATAGACGAGGATATGCCGACACTGGCCGTGGTTCCCAAGGATCGAGCCTATGAAAAGATGCTCGGCAATATCTCCGAGATCAAAGCGCGGTCGGGCTATGTCCTGGCGCTGGCCTTTGAGGGTGACGAAGAGATCTCAAGCCATGCGGACGAGGTGATTCGTGTCCCTGCCTGCTCCCCCCTCTGGAGCCCCTTCCTGACCGTCCTTCCTCTCCAGCTTTTTGCTTACCACATCGCCGCCAAACGCGGCGCCGACGTCGACCAGCCCCGGAACCTGGCCAAGAGCGTGACCGTCGAGTAGGCGCTGTTCGGGGGCGGTTGAATAATTGTCCCCTCAATGCCAGGCATAGAGCTCGACGCCGAACAGGAACCGGGGGAATGATTTGTTTCTGGTCTCCGCGGCTATCTGCTCGAATGCCAAAAACGGCCTGACCTTGGGCGTTCTCCCGGCTTCAACGAAGATCTCGTAAAGCACGTGGAATTCGCCGGACTTGAAGTCCATCTGGAGGTCCCCTCCGATATTGACCGGCTTCCCGGTCGTATTGAGACCGACGGCCATTCCGATATCATAGCTGTGGCTGTAGTTCCGGCCCGCGAAAACGATATACCTGAAGCTCCGCTCCAATTTCTTGAAGTACGTCTGATTCTTAAGCCCCAGCCCGAGGCCGAAGCTCGAGTCGAACCGTTGGGCCACGTCAACCGGCATGTGCAGATCATAGCGGCCGTATCCAAATACGTACACGTCCGGGCGGAGCCGCCTTTCGTAGACGGCATCGGCCCGGTACTTGATCTCCTCCGGATGGAAGGTGGCCAGGAACGCCTTCCCCCTTTCAATCGGAATGTCCCCGGTCAGGGTCAGAAGAAGCTGACTGAGGGGTTTCTCAAAAAAATGCAGGCTGAACTCGAGCGCCGCAAAGACTTTCCGGGTCTCATCGTCGGGAAGGAGCCCGCCCCGAAACCGGAATTGATCAATCCACTCCTCCGCCGCGTCATGAGAATTGAAGCGCAGGCCGAAATAGGTGGTCGGCGGATAGACATAATGCCGGGTGAGGCGGGCGACGAGGTCGACGCTCGAGTCCAGCCCGATGGCGAGCTCGAAGTCATAGAGAAGCTCCTGGAAATCGACCCACTTGACTTCCGCCGTGACGGAAAGCTCAGAGCGGAAGATCCGGGACCAGGCCACGTTCAGGACAAGCAGATTATCATAATGATTGCTTGTTCCGAGGTAGGTGCCGCCGCCGAACCCGAGCTTGAGGCTTCCAGCCAGATACCAGTAGCGGGCCAAGAGCTCGTTGATATCCAGGACTACGGGATAGTCAAGGGATGTCTTGTGACGGCAGAAGTGCTGGAGGAGCACTTCCATTTCGGAATGGGGAGAAAGCGGGCTTCTGAGCCCGACGTCCACCCAAAAATCGATCTCTCCTTCGAGGTCGCCGTTCGTGCGGTGGTAGTAGTCCAGATCGGTAAAGATCCGGCCGAAACGCAAAGGGAATTCGAACCCGAGCTGCGGCCGGATATAGCGCCTTTGGGCGGACTCCACGCCGCCTTCCAGGCTGGCGGATGCCCGATAGGTCGAGGGTGAAGCGGCGGGGTCTTGAGCCCGGGTGACCCCGGCCAGGGAAAACAACACAAGAAGAAAGCGGGTACTTCGCATGAGGAAAGGGACGCGGATTATACCGGACTTGCCCAAGGAGTTCAAAGCTGAGAGCAAAGAAAGGCTATTTCTTTTTCGGCGCGGCCTTTTTCCGGGCCGGACGCTTCGCTTCTTTTTTAGCGTACCGGGCAATGAATTTCCCGGTCAGGTCTCTGGCTTCGGTGTCGGTGTACTGCTGCGGCGGCGATTTCATGAAGTAGGACGAGGGTGCATAGAGCGCTCCCGAAACCCCGCTGTTCAGGGCCAGCTTCGCGCAGCGGATGGCGTCGATGACGACCCCAGCGGAGTTCGGCGAGTCCTCGACCGACAAACGGCAGTCGAGATACGTCGGGACATCGCCGAAATGGCGGCTCTCGATGCGCAGGAAGCAGAGCTTGTTGTCCTTCTGCCAGGGGACATAGTCGCTCGGGCCGACGTGGATGTTGTCGGCGTCTATGCTCTGGCCGCGGGCCCTGATCTGGGAAGTCACGGCGTTCGTCTTGGAGATCTTCTTGGATTGCAGCCTTTCCCGCTCCAGCATGTTGAGAAAGTCGGTATTTCCCCCCGTGTTCAGCTGATAGGTCCGGTCGATGGGCATGCCGCGGTCCAGGTAGAGGTTGACCAGGGTGCGGTGGAGGATGGTGGCCCCGACCTGCGATTTGATGTCGTCGCCGATGATCGGAAGGCCGCGGTCCTCAAACCGTTTCTGCCAGTATCTCTCGCTGGCGATGAACACCGGGATGCAGTTGATGAAGGCGCAGCCGGCCTCGAGGACCTGCTCCACGTACCACTTGGTGGCCTCTTCGCTCCCGACCGGGAGATAGCTCACCACGACGTCGGTTTTTGTCTCCCTGAGGATGGAGATGATGTCGGCCGTGGCGCCCGGCGCTTTCTGGATGATCTGGGAGAGGTACTTGCCCAGGCCGTCATGGGTCATGCCCCGTTTGACCCTGACGTTCTTGAAGGGGACTTCCGCGAATTTCTTGGTGTTGTTGGGCGACGTGAAAGCCGCCTCGCTCAGGTCCTTGCCGACCTTGTTCTTGTCGATGTCGAAGGCGGCCACGAACTCGACGTCCCGGATATGATAGCCGCCCAGGTTGACGTGCATGATACCGGGGATGAAATCCCCTTCCTTGGCGTTTTTGTAATATTCGATCCCCTGGACGAGCGAACAGGCGCAATTGCCTACCCCGATGATGGCCACTCTGATTTTGTCCATGAGTTCAGACCTCCTTGTCTTTATTCCTTTGCTTTTCGATCTTTTTCACGAGGAGAGTTCTTTCAATGGCGGTGAAATTGGAGATGACGGCGATCGCGGTCAGGACCGCGATCATCGCCGGGTCGAAGACTTTGAAGATCGTCCCGATGAGGGTGCCCAGGACGAGAAGGATCATCCGCTCGGCCCGCTGCATGAACCCGACCTTGCATTCGATGCCCAGGCCCTCGGCCCGGGCCCGCGTGTAGCTGACCATGGTCGAGCCCAGAAAGGTGAAATAGGGGATCCACATCGGCCAGCGGCCCCGAAAATAATAGGCCAGGCCCAAATAAATAAAAAATTCCGAGTAGCGGTCGAGCGTCGAGTCGAAGATGGCGCCGTACAGGGTTTGTTTCTTGGACTTGACCGCGACTTTCCCGTCGATGACATCCAAGGCGCCGCAGACAAAGATCAGGACAACCGCCCAGCCCGGGTGATGGAAGGCGAAGAGAACGCCGGCGGCCAGGCCGGCCAACAAGGCCAGAAAAGTGATGAGGTTGGGATTGATGTCGAGGCGGACAAGGACATCGGACAGCCTAGCCAGGGAGTTGACAAAGCCGTCCTCCCACCTTTTGGGGATGACTCTCAGGAGCCGGGCGTTCGGGGGGCGAGTTGATGCGGCGGTTTCAGTCATTGTCGTAAGAAAATCAGAGTATAATAATGCCCTAAAGACCGGCCGGGAATCAAGCGGAATCTGCTACTCGACCTTGATCTTCCGCTTTGTCTCGGCCTTCCCGGAGCTTCGCTTTTCGAGCGCTTCAAGCCGGGCATCGATGACCGAGCGGATAGCCAGGAGCACTTCCTTCCTTGCCTTGAACAGGTGTTCCTGAGCCTGGAGAGGGAGGAACAGGGTGAACAGCTCTTCCGGCAGGGAGATCTTGATTTCCCGCGTTTTATCGGCCGCCATGCTCACGCCTCCTTGCGGTCAGGATCGAATGTGATCTTCAGCCTTTCCTCGACGAACTTGGCCCCCCGGATCGAGTGATTCAGGATAACCCGGGGAAGCAGGATATTCCTTTTTAAAGGACCCACCTTGATAAAGAGCTCTTCTCCTTTTTGGAAGAGATCAAGGTCGCCCTTTTCAACAAAGGGCAGATGCAGGGAAAGGACGAAACAGCCGTCTTCCTTCTCGATTTGAAGGGGTTTCTGCGCGAAGAAGAGCCCGGCCGGGTCCTTGCCCCGATAGACTACGTCGCCCATTTTTTCGAGGGAAGCCCGCCCGACGACCTCCTGGTCGGCCAGCTCGGCCGCGAATATGGGGATGGGCGAAAAACTCTCCTCGATGAGCCGCAGGTAGCTTTCCTGGATGGCTTTCCATTTGAGGAAATGGGGATCTTCCACCGCCGCCGGAAGGAGCCGGTTGACGATAATCATATCGACGGCGTAGCCGAAGAGGCTGAAGAACGTATAGGCCCGCTGGGCCTCCTTGATGACCATCTTTTCCGGGTTGACGACGAGGCGGATCGAAGTCGTCCGGCCGTCCTCGAGGATCTCCTTCATCTCGGCGAGCTCACCGGTCAGCTTCTTCATCGCCTCGAAAACCCTGTCCTCGGGAAAAGGGAAGGGGAGGAGCCGGCTGGCCACGGGCCGGACGGCTTTGGCCGCCGTCCGCTGGACGGGGAAGATATGCTTCAGATACCAGTTGGTTATCTCCGGCGCGCTGAGGAGACGGAGGGTGTCTCCGGTCGGCGCGCAGTCGACTATGACGACCTCATAGTCGGCGGTCTTGTGGTAACGGCGGATCTCCATCAGGCTGAAAAGCTCCTCCATACCCGGGAAAACGCTCAGCTCTTCGGCCTCGATCGAATTGACTCCCTGGGAGGAGAAAAGAGCCGTGAGATAGGACTTGATGTCGCCCCACTTGGCCTCCATCTGCTCCAGGGCGTTGACCTCCTGCCCGAAGAGGCGGGAGGTGATCCTCTGAGGAGTGTTGCCGAGCGGAACCTCGAAGGAGTCCGAGAGGCTGTGGGCGGCGTCCGTGGAGATGACCAGGGTCTTGTAGCCCTGGCGGGCCGAGAGGAGGGCGGTCGAGGCGGCGAGGGTCGTCTTCCCCACGCCTCCCTTTCCGGTGAATAGGATGATGCGCATGGAACTCTCCCCAATTTTACACCCTATCGGCCGGGGGGACAAGATGCGGCCTCCGGCCGGCCGGACTGCTACTTCCTGGTGCGCAGTTTTTCGTAGTACTTCTGGTGGTAATCCTCAGCCTGGTAGAACTCGGATGCGGGAAGGACATGAGTGGCTATGGGCTGTTCAAACCGGCCGGATTTGTTCAGGGCTTCTATCGCCTTGAGGGCGGCTTCTTTTTGGGTCTCGTCCAGATAGAAAATCGCCGATCTGTATTGGGTCCCCTCATCAGGCCCCTGCCGGTTGACTTGTGTCGGGTCATGGAACCTGAAGAAGGCCTCCAGGAGCTCCTTGTAGCTGACCGCCTCTGGGTCGAAGACGACTTCGACGGATTCGGCGTGACCGGTGGTGTCCGAGCAGACCTTCTGGTAGGTCGGGTCCTTGGTATGACCGCCGCTGTAGCCGACGCGGGTGGAAAGAACACCCTTGACCCGGAGGAACTTGTCCTCCACCCCCCAGAAGCATCCGGCGGCGAAGACGGCTGATTCCGTCCCCGCTTTTTTCGTCTCCTCGGGCCTTTCGGCCGGGAGGAAATCCAGGGCGATCGAGTTGATGCAGTAGTGCTCACCTGTCGGGGCCGGGCCGTCATTAAAGACATGACCGAGATGGGAACCACAGGCGGCGCAGCGGACCTCAGTCCGGACCATGCCGTGAGAACGATCCTCCCGGAACTCCAAGCGGTCCTTTTCGATGGGGGCCTTGAAGCTGGGCCAGCCCAAGCCGTGATCATATTTCGTCTCTGAAGTGAACAGCCGGGACCCGCAGGCGCCGCAGGCGTAGCTGCCCTCTTCCTGATGATCATCATATTTTCCGGAGAACGGCCTTTCGGTCCCGGCCTGGCGCAAGACCCGGTATTGCTCCGGGGTCAGGGTTTCCTTCCACTCTTTGTCGGTCTTCTGAATCTTCCTGGTCATCTCCGTCTCCTTTTTCAACAAGCCGTTGTCGCCTCCGGCTTCCCTGCCGGGACGGGCCGCCGAACAGTGAATCCCGACAACGCCTGCCAGGATCGCGCAAACGGCGGCCGCCCAAACTCTCTCCTGATTCATAGCGCTCCTCATTTCCTACTAATCCTATCTTATTAGTATATATTATTCCGGTTCTGAGGGGAAGCGGGGCCGCGACGTGGCCGGACTTGATTGAAACCGGCCGGAACGATATAAAAGAGGAGAAATTGGGCCGACAGGAGTCTCAAATGAGCCATATGCCCGCCAAAATCCTGGCGAGAACCCCGAAAAGGGCTCTGCCGATTTTTGTCAGCATCCTCGTTCTAAGCGCCTTTTCTTCTTTTCCATCCGATGAGGCATCCCCCGTCAACGATTGGGAGAACCCGCTCGTCGTCAGCCGGAACACTGAGCGTCCCCATGCCACGCTGATCCCATATTCTTCCCTGGAGAAAGCGGTTACCGGCGACCGGTTTGCCTCGGAATATCTTCATCTCCTCAACGGAAGATGGAAGTTCAACTGGGCCGCCAGGCCGGCCGACCGTCCCTTCGATTTCTACAAACTAGGGTTTGATGTCGCGGGCTGGAAGGAAATCGATGTTCCCGGCAACTGGCAGTTTCAGGGATATGGCCAGCCGATCTTCCTGGATGAAGAGTATCCCTTTCCCGCAGATCCGCCGCGCCTCCCCAACGACCAGAATTCTGTCGGCTCCTACCGCCTGGATTTTGTTGTGCCGGAGACCTGGAAGGGTCGAAGTGTTTATCTCCACTTTGACGGCGTAGAGTCTGCTTTCTATGTCTGGGTCAACGGCGTCCAGGTCGGCTACTCCGAGGACAGCCGGACGCCGGCCGAATTTGAAATAACGGGGCTGCTCCGGCCCGGTCCAAACGTCCTCGCGGCCGAGGTTTATCAATGGTCGGACGGGTCCTATCTCGAATGCCAGGATTACTGGCGCCTGAGCGGGATCTTCCGAAACGTCTATCTCTTCTCGACCCCTTCTGTTCATGTCCGGGATTTCGAGATCAAGGCGGACCTGGATGGCGATTGCCGGGACGCCGTTTTCCGTGTAACGGCCTGGGTGCGGAACTCGGGTCCGGCAGCCGCCCGGAACCACAGCCTCGAGGTCACTCTTCTCGACCCTGATGGCCGCGCCGTGGGCCCACAATTCCTGGCCAGGGGGGCGAGCCCTTATATCGCCCCCGGCGCCGAGAGCGTTTTCTTGCTGGATTCTTCCCTTCCGAACCCGCTCAAGTGGTCGGCCGAGCACCCCAACCTCTACACCGTCTTGCTCACACTCAAAGATGACGAGGGCAGGCTGGTCGAGATCGAGAGCGCCAAGTTCGGGTTCCGCAAAGTCGAGATCAAAGGAGGTCAGCTCCTCCTCAACGGCCGGCCGATCCTGATCAAGGGCGTCAACCGGCACGAGCATGACCCCATAACGGCTCACTTCGTGACCCGGGATTCCATGCTCAAGGATATCCTGCTCATGAAACGGCTCAACATCAATACGGTCCGGACCTCTCACTACCCCAACGATCCCCAGTGGTACGAACTCTGCGATCAATACGGTCTCTACTTGATCGACGAAGCCAACATCGAGTCCCACGGGATGGGCTATGACCCGGAGGTCACGCTGGCCAACCGCCCGGAGTGGCTGGAGGCCCATCTCGACCGCATCCGTCGCATGGTTGAGCGGGATAAAAACCATCCTTCGATCATCATCTGGTCCCTGGGCAACGAGGCGGGCGATGGCACGAACTTTGAGGCGGCGAGCGAATGGATCCACCGCCGCGATCCCTCCCGCCCGGTCCATTATGAGCGGGCGGAGCTGCGCCCGCACACGGATATCTACTGCCCGATGTATGCCAAGATCGAGAAGCTGGTGAGCTATGCCCAGCAGAAGCAGAGCCGGCCCCTCATCCTTTGTGAGTATGCCCACGCCATGGGCAATTCGCTGGGCAACCTCCAAGACTACTGGGACGCGATCGAGCGCTATCCCCAGCTCCAGGGAGGTTCGATCTGGGATTGGGTGGACCAGGGGATGCAGAAGAGGCTGCCGGGAGGCCGGCCTTATTACGGCTGCGCCAATGATTTCGATCCCAGCCGCACGGAGGAGAGCTTCTGCTGCGACGGGATCGTGTTTTCCGACCGGGCGCTGAGCCCCAAGGCCTATGAGGTCAAGAAGGTCTATCAGAACATCGGCTTCGAACCTGTTGACCTCGCTGCGGGAAAGGTCGAGGTCAGCAACAAATTCTTCTTCACCAACCTGATGGGGTATGAATTCCGCTGGTCGGTGGCCGAAGATGGGAGAGAGATTGGCCAGGGAGACCTGGGCCGGTTGGATATCGGAGCCCGAGATAAACGCGTGGTAACGGTCCCCTTCGAAAAGCCGAAGATCCAGCCGGGCGCCGAGTATTGGCTCCGCTTCAGTGTCCGCCTTTTGGATGACCTGCCCTGGGCATCCAGAGGCCACGAAATAGCCGCCGGGCAATTCAAATTGCCTTTTTATGAAGCGGCCCCGGCAGCCGGCTTCAAGAGCCTGCCGCCTCTGAGGAAGGCTGAAACCGAGAAAGAGGTCGTCCTCTCGGGCCCGGAGTTCGAGGTTCGTTTTGACAAGTCCAGGGGCGCCATTTCCTCTTATCGGTTCCAGGGGACTGAGCTCTTCGCCGCCGGCCCTTCCCCCAACTTCTGGCGGGCTCCCACGGACAACGACGTCGGCAACGGGATGCCCGCGCGGTGTGCGGCCTGGCAGAAGGCGAGCGTCAACCGGGCGCTGGAGAGCTTTGTCGTGGAGCTGAAGGGTGAGTCCGCGGTCCGGTTATCCGCCCGGTTCGATCTTTCCGATGTCCAATCAAAACACGAGACCGCTTATACGGTACTTGGCAGCGGCGACATCATTGTCGAGAACCGGATCCTGGTCGGGGGAAAGGAACTGCCCGAACTTCCCCGCTTCGGAATGCGGCTGCGAGTGCCGGAGGCCTTCGGCCGTGTCGAGTGGTACGGGCGAGGGCCCCACGAAAACTATTGCGACCGCAACACGAGCGCCTTTGTCGGGCTCTACCGGAGCACGGTGCAAGAGCAGCTGACTCCCTATCCCAGCCTTCAGGAGAACGGCTACAAAACGGATGTTCGCTGGGTGGCCCTCCGCGATGACCAGGGAAGGGGACTGGTCTTCGTGGGGATGGACCTTGTCGGGTTTTCCGCTCTTCCCTATACCATCGAAGATTTGACTCCGGAAAAACGTGGCTGGAAGCCGATTACGGACCTCGTCGAGCGGGACTTTGTTGAGCTCAATATCGATTGGAAGCAGATGGGAGTGGGCGGCGATGATTCCTGGGGGGCCAGGACTCATTTCGAATATACTCTTCCCCCTCAGGACTACAGCTATCGATTCCGCATCCGTCCGTTGGACAAAGGCGATGACCCGATGGCCCTGAGCAAACAGCGCTTCGCCCTGGAATAGGGCTTTGGGTTCGGCCTATTTCGCGGCTTTGATCTCGTCCCAGATCTTGATGTAGAGTGCGTTCGCCTCCCCCAGGTTGGCGATGATCTCGCTCCGGGCCCTGATGTCGGGGTCCATGAAAATGCCCGGATTTCTCCTCAGGCCCTCGGCCAGCAGGGCATAGGCGTCCTTATTGGGACAAAGGTATCTCAGAAAGGCGATATTTTCCGCCGCCACCTCCGGGTCATGAAGGAAGTTGATGAAGGCATGGGCTAAGCTAATCTCTTTGGCGCCCTCGGGGATGATCAGATCGTCGACGGAAATCGTGGTCCCCTCCCGGGGCACGGCAAACCGGACATCCGGGTTTTCCTGCTGCACCTGCAGGATGTCTCCGCTGTAGCCCTGGACGAGAAGAAATTCCCCCGAAGCGACTCCGGTCTTGTACTGCTCGTTCTCGTACTTGGCGATATTCCTCTTCCAGCGGATGACCAATTCTTTGGCTGCCGCAAGTTCCGTCTCATTCGTCGAGTTGATGCTGTAGCCGAGAAATTTGAGTCCGGCGCCGATCGTTTCCCTCATGTCGTTGAGCATGGTCATGCGACCCTTCAAGTCTGTCCGGTCGAACATGGCCCAGGACGGTTCGAAGTCGTTGACCCGGCTTCCGAGATAGGCGATGCCCGTATTGACGATCATGTAGGGGACGGAATGGTCCATGTTCTTATCGACCGCCAGATCCAGATATTCGGGGTCGATATGGACCAGGTTCGGGAGCAGCCCGCGGTCGAGCTTCAGGACCATGCCCTGGGAATCCATCAGGCTGACCATATAGCTCGTCGGTGTCAGGAGGTCGTACCCCCGGGCCCCAGCCTTGATCTTGGCGTACATGGTCTCGTTGGAATCATAGGTGTCGATGACGACACGGCAGCCGTTCTGCTTTTCAAACCGGGCGACGAGGGCGGGCTTGAAGTAATCGGCCCAAGTGTAAATGTGCAGCGTCCGGGCGCTTTGGCCGCAGCAGATGAGGAACGCGGCCGCAAACACTCCGCAACAGATGACGGCGGCCAGAATAGCCGTCGATTTCCAAGTCCGTGGATTGTTCATTTTGCCCCCGCACGCCGCGAACCGGATATCCGTTGACTCGCGGCCACAGCCGTAAAGGTGAGAACGAGGAGGATCGTGGAGAGGGCGTTGATCAGGGGCGGCGACCCGAATTTTATCATGCTGTAGACCCGGATGGGCAGGGTCGTCGAGCCGGGTCCGGCGACAAAAAAGGTGATGACGAAATCGTCAATGGACAGGGTGAACGCCAGCAGCCCTCCGGCGATGAGACCGGGAAGCAGCATGGGGAGGAGGACCCGCCGGGCCGTCGCCCACCAGCCCGCCCCCAGGTCCCTGGCTGCCTCGACGATCGACTCATCGAAGTCCTGAAGCCGGGCCAGCACGGTCATGGCGACAAAACTGATGCAAAAAGTCACGTGGGCCAGGAAGATCGTGAAGAGGCCCAGTTCGACTCCCGCGGCGACGAAGAGCATGAGCAGGCTGATGCCCGTCAGGATCTCCGGGACGACGAGCGGGGTGTAGACGAGGCCGAAATGAAAGCGCTGCAGCCGGCTGCGGGCAAAGCGGTGGAGGGCGACAGCCGCGGTCGTCCCTATGATGAGGGATACTGCTGTGGCCCCGGCCGCAATGAGGAGTGAGTTCTTGGCTGCGCGCCAGATCTCCGGTTCGTGGAAGAGGCGCTTGTACCACATCAGGGAAAAACCCTGCCAGCCGCTCTCGAACCGGGAAGCATTGAACGAATTCACGATCAGGATGATGATGGGGAGATAAAAAAAGAAGAGTACTGCCAGGGTCAAGACAAAGGGCCAGCGGCTGCGCCTCATCGGTTCACCGAGAGCAGGGACCCGGGCTTCTCTCTTTTCCGCTGCATGACCAGGACGGCCAGCAACGGGGCCAGGACGGACAGGATCAGGATCACTGACAGAGCGCCGGCCCGGGGAAGATTGCGGTCGACAAAGACCCGCTGGGCGATTTTATTGCCGATCATCTCGCCGCCCGGGCCGCCGACGATATCGGGAATGACATATGATCCCAGGGCCGGGATGAAGACAAATAAAAGGGCGGTGACAAGCCCGCGGCGGATACCCGGAAGGAAAACCTTGATGAAAGCCTGGAAGCGCCTGGCCCCGAGGTCCCGGGCGGCCTCAAGCAGCTGGAAGTCGAACTTCTCCGCGGCGGCATAGATCGGCAGGATAGTGAACGGCAAAAACGTGTACACGGTGACGAGAACAACGGCCTCGGCGTTGTAGAGGAGGGAAGTCTGGGACCCGACGAGGCCTGCGAAAGCGAGGGCCTTCTTAATGACGCCCTCCGGATGGAGGAGGACTTTCCAGGCGAAGATCCGGATGAGGAAATTCGTCCAAAAAGGAACGATGATCAGCATGAGGAAAATACTTCTCCAGCGGGCGGACACTCTGGCCAGGTAATAGCCGATAGGTATCGCCAGGACGATGCAGGCGGCGGCTGAGACGACGCTGATCCAGACTGTCCGCCAGGCCACGGTGAGATAGTTCGGGTTGGCCAGCGAACGGAAGTTGTCCCAGGTCCAGCCCGGACCGATGCCGCCGTAAGGATTGGCCGGCTTCAGAGCTATGGCGAAAACGAAGAGCGTGGGGACGATGAAGAACAGGGAGAGCCAGAAAAGAGAGGGAAAGGAGACCAGGATTTCCCGGAACTTCCGGCGCCCCTCCCTTCTCATCGGCTTATCCTCAGGGTTTTCCCTCGCTTTCCTCCGGCTCGCCCACCTTTTGGGGCGGAAGGGCGATGAGGTGTTCATCCACGGCGCGGTAACGGTCGAGCATGAAGCCGTCATCGCCGTGCCACCAGATCCAGACTTTGTCGTTCCAGCGGATCGGCTTTTCGTCCAGGAAAAACCGGAAGTGCTGGCGCAGGACCTGAATCCGGAGACCATGCGTCTTCACCCAGTACTTGGTTGTTGACCCCAAGTAGATCATATCTTCCACAACAGCCGGCAGGATATTGCGCCGGTTGGATTCCTCGGGCCGGTCGCGCGAAATATGGATCTTCTCCGGGCGGATGCTCAAATACACCGGGTTTCCCGGTTTCATCGACTTGTCGTTGAAGCAGATGACTCCGGGGATATCGGAGATCTTGACCTGACAGTACTCGGCCTCGACGAGGCCGGTCACTTCGCCTTCGAGGAAGTTGGTGTCGCCGATAAAGGCGGCGACGAAGCTCGTCCGCGGGGCTTCGTAGATTTCGGCGGGCGACCCGACCTGCTCGATCCGGCCGGAGTCCATCACGGCGATGCGGTCGCTGAGGCTCATCGCCTCTCCTTGGTCATGGGTGACATAGAGAAAAGTGATCCCGACCTGGTCGTGGATCATGTCGAGCTCGATCAGCATGCGCTGCCTGAGCTTGAGGTCGAGGGCGGCCAGGGGCTCATCGAGGAGGAGGACCTGGGGCTTGTTGATCAAAGCCCGGGCGATGGCCACGCGCTGTTTCTGTCCGCCGGAAAGCTGGTCCGGTTTCTTATCGGCCTGCTCGGACATCCGGATCAGGCGCAGCATGGCTTCGACTTCCGTCTCGATATCGCGCTTTGACCTCTTGGCGACCCGGAGTCCGAAGGCGATATTCTCCCAGACCGTCAGATGGGGAAAAAGGGCATAGCTCTGGAAGATTGTATTGACCTGGCGTTTGTTGGGAGGGAGGTCCGTGATGTCCCGGCCGTCCAGGATGACCCGGCCGGCGTCCGGGTATTCGAAGCCGGCGGCCAGCCGGAGCATCGTCGTCTTCCCGCAGCCGCTGGGACCGAGGAGTGAGAAAAATTCCCCCTTTTTTATCTCCAGAGAAACGCCGTCCACGGCCTGGATGGCTCCGAATCGTTTGGAGACGTTGCGGAATTCCAGGAACTCACTCAACCACGTGCGCTCCCGATCTCGCATCCGGCCATCGGCGTCTCCAAAGGAATCCTATTGTGAAGGCAATCCGGGGATTTTTCAAGAGCCGCTCAAAGCAAAATCCACGGCCGCCCGGGCATGGAGGGTTGTCGTGTCGAAGAGCGGGATCTTGTAATCTTCCTGACTCACCAACAAAGGGATCTCGGTGCAGCCCAGGATGATGCCTTGGGCGCCTCGGGCTTCCAGGTTGGCGATGATCCTCCGGAACGTTTCTCTCGAAATCTCCCTTATCTCCCCCAGGCAGAGCTCATTGTAGAGAATGCCGTGGATCTCGTCTCTTTCCTTTTCGTCGGGGATGATGACCTCGAGCCCGTGCTTTTGGATCAACCTCTGCTTGTAGAAATCCTGCTCCATGGTGAACCGGGTTCCCAGGAGTCCGACCTTTTGGATGGAGCTCGCCTTGACCGCTCCGGCGGTGATGTCTCCGATGTGCAGTATGGGGATACGGATATTCTTCCCGATGTCCCCGGCCATCTTGTGCATGGTGTTGGCGCAGATGACGAGCACGTCCGCTCCGGCCCGCTCGACCCTCTGCGCGGCGTCGATCATCAGCTTGGTCAGCTCGTCCCATTTCCCTTGGTGCTGCCGGACCTCCACCTCGGCGAAGTCCACGGAGTACATGACGATTTTGGCCGAGTGGAACCCGCCTAGCCTTTCTTTTGTGTATTGGTTGATGACCCGGTAATACTCCAGGGTCGACTCCCAGCTCATCCCGCCGACGAGGCCGATCGTTTTCATGGATTTCTCCTCAATAGACATCATCCATTTTCCCGGGAAAGTGATTATAGTCGATTCCTGCGGCGATGGGTAATCCTTCTTTTCTTTCCCTGTCTTTCTCTCCGGGCCGGGTCCGACGGTATGGGGATTTTTTGATTCTCGGTTCAGCCAAACAGAGTCTAGGCATCCAGGCGCGAAGCGGTGGCGGCGAAGATTATAATGAAACTTTGCCTATGTTTCCCTGTTTACAAATGGCGAGGAATCATCGAAAATGAGGCGATGAAAGGGAGAACGCCTTTGGATATTCGGACGGTTATCCGGCGGCTTCTTGCCGGCCAGAAGCTCGGCGTTCTGGCCACCCGGGAAAGCGGCTCGCCCTATCAGAGCCTCGTGGCTTTTACGGCAACCAGAGATCTTCAGCACATCTATTTTGCCACGGAAATCAATACTCGAAAGCATGCCAACCTCATCCGGTCTCCTCAGGTGTCCATGCTCTTTGACAACCGTGGCATCGCCGGGGCCGATTTCTACCGGGGTATAGCCGTAACCGCCCTGGGCCGGGCCGAAGAGGTCAAGGCCGGATCAAAAAAAGAGGTCCTCGGTTCGTACCTGAGGAAATACCCCAACCTGGACAGTTTCGTCAATTCGCCTTCCTGCCGGCTTTTTCAAGTCAGGGTCAATACCTATATCATCGTCACCGAGTTCCAGCAGGTCAGGAAATACGATCCCGTCGAGAGAAAGAGAACCGCGAGAAAACCTGCGTCATTCGGGGAAAAAACCCCCTCCTGAAGCCGTTCTGAATGTCATCTCAAAATGCCGTATTGACCTGTCACCGGATCGCGGAAGAGAGGATTTTTCGGGGGGAAAAAGGTCAACAGCGAAAAGGCGGCGATCATCAGGATTAAGAGTATCACGGTCGGGGTTTTGCGCCTGGAGCCGAAGGACGGACGGAGCAAAATCCAGGAGCTCAGCAACTGACCGATCAGGACGGCCAGGACGAACAAAGATATGTCCGCCCAGAGAAAGTTGCGGCCGGCCAAAGCCGTGTATCCGTAAAAAACCGAGACGATGACCAGCGGCATGGCCAAAAGCCCGATCGCCTTGGCCGTCCAGAAATTTTTTGCTTGCCGGCGAAAAAACGGCCACTCGATGAGGGCATAAAAAAGGGCGGGCCAGAAGGCGAGCTTGAGGTGTTCCCAAGTGCTCTCATTGACCGCGGCGATAAGGGCAGCAGGCGGCCATTCTCCCAAAAGTTCAAAGACAAAATGGAGAAAGCTTCCGGAGAGAGAGATTATGACAAAGCCCAAGATCTCCCAAGTGAAGATTTTTTTCTTATTCATGGGTTGAATTTCAACTCCTGAAGAAATTCCGTCTCCTACTGAGATTTCTCAATCCGCACAAAAACAGCTCCCTCCTTCGTCATGAATGATACGGATTCAACGGCCGGGATGTCAAACGGCCGAGCGCTAAATAACCCGCGCGGAGCCTGGCGTTCTGGGTTTCCCGTTTGCCTCCGCAGGGCTCCCGGAATATACTGGAACCTCCGGATCCCCGGGGATCATTTTGGAGGTCATGGATGTATCCCTATCTGCGTGTGGCCCGCGTGCTTGCCGGGTCCCTGGTCAAGCCCCGGCTCGGTCTCGAAGCCGTGAGCGAGCTCAAACTGCGGGTCTGGCCCGGCGATATCGATACTTACCCCGAGATGAATAACGGCCGGTACTGGACCCTCATGGACCTGGGCCGGTACGATCTGGCCGCCCGGACCGGCTTGATGCAGTTCGCCCGACGGAAGGGCTGGTTTTTCGTGGTGGCCGGCGGGAGCATCCGGTACAGACGGCGGCTTCCTCCCTTCAGCCGTTTCCTTCTTCGAACGTCGCTCGTCGGACACGACGGGCGGTGGTTTTATTTCGTCCAGGGATTCATTCACGGCGGCCGGGTGGCCGCCCAGGCCGTGGTCCGGGCCGGACTCCGGACGGAGAAGGAACTCGTCCCCTCGGAAACCATATTGAAAGCCTTTGGCCGCGAGGGCTGGTCGCCCCCTCTGCCTGAATGGGTACGGGCCTGGATCCAAGCCGAAAACCTCCGGCAGACGGATTGAATCTCCACGCACCGCCGCTATCCTTCCGGCAGAGTTTTTTTGTAAAATAGGTATAATGCCTTTTGAAGGATACGAGTCCCAGCGGCCATGAATGTCCTGTTGACCGGAGCCACGGGCTATATAGGAAGACGACTCCAGGGAAAACTGGCCGCCGAAGACTCCGTCCGTCTCCGGTTGTTGATCCGGAATGCCCGGAAAGTCCAGGCGGATATCGGGGATCGAGTCGAACTCTTCGAAGCGAACACCCTGGACCAAAAATCCATCCACAAAGGGCTTGAAGGCATGGACGTCGCCTATTACCTGATTCACTCGATGGGCGCCGGCGCGGATTTTGAAAAGCTTGACCGGTTGAGCGCCCATAATTTCCTCGATGCCTGCATCGATAACAAGGTCAAAAGGATCATCTATCTCGGGGGGTTGGGCAAGAAGGATACAACCTCCAAACACCTGAGAAGCCGGCTCGAAACGGGAGAGATCCTGAGCTCAAGGCCCGACCGGATCCAGTCCGTCTGGCTCCGGGCCGGTGTCATCATCGGCTCCGGAAGCGCCAGCTTCGAGATCATCCGTCATCTTGTCCAGAACCTCCCCGTCATGACCACACCCAAATGGGTCCGGACGCTGACCCAGCCCATCGGTGTCCTGGATGTGCTCGAATATCTCTTCCAGGCCAAAGACGTACTTGTCGAGGGAAGCATCACGGTCGATATCGGCGCCGACAAAATGAGCTTCAAAGAGATGCTTCTTCGGGCGGCCGGCGTCATGGGACTGAAAAGGATCATCATTCCCGTGCCGCTTCTCAGTCCCCGGCTCTCTTCCTACTGGCTCAAGCTGATGACGCCTGTTCCTTATCCCATCGCCAAAGCCCTGATCCAAGGATTGAAATCGGAAACGACGATCCAAAACGATAACGCCCGGAAATATTTCCCGGGGATCCATCCCCTTGCCTATGAGGAATCCTTCCGGAGGGCGCTCAACGAGATCGAAAGAAAGCAGGTCGTCAGCCGCTGGTGCGACAGCAGCGCCCAGAAAACGTGCGACATCGAGGGGCGGGACCATTTGGAATCGGCCGTTTACAGGGAGACGGTCTCGGCTGATTTCGGGGCCCTTCCAGCGCAGGCGGTTTTTGCTGAGTTGGAATCCATCGGGGGCGACAACGGCTGGTTCACATATGATTGGCTGTGGCGGCTGCGGGGATTCATCGACATCCTATTCGCCGGTCCCGGATTGAGCCGGGGACGCCGTGATCCCGACAGGCTCCGGGTCGGCGACGGCCTGGACTTCTGGAAAGTTGTCGACCTGAAGCCAAGCAAAAGGCTTCTCCTCGTCAACCAGATGAAGGTTCCGGGCAAGGCGTGGCTGGAATTCTCCATCGAAGGCAGTCAACTGGCCGTGACGGCTCACTATTACCCGAAAGGCCTCTGGGGAAGGCTGTACTGGTTTCTGACAAAACCCCTCCACAAGCTCATTTTCCCGGATATCACCAAAGGGATCATAAAAAAAGCGCAGCAACGACCGGCCCGGAACGGGAAGACAGCGAACGATTGAACCCCGGCTGAAAATAGGAAGCTGGCGTCCGGCTCCTCCTTTCATTGACCATGATGACCGGAGCGTCCGCCGGCCGGCGCCGATTTTCGTTGGAATCTGGAAACGCCTGGTGTATATTTTGGCTCCGAGCCCTTGAGATCCTGAGAAAGGAGTTTTTCCGTGAAAAAACGGTCTTTTGGAATCTTTGCGGCCTTGATCCTGGTATGGCTTGCCGTGGGCGCGGCCGGTCATCGGCCCGATAACGCCGTTTTCGCCCCGGGCGACGAGCCCTTTGAATCCTGCACCAGCATCCTGGTGGGGAAGCTGGCCTCGGCGGACGGCTCGACCATGACCTCGCACTCCTGCGACAGTATGTCCGACAGGACCTGGATCACCGTCGTTCCCCGCCTGAAGCACAAACCCGGAGAGATGTGTATCGTTTATCACCACTCGAAAGAGACGAGGCGGCCGGACGACAAGAACCGCCTCCCGAGCGGCCAGATCCCGCAGTCCCCCGAGACTTTCGCTTACATAAACACCGCCTATCCCGTCATGAATGAATGCCAGTTGGCGATCGGAGAAACAACCTTCGGCGGAAAGATGGAACTCCGGAGCAAGGAGGGGATCATCGATTGCCCCGAGCTTTACCGCCTCATCCTGGAGCGGGCAAAGACCGCCCGGGAAGCAATCAGGATCGCCGACGACCTGACCAAGACTTACGGCTATAACGACTACGGAGAGTGCTTCACCTTCGCCGACCCCAAGGAGACCTGGCATTTCGAGATCCTTGGCCCCGGTGCGGGGAAAAAGGGGGCGGTCTGGGCGGCGGTGCGGATCCCCGACGACGAGGTCGGCGTATCGGCCAACGCCAGCCGGATCCGGCAGCTCAACCTGAACGACCCGGAGAACTTCATGGCTTCGGCCAACATCCATTCCCTCGCCCAGGAAATGGGTTGGTGGGATCCGGCGAGCGGCAAGCCTTTCGAATTCTGCTATGCCTATGCCTCCCGGGAGAGCATGGGCTGTCGCCGCCGCGAATGGCGGGCCCTCAGCCTTCTCGCTCCTTCGCTCAAGCTCGACCCCAATGGCGAAAACTTCCCCTTGTCGGTCAAGCCGGAGAAAAAGCTCACGGTCAAGGATGTCCTGGACATTTTCCGCGACACCTATCAAGGCACCCCCTACGACATGACCCGGACTCTCTACCAGGTCAACCGCGACGGGAAAGCCTCAACCAGCCCGGTGGCCCACCCGTTTATGAACCGGGAGATGATGGAGCTCCTCAAGGTCCAGACCGAACGGACGATCGCCTGTAAGAGGGCGACCTACCTTCAGATCACCCAGTCGCGGAGCTGGCTTCCCGATCCGATAGGCGGCGTCGTCTGGCTGGGGTACGACAACCCCGTGACGACACCCCACACGCCCTTCTACTGCGGCATCACGCGGATGCCGGATTCCTACATGGTGGACGGCCGGGGCGGATACAGTCGGGAGTGTGCCTGGTGGGCATTCCGGAAGGTTAGCCAGCTGGCCCTGCTCTATTGGCAGCCGATGAGCCAGTCGATCGCCCAGGTCTGGTCGCCGATAGAAGAGAAGGCCTTTGCCGACCAAGCAAAGGTCGAAGAGGAAGCCTTGAGCCTTTACAAGCAGAACCCGGCCAAAGCGCGGGAGTTCTTGACCTCCTACTGCGTCAAGATGGCCGAGGACGCTGTCGCCGCCTACTGGAAGCTTGAGGAAGATCTCTGGGGGAGTTTCACCCAGAACTTCTGAGGCCGGCCCGCTCGCCCTTCCCGGAGAGCGGTCTGAGAAAGGGGAGGACATGAACGCGTACGACCTGATTGTCATCGGCGGCGGCGAGGCGGGCATCTCCGCATCCCTGCGAGCTTCCCAGCTGGGCGCCAAGGTCTTGATGATCAACCGTGAGGCCGAGCTCGGCGGAGGCTGCGTCCGGACGGGAACCCTGCCCAGCAAGATCTTGAGCAATGCGGCCCATTTCCTGGAGAACTTGAAGAAGGGCAAACGCTATGGAGTCCCCGTTGTCGAAGGCGCCCGGGCGGACTACAAGACGATCCTTGACAGCCGGCATAAGACGATGCTTTGTGAGTTTGGTGTGCTGGCGACACTCGTACGCAAGCACGCCATTGAAACATTGACGGGAACGGCCTCATTCAAGGATGCCCGGACGCTCCATGTCGGGCTGCCCGACGGATCCGTCCGCGAGATCGTATCTCCCCGGACGATCATCGCCACCGGATCACGGCCCATCGCCTTGCCCGGGATCCCCTTTGACGGAAATGTCATCCTTTCTCCGGACGACCTGACGGTTATGGATGCCGTTCCCGGCCGTTTGCTCATCATCGGAGCGGGAGTCGTCGGTTGCGAGATGGCTTTGATCTTTCGTTCCCTTGGCTCCGAGGTGATCGTCGTCGAGAAGGCACAGCGGGCGCTTCTTGGCCAGGATCATGATGTGGCCGCCCTGATCACTCGGGAATTCAAAAAAAGGGGAATCCGGTTCACGGCCGAGACCGGCCTCGAAAGGGTCGAGCCGGCTCCCGACGGCCGCGTTCGGGGGACTCTCTCCAACGGCGAGACGGTCGAAGCCGACCGGATCATGATCGGCGTCGGGCGCCGGCCGAATACCGACGCTCTCAGCCTGGCGGCGGCCGGCATTATGCCCGGGCCCCGGGGAGAGCTCCAGGTCAATGAACACATGCAGACGGCCGTGGCCGGAATCTACGCGGCGGGTGATGTCCTGGCCCGGATCATGCTCTCGTCCATGGCTGTCGCCGAAGCCCGGATCGCGGCCGAGAATGCCATGGGGCAGCCGGTCAAGATGGATTATAGCTGCGCGCCCTGGGGGATCTATACCGACCCCGAGGTCGGCTCGGCCGGACTCACCGAGGAATGGGCCCGAACCGGCGGAGCCGAGATCGTCATCGGCCGCTGCGGTTATAACGACCTCGTCCGTTCCTGCCTGGACGCGAACGTCACCGGGTTCTTCAAGCTCATCTTCGACCGCGGGACGCACCGCCTGATCGGCGCCCATGTCGCCGGGCAGGACGCGGCGGAGATCATCCACTTCGCCGCTCTGGCCGTCAAACTGGGCGCCCGGGCGGAGGACATCAAGGACATGGTCTACAACCATCCGACGGTTTCCGAGGGCTTCGGCAAAGCCGCCGCGGACGCCCTCGCGCAATTCAAGCAAACTGAAAAACAGGATACCCCGGCAACTGGCACCTGAGTGCCGAGGGGGATCCTCCGCTTTTTCAAGGCGGAACGTTAGGGCCGCGGCGGCTTTTCGGCCAGGATGTAGACGCGGCAGGTTTGGTATTCTTCTTTATAAGGCCTTCGAACCGTGGTCTCAATGACCTCAAGTCCCGTTTTTTGCATAGCCCCGGCAACCTCGTCCGGTTCAAACAGTGTGCAGTCGAAGGAAACTGGAAAGCCCAGCTCTTCATCCTCGTGGATTTCCCCTTGGCCACGGTGAAACGCGGCTAATAAGAGCCCGCCGGGCTTGAGGATGCGGCCCATACATAGAAATGCCTTACCGAGATCTTCCCGGCGAAGGTGGATGATGGAATAGAGAGCAACGATGCCCCCCAGGGAATTCTCTTCGAGCTTCAGGTCCAGCATGTCCCCGACTTCATAACGGACCTTAGGGTATCTTCGTCTGGCCTCCCCTACCATTCCCGGCGACAGGTCAATCCCGATGACCTCGAGGCCGAGCGACTGCAGGTGGGCGCCGATATGGCCGGAGCCGCAGCCGAGGTCACAGACTGCAGGAGCCGGAACGCTTCGGGCAAATCGAAGCAAGAGATCGCGGTCGAACGGCTTATAGTCCAGTTCGTGAGCATAGCGTTCCCAGTAAGCGTGGGAGATCAGGTTATAGCCCTTGATGAGTTCGCTCCGGCTTTTCATCTGTCCGTCCTTCAGCGAGGCGCCGGTCCGGCATCCGCTCGACCCTTCTTAGGGAGAGATCGCTTGGATCTTACGACCTCGACTTGTTAAGTTTCTTTACGGCCGGCGCGTCCTTCCCGGCTTTCACCCGGCCGTTCGACCTCCTATTATATAGAGGCGATCTCCGATCTCCTAGTGGTGCGTCTCACAAATAACATGGCTACTCAATAACCACCGGAAGACGTGCCACCGCGAGGGAGTTTGAGGGGGACGGCGTCGTTCCCCTCAGGGGGTCAGCGAAGCGCCGAGGGGGGAGCTTGACTCCCCCCTGGGAGTGTCCCGTCCAGCCCGATGACTTTAACAACTTATCTACGAGACGGGACACTAGTTGGCACACGGATTGCTAATTCAATCAAGGGATATGCCGATAAGAAGAAAGGAGCCAGATTTTCTTTTTACTAATATGTAAGCAATAACGTAATATAAAAAGAAGAATTGGGATGGCTTTTCCGGGGAGGGATGGCCGTCTCCCCGATAGCATAATAAATGAGCTTCAGCCCTTGGCAGGATCCCTTGGGCGGTAGCCTGGATGGGCGGGGACGAGCCGTGACAGGGGCCCATCCCAAATCCGGATCGCGCCGGAAATGAAGCGGCTTTCTCTTCCCCGATCGTTTTGACTTCAGGATGCGTCTCGAACTACCATCTCCCTGATCGAAGAAAGGATGGAGACATGAAACCCAGGAAACGCAACCCGCTTGGCTTTCTCTTGGCGGCTGTTTTGGCCTCTCTTGTCCTTTGCCTCAACCTTCCGGCCCAGGATAAGCCGGGGTCTTTCCAGTTTGAAATTTCTTTTTCTCCCGCCGTCCATCCCGAACCGATAACCGGCCGCGTCTATGTGATCGTCTCGAAGCACGCCGGCCGGGAGCCACGGCTCCAAACCGGTTATGATACGCCGGCCGGGATCCCGATATGGGGAAAAAACGTCCAGGCCCTCAAACCGGGGAAGGGAGCCGTCGTCGATGAAACGGTGTTCGGCTTTCCCTTGGATAGCATTAATAAAATCACGCCGGGGGAATACTATCTCCAGGGATTCGTCAACATCTATACCGAGTTCAAGCGGTCGGACGGACATACTCTGTGGATGCATAACGATCAATGGGAAGGCCAGAGGTGGAATATCTCGCCGGGCAACTTGTACAGCGCCGTCAGCAAGGTCTTCATCGATCCCGGCGAGGGGAAGACGATCCAGTTGGTCTGCGATAAGGTCATCCCGCCTGTTGTCATCCCGCCGGACACCGCCTACGTCAAGCGCGTCAAGTTCCAGAGTGAAATCTTAACCAAGTTCTGGGGACAGCCCATCTACTTGGGAGCAACGGTTCTTCTTCCGGAAGGATACGATACCCACCCTGACGTTTATTACCCGGTGTGCTATAACCAGGGCCATTTTTCTTTGAGGGCCCCGCATGGCTTCGCCGAAGGGAATCCCTTTTATAAGCTCTGGACGTCGGAAAATTTCCCGAGGATGATCACCGTTACCTTCCAGCACCCCTGCCCTTATTACGATGACTCCTATGTCGTCAACTCGCCCAACGTCGGGCCTTACGACGACGCCATCATGCAGGAGCTCATCCCCTACGTCGAGGAGCATTTCCGGATCATCCGGAAGCCCTACGCGAGGGTGCTTACCGGCGGCTCGACCGGAGGCTGGATCTGCCTGGCCATGCAGGTTTTCCATCCGGATTTCTTCGGCGGCACCTGGTCGCTCTGCCCCGACCCGGTGGATTTCCGGTACTATGAGCTCATCAACATCTACCAGGACGAAAACGCCTACTACAGGATCCACAACCACATCCCGACCGAACGTCCCGAGGCCCGCGACCCGGACGGCCAGGTGTGGCACACGGTGCGCGACTCCTACTATTACGAATGGACTCTCGGGGACAAACACAGAAGCGGGAACCAGTGGGCCATCTGGGAAGCCGCCTACACTCCGATCGGCGAGGATGGGTACCCGAAGCCCCTCTGGGATTGGAAAACCGGGAAAATCGACCATGAAGTCGCGGAGCAGTGGAAGAAATATGACATCCGGCACTACCTCGAAAGCAACTGGTCCTGGCTGGGGCCGAAGCTCGCCGGCAAGCTTCATGTTTATGTCGGCGATATGGACACGTTCTATCTGAACAATGCCGTCGTCCTGCTCGAAAAATTCCTGGAAAGCACGAAAGATCCCTACTATGCCGGTGTCGTCAAGTACGGGGACCGAAAGCCGCATTGCTGGGGCCCCCGCGACGCCGAACTCTACCAGCTGTTCAAAGAGCACATCGTGAAAAACGCACCGGCCGGTGAAGATGCTTCAGCCTGGAATTATTGAGCGGTCGCTAAGGGACTAGGCTCCCGCGGACTCGCTGAAGCGGAGGCGGTTAGTCTTGTCAGGAGAAAGGGGCTAAAGAAATGAGCTATTTGAAGAGGATTCTCGTTTCCATGAAAAGGAGTGCTATCCTCCCAGTTTTCATATCCGTTCTTGCGATCACTATCGGTGCTCAAGAGATCCATGACGCTGTCCGGGCGGGCGACCTGGCCAAGGTCAAGGTGCTCGTCGTCGCAGATCCCAAGGCCGTCGACGAAAAAGACGACCGGGGACGGACCCCTCTCCATTTCGCCTGCGACTTGGGGAATATGGAAATCGTCGCCTTCCTCATCGCCAACGGCGCCGATATCAAGGCGACCGATCCCGACGGATTCACGCCGCTCCACTGGGCGGCCTGGGCCGGGCAGGTCGAAGCGGCCCGGGCCCTGATCAAAGCCGGCGCCGACCCCAATGCCCTGAGCACACGCGGCGTATCCACGCTCGAATCAGCCTTCTACGGTCGGCATCCGGAGGCGGTCGGGACGCTTCTTGAAGGCGGCCTTAAGGTCGAGACCACAGGAGAGGCGGGGAGAGCCCTCCTCCACCGGGCGGCCTCGGCCGGATTCCTCTCGCTGGTTGATTACCTCCTGGCCCACGGGGCTGACTTGGCATCAAAAAATGACGGCGGCGGAACCCTGATTCATTCGGCGGCGGCGGGAGGGTTGAAGGCCCTGGTCGAAAAACTGCTCGCCGGCGGTACGAACGTCAACGCCGCCGATGACCTCGGCCAAACTCCCCTCCACTTTGCCGCTTCGGGAGGACGCCAAGACATGGTGGACATGCTGATCGCTGAGGGCGCCGACGTGAAGGCCGTCTGTCGCGACGGCCGGAGCCTCCTACATTGCGCCGCGGCCGGCGACATGATCGACTTGATGGACCGCCTCGTAAAGGCCGGTTTTCCTATTGACGGTCCTGACCGCTACGGCCGTACGCCGCTTCTCAAGGCCGCGGAAGCCGGGTCGGATAAGGCCGCGGATTTCCTTCTCTCCCGTGGAGCGAACGTCATGAGCCGTGATTATTATCAGTCCACCCCCCTTCATGACGCGGCGTTCTCAGGCAATCTGCACCTCCTCGACGTCCTGATCAAGCGCGGCGCGGACGTCAACGCCCTGAACGAAGAAGGATCGACTCCCCTCCTCTATGTCAGCCAGGCCGGCCGCGAAGACGTCATCGAATGGCTGCTCGAGCACGGCGCGAAGCTCGACGTCCGGAACAAACTCAATGAAACGCCTCTGACCTTTCCTTTGGGGAACGGTTTTGTCGGGCTAGTCGAAAAGCTTTGGCCCCGGGCTGAAGCCCTCAAGAACAGGGATCTACTCGACAAATATCCGCTTCATCGGGTGGCCTATCTCGGAATGACTCAGCCGGCATCGTTTGTGTTGGGGAAAGGGGTTCCCGTCAACCTGAAGGACGAATCCGGCCGGACGCCTTTCCAGCGGGCCGCTCAAGGGGGCAGCTTTGAAATCGCCCAGATGCTCCTTGACAAGGGCGCCATGGTCGATGCCCTGGACCCTGAGGGGTCAACTCCCTTGCACTTGGCCGTAAAAAAAGGACGGACCGATATGGTCAGCTTTCTTCTCCAAAAAGGGGCGGATCCAAAGATAAAAGACGGGCAAGGGAGGACTCCGCTTGACCTGGCCGGGGAATATTCGTACCCGGCCATCGCGGGAAAGCTTAAGGATGCCGGAGCGGAGCCGACGCCGGGGCCACCGCCTCAGGATGTCGCCGCACAACTGGCCAAGCCCCTCAAGGAGGGAGAGGCGATCGTCTGGTCCCTGGGACATTGCGGTTTCGCGGTCAAAACCCGGACCCGTCTCCTCATTTTCGATTACTTCAGCCGAGGCGGGCCGCGGCCGGAGAAGCCATCCCTGGCCAATGGCTTCGTCAATCCGGATGAAATCAAAGACCAAGATGTCACCGTCTTTATCTCCCATGCCCATGGCGATCACTTCGATCCGGTGATCCTCTCCTGGCGTCCGATAATCAAAGATATCACTTACGCCTTCGGCTGGAATGCGAGGAAAGGGGAACGCACGATCGACATGCCGGCGCCCAGGGCCACGAAGACACTCGGGGCGATGGAGATCTTCACCGTGAATTGCGAGCACAACGACGTTCCCGAGGTCGCCTATCTGGTCAAAGTGGATGGTCTAGCGATCTATCATTCGGGCGACTATATGGGCCCGATCGATACTTTCCGCGCCGATATGGATTATTTCCTCGAAAAGGCGGGAACGATCGACCTCGCCTTCATCGGGAAGTTCCCGCAGGCCGAATCGCTCAAGCCTCGTGTCGTCTTCCCGATCCATGCCTATAACCGGGAATACATGTACGGCGCCTTCGCTCGGGAAGCGGCCGCAAAGAAGCTGCCATCGCGGGTCATTTGTCCCGAGAACAAGGGCGACCGGTTCAGGCTGTTCACTCGATTAGGAAAATATCCCCCATGGCCATAGCCCAAATCATAACCTGCGGGCCGTTTTACGGAATATCGGATCACTACCAGCCCGCGTATCTGGGGGCAAAAGGATCATATGGGTGTGCCTATCTCTAGAGAAAGGAGCCGTTATGAAAGGGCCGATTCTCTATTTAGTCCTGATCTTGGCCGCTGCTTTCCAGCCTGTTGCCTCCCAAGAAAAACGGCTGACAACGGCACAATGGTTGGAAGATCTTGAATTCGTCGTCACGAAATTAGAATCAAAGCATCCTCATCTTTTCTATAAAACAGACAAAACAAGATTCGATTCGATCGTGGCCGAATCCCGTCGTGAAATCGCTCAATCAAGAGCGGATTTGGAATGCTACTGGGCCCTAAGAAAAATAGTGGCGATTATTGAAGACGGGCATACGGGTTTGTCGGATGACGGCCTTTTCCATCTCCTTGACTTGAGGTTCCCCTTCCGGGTGTCTGAATTCACAGATGGAGTTTACATCACGACAATCAAGAAAGAACAGCAGAAGTTTCTGGGGGCTCGTTTAAGGGCCATAAATGGCCGGCCCATAGAAAATGTCTTGGCCGCGATAGAAAAAGCCGTCAGCGGTGACAACAAGTTTGGAAGAAGATACTGGGCTTTGAATGGAATTTCCTTTGCCCGCGTATTGTCTGGTTTGAAAGTCATTGATAACCCCGACCATATGGACCTGGAGTTGGTCCTGGGTACTGAAGAACCGGCGAAACTCACCCTCTCTTCCCTCTTTGAGGACAGCCCTGTGGAGTACGGATGGAGCTTCCCTCTTAATGTCGGCCCGACAAAAGGGGAATATGTCAGCCCCCTTGCGAGGCTTGGGGAAAGGGGGTCGCTGCATTTTAGGAATCAAGGACAGGGGATCCAATTCTACTGGTTTGACCACCTCGTCAAAGAAAAAACGATATATTTCCAATTCAATCAAGTCATGAACCAGCCCAATCATGAGGAAAGCTTTGCCCGGTTCTCCGCCCGGATGTGGGATTATATCGACCAAAATGCCCAGAACATCAGCAAGTTCATTATTGACCTTCGCTACAACAATGGAGGCAACGGCACCTTGATACTTCCCTTTCTTAATCAGATCATCAGAAGGGAGTTTATCAATAAAGAAGGCGGTCTTTATGTCATCTCGAGCAAGAAAACGTACAGTGCCGCTTCCATATTCATGTATGAGCTCGCGGTTCATACGAAGGCTTTATTTGTGGGAGAGCCGGATGCCTGCGGCGCCGACTTGTTTTCCAACAGCCGACCTGCCGGCAATCTGCCCAACAGCGGCTTTCCTCTTTGGATTGCCAGTCAGCACTATACAAACAGATGGCCTTTCAGCAACCCTGAATATTTTATCCCCCATTTTCCGGCGGCGTTTTCGAGCCATGATTACTTCAACGGAGTTGATCCGGCTGTGGATTTGATCTTGAGTGGAGATTGGAGATCGGTTGCAGAATTCGCGGCCGATGAAGGAGCGGAAGCGGCGGTTGTTCATTATCAACAGCTGAAGCAGAAATATAAGGAATATGAGTGGTGGACAGTGCTGGATCCCGGAATCCTTGAGGACGGCAATAATGACAAAGGCTATGTTTTAATGCAGAACGGCGATCTGGAAAGAGCGTATCGGGTCTTTCTTCTTAATACCATGCTTTTTCCAAGCTCCTTCAATGTCTGGGACAGCCTGGGCGAATGCTGCTACAACATGAAAAAAACGGATCTTTCACTCCAGTACTACAAGAAATCGCTGGAGTTGAATCCTGATAATGAGAACGCAGCACAAATGATCGAGCGAATTAATAGAGAACACAGTCAGCCTGCAGGCTTGGATGGCGGAGAATTTGCGGAGCCGGCAACCATTTTGCCGCGATGAAAGGCGCCCATGTCTCTGTCGGATGCATTAAAAATAATTGACCGGCAGCGAGAACAGCCATGAAAAAGCTGTCCGGGAAAGGAGATCCGATGATAAAAAGAATCATGATCGTCGCGGTCCTCGTCGCCCTGCTTTCCGCACCCGTTTTCCTCCGGGCCCAGGGAGGCCAGGACGAAGAGGCCATTAAGGCCTTCATCCAGACCGCCTATGTGGACGGCCTGATGAACCTCGGGGACCTGGAGAAGACCCGGGCCGGATTCCATCCGGACTTCGTGCTGCTCGGCCTGCAGGACGGAAAGCTAACCCGCTTTCCTATCGCCGATTGGATCGCTTCCGCGGAAAAGAGGAAGGCCCAGGGCCAGAAGCCTCCGCTCGTCTCCTGCAAATTCGTCCAGGTCGACGTCACGGGGAACGCCGCCGCCGTCAAGCTCGAGCTCAGCCGGGAAGGCAAACACGTCTTCACCGACTACCTGTCGCTCTACCGTTTCCCCGACGGCTGGAAAATCGTTGGCAAGATCTATCACCAGCACTCGTGACGCTGCGGCCGGGGCCTGTTTTATTCAAGAGTAGATAGCTTCTGCCGGCTTTCTATCAAAATCATCGAATAGAGTTTTCCCCTCCTGGCCATTCAGGTACAGATGCAGGCCGGGCAGGATTCGGTCTTTCAGGATAGTTATAGAGAAACGGAGCAGGGCGACGATTCCCCCTTTATTTCCCCCGACGGAAGCTATCTTCTTTTTACCAGGAGTCAAAAACCGGCTAAGCTCTGTATCAGCTACAGGAAAAAGGACGGGACGTGGACTCCGGGCCGGGATCTCAGCGAGATCATCCAGAGCCCCGGCGGCCTCAATCCCTTTGTGACAGCGGATGGGAAATATCTTTTCTTCGTAGTCGGCGGCCAGATCCACTGGGTGGATGCCGGCTTCATCGAGGACCTGAGACCGAAAGATTAGTTTCGCCGAGGTGCTCATGATGAAAAGGCCCGCGTTCGTTTTAGGGCTGCTCTTTTATGTGGCCATGCGCTTGTCTTCACAGCCAGGCGATTTTCCTAAACTCACCGGCCCCTACCTCGGCCAGAGGCCGCCGGGGATGATCCCCGAGATATTCGCGCCAGGTCTTGTATCGAAAGAAGGGGCCCAGGCCAAATTGAATATCTCCCCGGATAGGAGCGAGATCATTTATTGGGAAAGGAAGCCGCCGGACAATCTCAATACGATCGTGAGGATCGTCCGGGATGGGGAGCAATGGAAAGCTCCGGAGATCCTGCCGTTTTCAAGAGATTTTATCACCAACGAGCCCTCGCTATCTCCCGACGGGAACACCCTATTTTTTGTCTCGAACAGACCCCGGAATAAAGACGGGGAGCCGGAACGGACGCCCGATATCTGGTTTGTCGAAAAGGCCGAAGGGAAATGGGGCGAGCCCAGAAATATGGGAGCCCCCATCAACACGGACGGCGTTGAGGTGCAGCCGTACCTGAGCGCGGAACCGTGCTTCTACTTCTGTCGGCCGCCCGCGGAGGTCTATTGTTCAGCGTGGAGCGGCGGGAGATGGCAGGAGCCGGTGAAGCTGAGCGAGAAGATCAATCGGGGCAGGATCAGCTCGCCCCGCGTTTCTCCCGATAAGACGGGCTTGATATTTCACTCCAATAACCCGGGCGGTTTCGGAAATTACGATCTCTACATCAGTTTCAAGGATGCATCGGGCGACTGGATGGAAGCCAGGAATACGGGGCCGGTTATCAATACGGCAGCCGATGAAGGGGACGCGACTTTTTCATGTTAAGCGACGGAGGGATCAAATGATGCTGGAACCTGCCCAAACGGACCGGTGTGCCGGTAATCCTTCGTATTAAATGTAGAAAGGAGAAACATCCATGAGGAAATTAGCCACATTTCTCGCTTTTGTTTTGACGCTGGCGGTCGCGGCGCAACCGCAGGAGATCTTCGATTTGCTCCGCAAAGGGGATATCCCGGCCGTCAAAGCTTTGATCGAGAAGTCACCGCAGCTCCTCGAAATGCGCGACGGCGACGGCGATACCCCTTTGCATTACGCCGCACATGGAGGAAAGGTCGAACTCATAGACTATTTCATCGACAAGGGGGCGAAACTCGAACCCCAGGACGCCCGGCAAAAAACCCCGCTCCACCTGGCGGCGATGTATGACCGCAACGAAGCCGTTGCCGCACTGCTCAAGCGCGGGGCTGCCCTCGAGACGCGTGACGATTACGCGCGGACGGCCCTTATTCTCTGCGCCCGCGAGCGAGGCCAAGCGGCCACGGGCCGCGTCCTCATCGAGGCCGGCGCGGACGTCAACGCCGCGGATAAATTCGGGTCCACGGCGCTCGAGCTCGCCGCCTGGCGCGGAAAAACCGACTTTGTGGACCTTCTTCTCGAGAAAGGGGCCGTTGTACCTGAGAGCGGCCGCAATTGGCAGGGGATGCTTTCCCAGGCGGCCTCCAACGGCTTGGCCGGTCTTTTCCGGCGTTTGACCGATAAATCTCAAGACCTGAAGGTCGTGGATGCCTCGGGCGAATGGCTCCTCCATTCCGCGGCGGCGGGCGGATCAGCCGAGATCGTCGGCCTTATCCTGGAGAAAGGATTTAATCCGGCCACGCCCGACCGGTTCGGCTGGACGCCTCTGCATTACGCCGCCCGCGACGGCCGGACGGACGCCGCCCGGATGCTCATCAAGAACGGATCTCCACTCGACGTGCGGACGATCATGGGACAGACCGCATACAACGTCGCTCTGGAGAGGAAAATGGAGCTAGTGGCCGCGCTCCTGGCCGAAAAAGGCGCCGATAAATCCGACATCCGGTTCCCCGTCCTCAAAGGAGATTATCTGGGCCAAAAACCGCCGGGCGAAAAGCCCGAACTATTCGGCCTGGGGATCATCTCCTCGATTTGGGGCATTCACAGCACGGCCGTCTTTTCACCGGATGGGAACGAGGTCTATTGGGCGCCGATGGTGTCCTTTCCGGGTGAGCTCTATTCCCGGGGAGGCCTGCTCGTGATGAAGCGGGTCGACGGCCGCTGGACGCCGCCTGCCTGGGCGTCCTTTTCGGGCCCGGATGTTGACGATGATGTGCCCTTCTTTTCGCCCGACGGCAAAAGGATCTATTTCATCTCCCGCCGGCCGCTTCCCGGCGAAAAGGGGCAAGAAAGCGAGAAGATCTGGTTCGCCGACCGGACGGCCGCCGGCTGGTCCGAGCCCCAGCCTCTCGACCCCAACGTCAACTCTGTGGACAAGCATTGGGAGTTCTCCCTGGACCGGGAGCGAAATGTCTATTTCGCCGGGCAGGCCGCAGACAGCCTCGGCCTGCAGGATATCTACCTGGCTCGCTTCTCGGGAGGAAAGTACGAAAAGCCGGTGAACGTGGGCAAGCCAATCAACTCCGCGGACGGAGAGAACACTCCCTTTATCGCACCAAACGGGAGCTATCTCCTCTTCGAGCGTCAGTACGACCTCTGGGTGAGCTTCCGGGCGACGGACGGCGCCTGGTCCGATCCGGTCAAGTTGGGGCCCGAGGTCAACAGCCCGTCTGTCGAGCTCTGCCCGCTGGTCACAGCCGACGGCAAGTATCTTTTTTTCCTGAGCCAGCGCGACGGCGAGAGCCACGCTTACTGGGCCCGTGCCGATGTCATCGACAAGGTCCGGCCCAAACAATAAGCCGAGGCCGGGAAAGGACATTTGGGGAAGAGCCGACATTCCCGAATAGCCAGATATCGTCACACTAAAAGAGGATACTCTGGAACTCGAGGTCTGGATTGAAATCCGGGTGAAGGACGTGATGGCAGACAATACGGAGAAAGGACGCATGAAACATCGCGGAAGCACAATCATCGTTATCAGTATTCTGCTGACGGCTTTTAATGTTTTCTTGACCGCCCAGGAGGCGGCCCAAGCTGCCAAAAGCGCTGGACAGCTCGCCGAACCCCAGGAGAAAAGGTTCAACGACGTCCAGCCGCCGGAACTGGTCATGGACATTCTCGGCATCCGGCCGGGCTTCATCGTCGGCGAGGTGGGCGCCGGACACGGCCGGGTCACCGTCTATATCGCGGCCCGGGTCGGCGATAAAGGCAAGGTTTATGCCAATGACATCGACGCTGCGGCCGTCGAATATCTGAAGGCGCGATGCCGGCGCCAGGGGCTGGCCAACGTCGAGGTCATCCTCAGCCTCCCCGACGATGCCCGCTTTCCTCAAAACAGCCTGGACCTGGTTGTCATGACCTGGGTTTACCATCATGTGGATGACCCGGTGCCCCTCCTCAAGAGCCTGTTGTCCAGTTTGAAACCGTGGGGAATCGTGGCCCTTGTGGAGCCGAAACCTTCGCTTACCGAAGATAACGGGAGGGTGCTGACGTGGGAGTCGGTAGGTGAAGAGGCGCGTACGGCCGGTTTCACTTTGGACGCCGTCATCGAAGACCGGCTCAAGGCCGACAATGTCTTCGTCCTGCGCCCCGCCGAGCTCGGACGGATTGAACAATCCATCCGGGACTGCATCGGCTGGGCTAAAACCAAGGATTTCCCCCTCCTCTACGGAGTCATCGCCGATGACCCGGACTTCCTCGAAGTGCACCCCGACGGAGCCGTCGTCAGGGGAATCGAGGAATTCAGGAAGGCGGAGAAGATCTGGGCGAGCCCCGACTTCAAGGCCCTCCGCTATGAGATCAGGGATCTTAAAATCAAGGTCTCGCAATCCGGCGACGTGGCTTGGTTCTTCTGTCTCCTTGACGATATCAACGAATGGAAGGGACAGCCCGCGAACTGGGAGAATACGCGCTGGACCGGCGTTCTCGAAAAACGAGACGGCCGCTGGGTTATGGTCCAGCAGCATTTTTCCTTTGCGGCGAAGGATTGAGGAGTTTCCATGAGCGAGTATCCGGACTTCGTGGCGCAGTTCTATGACGTCGTCTATAGGCAGGTCCGTGATGCCGCCGACAAGTCGTACTACGTGAACAAGCTGGTTTCATGCAGTGGACCGTCTCTTGAGGTCGGCGTTGGGACCGGCCGGATCTTCCTCGAGGCGCTCGACAGGGGAGCGGATGTCCACGGCGCGGATAACAGCGAGGAGATGCTTTCCGTGCTGCGCGCTAAACTGGAGCCCCGCCATCATCATCGCATCCGGCAAGGCGATCTCGTGAATATGGGCCTCGGGAAACGCTTTGACCTGATCATCGCCCCATTTCGCGTTTTATCTCATATCATCGATATTGAAGACCAAATCAAGGCGCTCAACACCGTATACGATCATCTCACTCCGGGCGGGCTCTTTGTCTTCGACCTGTATGTCCCCAACTTGAAGCTGCTTCTCGATGGGCTCCCTCCCACTGTCGATTTCGACGGCGAGTATGCTCCCGGTCAGCGGCTCCGACGCATGACCTCCGCGACTTCTGACGTCGTCAATCAGATTACGTCAGTGATCATGGCCTTTACCTGGGATGAAGGTGGACGTCAATACAACCGGGAATGGGCATTTCCCATGCGCTTCTTTTTCCGCTATGAACTGGAGCATCTGATCGCCCGTTCCAAGCTAAAGCTCAAGGCCGTTTACGGCGATTTCGCGGAGTCGCCTCTCGACGCCAGCTCAAAGGAATTCCTCATCCACTGTGTTCGCGCATAAAGAGGTACAACTATGACACGGACGATAGGAAAGCGCCTGAAAAAGTCAGGGCTGTGGACTCTGGCCTGCGTCTGGCTTCTCGTCGGGACAGCACTTTCCCAAGTCGAGAAAAGCAGCCTTGCTCCGGAAGACGCGAATGAGGCCCGTCTTAATGGGCTCCAGCCGCCCGACAAGGTCATGGACATCATCGGTCTCGCCGCAGGAATGACCATTGCCGAAATCGGGGCCGGCCGGGGTCGGTACGTTGTCCATCTGGCCGACCGTGTGGGTCCGGGCGGTAAGGTCTACGCGGAGGATATCAACGGCGATTTCCTCCGCCATCTCGCAGAGCGTTGCCGCCGCGGCGGTTTCATCAACGTCGAAACGATCCTCGGCGACCTGACCGATCCCAAGCTCCCGCCCGGCGCGCTGGACCTGATATTTGTCATCTCCTCCTACCATCATTTCAGCGATCCCGTCACCCTGATGCGCAACGCCCGTCCCTCCCTGAAGCCGGCCGGCCGGCTGGCCATCGCAGAGTGGGTCGCCAGAAAGGATGGTCACGGCGAAGGGACCTCGCCGGAAACGATGACGGCCCAGATGGAGAGCGCCGGCTTCATCCTCGAGCGCATCGACAAATCCTTCGAGGACAACCGGTTGTACATCTACCTTTTCCGCCTCCGGTCCCTTTAACCTCAATGAATAGTGACGCGTGCCTTATTCTAGTGGCGCGTCTCATAACTAACTTGATTAAGTTAAGACCATCGGAAGACGCGCCACCGCGGGGGAGTTTGAGGGGGACGGCGT
>CAYGXD010000002.1:62648-71919 GCA_964353705.1 uncultured Eubacteriales bacterium | reverse complement strand
CCCTGAGGTAAAATGAAACGCCAGCGTCGCTTCGCTCCGAGAAGTGGCCAGCTTAAGCCGGAATCAGTGGCCAGATTCACCGGAATACGCACGGGCATATGATTTCTCGCAGGGAGCACGGGTTTAATGGCTAATTTTAACCTCAATTGGCCCATTTATGCGGGAGCCATAGGCTTATTGTTGGGCCTGTTCTTCATTCTGTTTTATTTCTACCGGCGCATTCGCTGGCTGATCAGAAAAGCCGGCCGAAAGAAAACAGACTCTCCCAAGCTGCGGGCAAGCCTGCGAAACCTTGTCCTCATCTTGCTATGGACCGCCGTGTTCGGGATGGTACTTTTCATGGCGTTTTTCTTCCGGGCCTACCAGGCCTTCACCTACGAAAAGCCCGTGGCCAGAATCGTCACGCAGGCGGGGGAACTCGACGGAAGAAACATCCTGACGCTGACTCAATTCGGGCCCGATGGGGCTGAAACCATAAGCCAATATCCCATCAAGGGCGACCAGTGGATGCTGGAAGGGGATATCCTGAAATGGCCCAACTGGCTCAATTTTTTGGGCAAGCATACTCGATTCCGATTGACCCGACTCAGAGGACGTTACATTCAAACCAAGGATGAGCTCTCCAAAGAGGCGACCGCCTATCCTCTCGTCCGGGATGAGGACCATCCGCTCTGGAGATATCTATACAAGTTCGGCCACAAGACGCCCTTTGTCAGCACGGTCTATGGAAATTCCGTTTTTCAGACTTTGGGGGAAGATAACCGTTTCCTGGTTTACGTCGGAACGTCCGGTTTTATCGTGAGACAGGAAGACCGGCAGCGGCGGTGAAGGCCTGGCGGCCGGGGGTGTCGGCGCTGTTAATGAGGGTGAAGGCCGCTTCCCTGTCCTCGAGGAAGATGAAGGCGCCTTCTTTCTCCTGTTGTTGGCGGCTAGCAAGTTAGCCTTATGGGGAGCGCCCCCGTATATATATATTCTCCCCCATTTCTATCCTGACTTATTCATAAAAACGCCCCCTTTTTTCTCCTTCGCGCTTTTTATAGGGCGTTTTTATGAATAATTCAGGCTATATCATAAACCCATAGAGCGTGTTCTCCAGGCCGGTGAAGGTCTTTGAAATGACTTGATACGACCTTATCCCGAGCTCTCCGGCCACCCGCCTCAGCTCGTTCACATCTCTTTGCTGGGGCGTCATTTTCGCCTCAAAGGCATGCGTCCTGTCCAACAGGAAATCGATTTCCGCCCCGTTTTTCCTTTCATAGTAAGCGATCTCGCCTTTTGTCCGGAGATTCCGGAAGACCGAGTTTTCAAAAATTCTCCCTTCGTCGAGCCCCGCCAGCCGGTTGGCCAGGCCCGTGTCGCAAAGATAGACCTTGGGGCTTTTTCTGATCTCGGAGTTCTTTCCACTGGCCATCGGCCTTATCAAACTGATAAAGAAAGTCCCCTCGAGGAAAGCGAGATATTCATACAGGGTCGGCCGCGTGATGCCGAGTTCCTTCGAGACCTTTTGAATGTCGAGCTTTGAGCCGACCCTTTGGGCCAGGAGGACGGCCAGATCGCGGATCACGGCATTCTTTCGGAAATCCCCGAGCTGGAGGACTTCCCACTGAAAATAGGATTTGAAGATATCGTCCAAAGCCATGACCTTCTCAGCAGCGCTCGTCTTCAACACAACGCCGGGAAACCCTCCGAAGCGGAGATACTCGTCATAAAGGGGCGCCAGGGATTCAAAAACAGGCGCGGAGATGTCCCGGGGATCGGCCGGTATTTTCAACGGGCTGTCCTTGAAATCCAGGAATTCCCGGAAGGTCAGGGGAAAGAGCTCAAAAATGTATTTTCTGCCCGAGAGCGATTCGCTGAACAGGTTCTTGAGATAAAAGCTGGCGGAACCGGTCAAGAAAAACTTGGCCTGAAAGTGATCAATCAGATACTTGACGATCGAGGGCAGCGTCCGGACAAACTGGATCTCGTCAAGAAAGATGCAGGGCCTCCGGGTGAAGTCAACCCCCAAGACCTCGAGGGAAGACTTGACCTTCTCATAGTTGGGCTCTTCGAAATACTTTCTGTTGAGCGGATTCTCCAGGTCCAGGAAAATCTTGTTCGTCGACTTGATTTGGCTGAAGATCAGGGTGAGGAGTGTTGTCTTCCCGGTTCTCCTCATTCCCGTAATAATGATGGCTTCGGGGGAATCATAGTATGGCCTGATGCGGTCGAGGATCACACGCTGCTTAATCATCGCCTCCTATTTTACATATAGGCTATCTATTTGTCAATTGATATTTAACATATAGATATTTTGGCAAGCACTTCTCCCTCAGCTTGATGCTCGATGAGATAGACGTTTAAGCTGGGCCGATATTGTCAAACAGATAAACTGAGGCCGGGGGTCAGGTCTCAACAATCAACAAATCCGAGGTCTCTGTGAATTGTTAAATGTTGAGGCCAAGCCCCCTTTGTGCCTGACCCGCTTCGTAACCGTTTCGCAAAATCCGGCTATCCCGCCTTCGTGGCGATCAACTCAGCGGCCGTATCCCAGGGAATGACCGAAATGCCTTCGGAAACGAGGTGTTCTCCTCCCCCGTAGACATCAACTCAGAGATGATGAGGCCTTCGAACAGGCTTCCTCTCCGGGGATGGATGGCCAAATGATCAGGACCCTGGAGGAGTTATTCATTCCTTACAATTTGTCAATAGGACTATCAATCTGTATAAGCTGGTTTTGCTTTCCGGTATCTCCGATTCCGCCGAGGGCTTCGACCCATCAGATAGACGAAGGGGAGCATGGCTGATTCTCACGCCGGGCCGAGGCCTGGCCGTTCGTCATGGTAAACAATATCGTTAATAGTTGTTTATCAACTCAAGCCAGAATAAACAGCGCAAGGGGCATGATTCCGATGCGCCCCGAGTCTTGCGGTGATCCGGGGGAACGAATGGAGGTCTTTCTTTAGGGATAAAAGAATGACTCCGAGCATCGAAGACGAAATATCCTGCAATAAGAAAAACTCTTATTGCAGGATTCGCTAGAATCCCGCACTGTTCATTTTTTTCGAATATTACATATTACCTATATTATTACCCAATTAATTGCGTATTACCCATATCTGGCTATCCGGTGCCATTTTGCGTCCCTCCCCCTGCCAAGGCACTCAACCGTCCCCGCCCTACGCTCTTGTTTGAGGACTTTACGAACCATGTCAATGCTCACCCCCGGGCATTTCGCCTCGATTTCGCCTACTGAAAAATTATCATGAAGCGCAGCGATGGCCGCTCGAATAAGCTCTGTTTTGGCTCCGCGAGGGCTCCTGATCTGCCCAAGGCGTTCTTCGAATTCCTGATAGGCCGACTTGATGATATAAAGCACATAGTTGATGTAGGGCCAAGGGTCATGCTTGCCTGCGTGCCAACGGGCAGAGCTGAGCTCGAGCGTTTCGTAATAACGCTCCTTGTTCTGCTCGATCAACCGCTCAAGGCTTATGAAGCGGCCGACTTCATATCCAAGCTGATAGCATTGCAGGAGAAGCAGCAAGCGTGATACCCGGCCGTTGCCGTCACGGAAAGGATGGATGCAAAGGAAATCAAGGTTGAAAGCAGCCGTCGCAACGAGGGGATGCACCCGGCGCTCTATAAGGGATGATTCCCATAATCGGACGAGTTCACGAACGGAGGCCCGGGTTTTGGCTGCCGGAACCGTCCGGAAACGAATTCGCGTTCTTCCGTTTGGCTGCCGTTCGATGATGTCCCCGTTTTTCTCCTTATATTTCCCGGCATCCCATATTTTGCCGCGACACAGGCGATGCAATTCCAGAATGGTCTTTTCCGAAAGAGAGATGTTGGCTCCCTGTTCATGGATCCGCTTCAGAGCTTCTCTGTAGCCCCGGACTTCCTCTTCATTTCTGTCGCGGAGAAGCGGCTCGCCGAAAATCAGGGTGTTGATGCGGGATTTTTCCACCTCCACGCCTTCGATTCTGTTTGAAGACACCGCGCTTTCGATGAGCGCGTGTTCGCGGAGGACTTTGAGTGTCTGAGGTGACTGCTTGGTAAAGAGCGCTTGTTTTCCCCGAGCTTCGCCGAGTTCGGCGAGATACCAGGATGTGGTCGTCGGGATCGTCTCATGCTCTGCTCGAAACTGCCGAAGGGTTATCATGGATGCCGTCCGATTAGCCAGTATTATAACATGTTTTCATTTTCTGAGATCTCCGTTATCGCCAAATATCCTTACCTATCAGATAGACGAGAGAATTTTGCGCTAATTCTTAAAAAGGGTGGTACCTTGGGGAACGTCCCCTTTAGGTTCACTGATAAATGACTCTCAGGCCCTCTTTGCGGTTTCTATTAAAAAAGTAAATAAACCTCTCCTGCGATAGCCTGTCCGGCTCTATTTCTCCACGCAACTGTTCATATTTCTCGAGAAGATTTCTCTCCAAGCCGGAAGGAAAAACAAAAGATATCCCTGAGGTTATGAACACGTCTCTGAATGGGACGAGCCTGACAAACAGCAGGAAACCCGGAGTGGCGCACTGGCTGAGCCCGATATCCATAAGTTTGACCGGCTGCCCTTGGCCAAGGAGGTCGCTGAGTGCCGTGAGGCTTTCTAAAGGCGAGACGGCGGTGATTCTGAACAATGACGTGTATGAAGAAAGCAGAGCCTTCAGGATGAGCCTCTCCATGGAGTTCTCACCGCCGATTTCCTCCTTATAAATGGTAATCGCATTCTTGTCCCGGTCTCGGTATTCATGCAACGAGAAATCCATTAAAACGCTTGTTTCATCCTCATTTTTAAATACCAGAGTGCCCCTCTGGACGATGCCGAGCAACTCGCCCGATCCTGAAAGCCGATCATTCTTCAGCTGCTTCTCCATAATTTTATGATTCAGCTCCCGGTACGCTCTTCTGAAGGCTTTATATTCTTTAAGCAGGCTCATCGTCTTCTCCCTGCTTATTATAACTGTGCTGCTGAAGTTAAGCCATCCGCCGGGGGTCAGGTCTCAACAATCAACAAATCGGGGTTGCGATGCGAATTGTTGAATGTTGAGACTTGACCCCTACATGAAGAACAAGCGCAGAATTTCAGACCGGTTCGGATCTCATCTCCTTCCGGGAACCGACGATCAGCGCGATGCCCACCGCTGTTACGGTCATCAAAAGAAAGGCGGGCCGAAAAGCGGCGAATCCGAGGTCCGGCAGGATATTGACCGTCGTATGAAGGATGACCGGAACCAGCACGGCGCGGTTGGCTTTCAGGTAAAACCAGGTGAAGACGATATAGATGGCGACTCCCCAGCCGATTCTGGCGAATACGCGAAAAATCCAGAACCCTGAGCCGCCGAAAATATCGATCGGCAGATGCCACAGCGCGCAGAAGAAGCCCAGTCTCAGGCCGGCTTCGACCGGGGTGGAAAACCGGAGCCAGAGCGGAAGTGCGTAACCGCTCCAGCCGAGCTCCTCTCCCAAGGAGCCTCCGAGAATGAGGTTCATGGAGAAAACGGTTATCAGGATCCTCAGAAACCCGGCCCCTCCCTGTTGGAAGGAGGCGACGTCGAAGGATTCCCCGGAGAGCCCGATGATTATCCAACTGAAAAGAAAGAGGACCGGGAAAAAAATCAGGGCCAGGGCCACCCACCGGCCCTTCGTTACGCCGTGTTTTTCGGCCGAAGAAAGATGCAGAAAATACCGATTGCGCGGGGAAAGATAGAGCATCACGGCCAGAGCCGCGGCCGTCACGGCCGCCAGGATCGCCGGAGAGAATTCAGGGATGCTGGGTTTCTTTTCTCGGGCGACGAAGAACGCCAGCAATAGGACCGCTCCGATGACCAGTGCCAGGCGGAAGCTGTTTCTGCGATGTTTTGCCGAAAGCCGTCCGGAAAGAATCAGAGCCGACAGCGCGGGAGCGAAAACCCCGACCTGGGCGATCAGCCATTTCGTGTCATAAAAGGGCTCCTTCCTGGTTAGGACCCCGGAGAGAAACCAGAGCGGCCAGGAGAGCAGCAGCGTCAGAAGGTAGAACCTCAGCAGCTCCTTCTTGGACTCCATCGGTGACAGTATACCATGTCCCCATTTCTTCAATCCCACGTCTTGAGGCGGGAGACCTGCTTGATCCGGTCGAAATCGGCATCATTGTGAAGGAGATAGAGGTCATTGTCGATGGGCGTTGAGACACAGGTCTTCAGATGAGATTACCGGACGAGCCGCGTCGTCTAATCAATGGATTTGACTTCAGGCCGGAAGAGGCTTAAGCTATGTCTGAAAATGCGAATTTCAGAAATTATGAGAGCTTAACCATGGGCGAAAAAGAAAGAAAGGAAGAATTGGTCAGGTTGCGTGCCCGGGGGCAGGTGACTCTTCCCAGCTCCATTCGAGAAAAGCTCCGTCTGGAGGAAGGAAGCCTCGTTCTGGTCAAGGTCGTGGATAACGCCATAGTATTGGTGCCCCAAGAGACTATCGACAAGGGACAGTCATGGTTCTGGCAGGAAAGTTGGCAAAAACTCGAAACCGAGGCGGAAGAGGATATCCGGAAAGGCGGAGTGAAGTCATTTGATTCGGTCGAGGAACTCTTCGATGAGATTGAGGGAAGGCCTGAAGCTCACAAGAACAGAAAGGTTCAAGAAAAGCGTTCTTGATTTGGACCGGCGAACCCGGGAGAAGCTGCAAAAACAGCTCGGGATCTTAATTTCCGATCCGCGGCATCCGTCTCTGGGCGTAAGGAAGATCAGGGGGACCCAGGCGATTTTCGAAGCACGGGTGGACGATCATTACAGGTTCACCTTTGAATTCGGCGAGAGGAACGAGATCATTCTCAGGGTCGTCGGGCCTCACAACTCGGCGCTCAAAAAGCCATAACCGTCCCTTTCCCGGACATAGATTGTTTGGCCGGCCAGAGGTAAGCCGGGGGTGCTTGAAAACTAACCAAGAAAGAATTGGAGGCATTGAGGGACGGTGGACCTGGGGGTCAGGTCTCAACAATCAACAAATCGGTAAATCAAACAGACATGCACCTAGGGAAAAGCCTGTCCCGTTATAAGTCCGCTAGCCCGGCAATCTCTTTAACTGCCGGAGGGAAGAATTAGATGGATATTTCCAGGTACTTGACTTTTTTCCTTCCCCTCATATTTCAGGCCCGCCCTATTTCCTACCATGAACCAACCGTCATTTTCAATCATCCTGATGGCCTCTCTGACTTCTATGTTATGATAGCTAAGAGCCACGAGGGAAAAAATGAGGAAATTAGCGGGAAAATCGTCTATTCATAATAGGGGTGCGAAGATGTCTTTCACGGCTGTCTTTATTCGGGTGCCGGAAGGCTACGTTGGTTTTGTCGAGGAATTGCCCGGGGCGAATAGCCAGGGAAAAACATTAGCGGAAGTCCGCAAAAATCTGCGTGAAGCCGTTCAATTGGTTTTGGAAGCGAATAGGACTCTGGCGGAAAAAGAAATTGCAGATAAAAGGGTAATTCGGGAAAGAATTGAAGTCTCTTTTCCATGAAGCGCAAGGAGCTTATCCGATACCTAATAGAAAAAGGCTGCGCTCTGCTCCGGGAAGGGCAGAAACACTCCGTATACCTGAACAAAATCAAGAATAAGGTTTCTACGGTTCCTAGACATTCGGAAATAAACGACTTTTTGGCCCACAAAATATGTCGCGACCTGGAAATTCCCCCGCCCGCAAGCAGCCGCTAGCGAGTTCCAGGGTGTCCCTTTGGGAAACGTCCCCCCCGTACAATTTCATCTTCTTCCCGCGAAGGCTGCAGCTCGGCTTCCGGCTGGAATTCTTGTGGTTAATTTTCGACGGGACTCAGGAACTTGATTTTTTCGGGCCAGGGCGGGTCAAAACGGCCGTTGCCGTCCACGTCGATAAAGACCGGGTTGGTCAGGGCATAAGGGAGCGGGCTTCTCTCTGAGCCGCCCAGCGGATATTTTTTCTGGACGACGGGATAGAGGCTTTTCCGGCCGGCGACTTCGACGGCCACGTAAGAGTCCTTCTCCAGCTCCAGGCTAAGGACGTCCTGGAATTTCACGATCTTCTCCGGCGGGGCCTCGACGGGAATGACGATCTTTCTTTCCCCGTTGATAATGACCCTCACCTCGTCCACGGAAACCCACGGGGCGCTCTGGACTTTGATCGAGAGAACCGCTTTCCCGTTCTTCGCCCGGAAGGTATCCCCCGAAAAATATTTTCCGTCGATATCGAATTCAACGAGAGGTCCGTTGCTGACGAAAGACCGGCCCTTTTTCAGGGCCTCCAGCAGGGCTTTCTCATCCGGCCCTGCGGAGGTCTTTCGCTCGCAGAAAACGTATGTCCTCGCGTACCCCGGCTCGTCGCCGTCGGTCTCGTGGGAATCCGAAGACCCCACGATGGGGAAGTAATACCCCCGGTTGAGAAAGTGCAGCCAGTCCTCGACGACCGCCTTGTTCCCGGATTCGTAAAAGGGCCCGTTCATGACCTCCAAAAGATCGAAAGACAAGTCAAAGCTATCGAGGACATGGGAGGCGGAATCCCGGTCGAGCTCGTAATAGGCAAACGAATCGTAATCGGGGTGGTTGACCTGGATGAGGGAGCCCGGGTCCTTTATGCGGCTCGCCTTGAAGAGGGGCGCATCGCCCTCGGAGAACCCGATTTCCAGGGCTCCGTTTCCCGGCTCGCCTTTTCTGATGGTCAGGGGATAACGGTTGAATTCGGGAAGGTAGTTCTGGCCGCTGTCGAGCGAACTGACCTCCTCGCCGACGATCGCCGACAGGTATTCCTCCAGTCCGAGTTTCTTGAGGGCCGACGGGAAATCGCTGAGATGGTTATGGTCCGTGGAGATGGCGACGTCCACTCCCTCGGCGACGACGGATTTAATCCTCTCGGAGATTGTCACCGCCCCGTCGGAATGAATCGTGTGGAGGTGGGGATCGACGGAGACCAGGCGCCGGGCCTCGATCACCCGGTCGATGCGCATCCGGAGCTCTTGCCGGCCTCCCTGGACAACCTCGATGACTTTCTGGTCGAGGGTGAATTCCGGCCCCCGCGAGGCGGAGACAAGATAGGTGCCGGCCGGGAGTTCCACCTCCTCAACGTCGCTTTGGGGATAACAGGAGTTCTTCATGGACTCCCAGGTCGTCTTTGTTTCGACCGGGTTTTCGGGCCTGAAGTAGGGAGTTTTCGTCGGGCTCAGGCCGATGAAGGTGACCTTCCCGGGCACGAACCTGCCCTGGCTGTCCGTAAGCCGGATCTTGATTTTTTCGCAGGGCGGGGCCTCGATCAAGCAGAGATTCGCCTTTCCCCGTTCCACGACCAG
>CAYGXD010000002.1:46495-62548 GCA_964353705.1 uncultured Eubacteriales bacterium | reverse complement strand
GAAGGGGCTGAACGAATAGATTTGGTCCGGGTTGACATAGAGCGAGAAATGAAAATCCGTGATCGGAGCCTGTCCCGTGTTCCGAGCCGTTGAGACGATCTCGATTTCACCGCTTCCCGGAGAGAGCTTGTACTGCGTCCGGATGGCCACTGCCTCGCCTTTTTCGCTCTGATAATCGGCCGCCGCAAGGAAGGAAATGAAGCCGGACGAGGCGTCCTGTGGCTCCTGATGAAAAGAGGAATAGGCCAGATAGCGGCTCCGTTTCTTGATCCTGATATAGGGGGCACCGATGACGGGATCGCTGCGCAGGCCCTTGCCGGCCGGGACAAAGCCCAGGACCGAACCCAGGGTATGTTCGATGGGGTATCGATAGTACGACTCCAGGACTCTGTCCGTCCCGCCCATAAGAATGAGGCTCTGCCCGTCCGATATCAGATAGTCCCCCGGCTTCCATTGGCCGGAGAATTCCTCCGGGAGGTCGGAGGCCCCGCTGATGACCTTGACCTGGAATTCCGAAGCTTGGAGGACAAAGGGAAGGAAAAGAAAAAGGAGCCCAATAAAACACGCGGTCGATTTTTTCATCCAACCAGCCTCGCGCAAAGGTCCGGGCGGCGGTTCGTCCCGCCGAGTCTTTCCTCGCCCATCGCATAGGATGATAAATCAAGCCGTCGCCCGATATCAAATCCGGAGGGGTCAGGTCTCAACATTCAACAAATCCCCGGGTGTTGTGAAAGCGCCCAAATGCCAGGGTTTTTCTTTGGGGAACGTCCGCCTAGTCTTCTTCCGTCCCCCTATTCTTCTTCGGAGAAGGCGTCCTTGAGGAGCCGGCTCTGACGGGTGAAGGCCAGCCTCGGGCTCCGGGTCTCCTTCATCAGGGAGATCTCCTGGGTGACCAGGCGGGCGATGTACTTGGACTGGGCGGGACGGACCTCGGAGTCGGCCGGCCCCTCCCCTTTCCCCTTGCCGCGTCCGGCGAGGACCGCTCCTCCGCCCGCTTCCCCCGGCTCCTCGGGCTCGCCGTACTCAATCGGACCGAAGGGCGAGAGCTCAGGGTTCCGGGCCAGCGCCCTATGGACGCGCTGCAGCGCTTCGTTGACGGCGCGGCTCGCCTTGCGCTGCTCGCTGCGGTCGGCTTCCCGGCCCAGCGCCTTCCCGACGATGCCGACCACCTTATCCATGATCTTGAGGAATTCCTGGTATTCGCCCGAATCGACGATGAAGCCCGACCGGTCGGAGGTGACAGGCAGGAAATCGGCGCAGATCTCGCCCGTGACCGGTCCGTATTTCGTGCCCTCGAGGAGCGGGATCCTCCGGCCGACCAGGCTCCGGGGGTAGAGGCGGCGGCCGTTGACGTGGACGGCGAAATCGGGCGCCTTGAGGGGGACGCTCTCGATGAGCTTCCTCTCCACGTCCTCGACCTGGAACGACTCGGTGGCGTCGGCGTCGTGAGCGTTGTTGACGAGCTCGCGGAGAAGCTCGACGCTCTCGGCATAGAGGCGCTCGCCGATCGAGACGATGTGCCGCTTGTCGACGGTCACCTCGAGCTTTTTCTTCTCTTTGACTTCCACCGGGAGCGACCTTTGCTCCGGGCCGGACGCCCGTCAGGCGCGCGCAGGCTGGAAGCGTCCCCAATCATATGGAGATGCGGGGGCAAATTCAAGGGCCCTTCCCAAGCCAAGTTGACATCCGTGAATATCGTGTTTTAGGATTCCCCATAGGGGATGTAGCAAAATGGACCGGCTCACGGAGGAATCGACAATGGTCAATGAAAGGGAGATCCGGCGCAAGCTGCATATAGCAACCGGGCTGGTTATTGGAGTAACCATATTATGGGCTTTTCTGTTCGTGCCCCGGCTGGGCGCCCATCCGCAGGCAATCAAGGACGGCGCTGCTAATTCTGCGTGGATGTTTTATAAAATGCAGCTGGCCGCTGCGATCTTCTTGTTGGCATCCATCATCCTCAGCCGGCTCGGCCGGCTGGGCGGCAAGATCTGCATCGGACTTCTTTATGTCGCCGCGATGCTTGTTTTCCTGCATGACTTCATGGTGTTCAATGGAGCGGTCTTTTACCTGCAAACCTACGAAGGGTTCCGCACTGTGGCGATCCTGATATTGGTCTGTGTCGGAGCCAACCTGGTCGCCGGGATCCTGGCCATCATGGCGGGAAATCGGCTCGGCCGAGGGTGAGCCCGATATAAGGTTGCAAGGGCATGAATTACGACAGCCGCCGATGGGATTAAAAGAAATCCGGCTACCGGCCCCTCATCCCAGGTTCCGGCCCCGGCTCGACGCAGAGGGACGCCGGCCGGGCCACCCCGGAACTGCGGTCCAGATCGGGGAGGATCTTTTCGAGGTCGTCTCAGCCGAAAAATCGGGCGGAGAGTGGGTCTACCGCCTGGAGCCCTGGGCGGGGCAAGATGCCATCCGTGTTTGTATCGAGTGGGGCGAGGCGCAGGAGCGCGAATTCATCGCGGGTCTCCGCGATGACCGGATCCGGGAAAGGAAAAGGCTTCTCGCTTGGAGCGGGCAGGCCTTGCTGGGCTTCCTGCCGGCCAAACACCAGGACAGGCTTTATCAGACGATAGGGCTGGATCCGGCCCGGGCGACCTTCTGGTCGGCCGCGCTGGAGCTCGCGGTCGCTTCCCCGTTCGCAGTTCTGTTCGTTGTCAGCTCGATCGCCGGCGGAATGGGCGGCTTGGGGGGACAATTCCCCGCTTGGATCGGCTTGCCGGCTCTTGTGGCCGCAGCCGAAGGCGTCTTCAGGCTGGTGGCAGTTATTTCAACGGGAAATCCCATGGGGAGCCTGCTGTTTGTGCTCCTCGGCCTCCGCTTGAAGTCCGAAGGCCCTGAATATGTGCCGGCCGACAAGATCTCGGCAATCGAAGGGGTGCTGGATGTCGTCTCGCCGGTGCCGAAGGTCTGGTGGGAAAAGGCGGGAGGGGTGACATACGAGGGAGAGCCCTATGTTCTGGCGGGATCGGACCGGGAAAGATCGGGTTTTTCCTACCGCTTTCGGAAGGGCGGTGAGGGCTTCCCGGTCCTGGACCGGGAGTTGGAGCAACTCCGAAACAGGTCCTCGGACCTTTCCTATGTCCTGGCTCCTCTGTGGGGATTTCTCCCTCCCGAGCTTCAGAGGGGGCTCGAATTCTACGGCCGCTACCGGCCGCGGCCGTATGTCCTCCTGTCCATCGGCTTCAATTTACTGGTGGCCCTCGCGATCATGGCGCCCGGTCTGAAAAACGCTTCCCGGGGCGTTTATGAAATCTGGAGCCTCGTCCTTTTGGCCGCCGGCGCCTCGCTGTTTCTGGAGAGCGTCACGCGGCTTATCCGGCTCATGAACGGTGAAATGACGGGAAGCTTCCTCGCCTTTTTCGTCAAGCCGGTCTATTACATGGCCATCAAGGACAATCCGGTGCCGCCTTCATGAATTCCGGCCGGACCGCCGAATGCCGTAATTCTGAACGGAACGAAATAGGAGCTATTTAAGAAGCCGGCAAACTCGCGGCCTCCTCCGAGGTCGATCTCGAGCCCTCCGGCGGCAGATATATTCTCTACTTCTGCCTTTTGTAATAGATCTCAGCATTGCCGGGCGTGAAATCATACCAGAACACGTGGATATTGTCCGAACCATAGACGGCGAGGGAGGGAGATAGGGAATCGCCCGAATTCCAGCTGAGCCTTTCAGCCGGTTTCCAGGTGGCTCCCACATTTGTGCTTTTTTTGTAATAGATCTCGGAGTCACCGGGAGAGAGGAAGGGGTCAGGTCTCAACAATCAACAAATCCCGGCGCCCGGGAAACGCGGGAAAAATTTAGGAAATGGGTTGCCAGGCACCGAATTTGAGGTCAATAACGGACAGGAAGGGGTTAAGGCTTTTGGCGGAAGCCGGCAGGGTGTCCCTTTAAGGAATGCCCCCTAATCTTGCATTCTGTAATAGATCTCGTAGTTACCTGGCGTGTTGTCGGACCAGACCAAGTGGATGTTGCCGGAAGGATCAATGGACACGACGGGAGTTTCCGAGGTACCCGAATTCCAGGTGAGCCTCTTGCTGGCCGACCAGGTGGCTCCCCCGTCGGCACTCCCTTTGTAATAGAGTTCAGGATATCCGGGAGTTGCGTCGCTCCAGATCAAATGAAGATCGCCGGAAAGATATTCAATGGAGAGGGACGGGAACCAGGAATCGCCCTCAGTCCAGGTGAGCCTCTTGCTGGCCGACCAGGTGGCTCCCCCGTCTCCGCTCGATTTGAAATAGATCTCGGTGTTCCCCGGGGTATCGTCCTCCCAGACGATATATAGATGGCCGGAGGCGCCGGCGATAAGGCATGGATAAAACGAATTGTCGGCCGTCCAGGTGAGCCTCTTGGTGATTGACCAGGAGGTTCCGCCATCCGTGCTATTTTTATAATAGATGTCGGCCGGCCCGGGGGTGTAGTCATACCAGGCGATATGGAGATCGCCGGAAGGATCCAAGGCGATAAACGGGCCGAAGGAATCGTCCGCCGTCCAAGTGAGTCTCTCATTAGCTGACCAGGAGGCTCCTCCGTCAATGCTTTTCCTATAATAGATCTCAAAGTTCCCGGGAATCGCATCTGCCCAGAAGACGTGGAGAACATCCGAGGAATCCACGGCCACGGCTGGATCCCAGGAGCGCTCCGCAGTCCAAGTGAGCCTTTTAGGTGTCGACCACGTATCTCCCCCGTCTGTGCTCCTCCGGTAGAAGATCTCATAGTTCCCGGAAGAGGTGTCTTCGTAGACGACATGCAGGGTATCCAAGGAATCAACGGCAATGGCGGGACGGGACGAGGAGTTAACCGTCCAGGTGATCCTTTTGGCCGACGTCCAGGAATCCCCCCCGTCGGTGCTTTTTTTGTAATAAACATTATAGTTCCCAGGCGTATCGTCCTCCCAAACAACATGCAGATTCTCCAAGGAATCCAAGACCGCCCTCGGCACAGAAGAATCGCCCGATGTCCAGGTGATTCGCTTGGCCGGCTGCCAGTCGGCCCAAGCCGAGGGGGCGAGGAGGAATAGGCCTATGGCCAGGATTGCGGCTACGGGTTTGATTGGTTTCATCTTATCCTCCTCAGGGCAACGGATCGATCCGTGGATGCCTTCCCTCTCTCCCAAGGAAATGATATGCCGCAAGGAGAGCCGAGGTCAAGCGGAAATCGGGGCGAAAATAGGGGTCAGAATAGGGGTCAGGTCTTAACAATCAACAAAATTCGCCGCAACGCAGGGAATTGTTGAATGTTGAGACCTGACCCCTTGGTAACCGGGAAACGTCCCCGCGGCTTGACAGCCACGAGGAGCGTCTATACGATGGGCCCGACCGCCATGAAATGACAAAACCGAGGAGGGACCGATGAGCCCGGAAACAAAAGATCTTTACGAAAAGTTCGCCCGAGGCGCCATTGGCCGCCGCGAATTCCTGGAGAGGCTGGCCATGATTGCGGGCGGGACGGCCGCCGCGGCCGCGCTTCTTCCGGCCCTCCAGAGCGGAGGGGATGCCGCGTCAGCGTCCCAGCTTGTGCCGAAGGACGACCCGCGCCTCGAGACCGGCACCATCAAATATCCGATAGAAAGCGGCGAGATGCGCGCCTACGAGGCCCGGCCGAAAGGCGCCGGGAAACTGGCCGGCGTCATCGTCATCCACGAAAATCGCGGCCTCAACCCCCACACCGAGGACGTCGCCCGGCGCGTCGCCCTCGAGGGATTCATCGCCGTAGCTCCGGACGCCCTCACGCCCCTCGGCGGCACGCCGGAGAATCCCGACGATGCCCGGGCGCTCTTCCAGAAGCTCGACCGCGAGGCCAACACCAAAAACTTCGTCGCCGCCGTCGCCTACCTTAAGACGCACCCCCAGGCCACGGGCAAGGTCGGCTGCATGGGCTTCTGCTGGGGCGGAGGAGTCACGAACCAGGTGGCCGTCCACTCGCCCGACCTGGCCGCGGCCGTCCCCTTCTACGGCGTGCAGCCCGCGCCCGAGGACGTCCCGAAGATCAAGTCGGCCCTGCTCATCCATTATGCCGGTGACGACGAAAGGATCAATGCGGGCATCCCGGCCTTCGAGGAAGCGCTCAAGAAAGCCGGCGTCGACTACACGATCCACATGTACGAGGGCGCCGGACACGCTTTTTTGAACGACGCCGGGACGCGGTACAACAAGGAAGCGGCCGATCTCGCCTGGAAAAGGACGATCTCTTTCCTCAAAGACAAGCTCAAGCCTTAGGACCGCCCTTCTGACCTGCCCAAGCGGCGGCCACCGCCTCGACGAACGGCCGGACGTGGGTAAAGAACTTTTTGTAGCCGGCGCACAGATAGTTTAAACCCGGCTCTCCGTCCGGGGCGAGCTCGAAGCGGTTCTTCGGGCACTCGCCGTTACACATCTGCCTGACGTCGCAATCAAGGCAGATACGCGGCAGACATTCCTGCTTGGCCTTTCCGAAAGCGCGCTGAGCCGGTGATTCGAGAAGCGAGGTGAGCGGCGTCTCGCGGATGTTGCCCAGGCGGTGTTCCGCGTCGACATAGTGGTCGCAGGAGTAAAAATCCCCGTTCCTATCGATGACGGGGATATCGCCGCAGACCGGCCGGAAAATGCAGAGCGAGTGTTCCTGGCCGAAGGCCGTCCGGGCCGCCTCCTCGATCGCCTGCACCTTGAGCCGGCCGATGTCGCGGCCCTGCCACTCGTCGAAGACGGCGCACAGGAAATCGCCCCAGGCTTCGGGCGGGACGGAATCGGGACTGACGCCTCCGGGAGATCCGGGCTGCCGCACGACGAAAGGAAGGAAAGTCACGTAGGAAGCGCCGATTCCTCTGAGGAAGAGGTAGACCTCCGCGGGGCGCCTGACGTTCCCCGCGCTGACGACACAAAGGATATCGGTGGACACGCCGTGCCGCTTGAGGATCTTGAAGCCGCGCATCGTTTCGGCGAAGGTTGACCGTCCGTCCCGGGTCAGGCGGTGGCGGTCGTTCAGACTCCTGGGGCCGTCGAGACTGAGCCCGACCGAAAACCCTTCGGCGGCGAAGAACCGGCCCCAGTCCTCGTCAAGCAGGGTGCCGTTTGTCTGCAATCCGTTGGCGATCCGGCGGCCGGGCGGGCAAAGCCGGCGCTGGATGGCAACGATCATCCGGAAGTAATCGACGCCCAGGACCGTCGGCTCGCCCCCGTGCCAGGAGAAGCGGATGATCTCGTCGGGAGAGGCCGCGATGTGCTGGGAGATGTATTCCTCGAGGAGGTCTTCGGGAAGGCGGGACGGGGAGGCCCCGGCGGTAGCAGACTCCCCTTTGCCCAGATAGTAGCAGTACCGGCAGGCCAGATTGCAGGCGGCTCCGGCCGGCTTGACGAACACCTGGAATCCGCTCGTCGCGACGTCGATCACGATCGGGGACAGTATATCATTTTCCCGTTTTCCCGGAACCGGCGCTCGGCGGCTTGCCTAAAGGCAATCCCGGAGATGAGTAGCCCGGCAACGAACCGGATTTCTACTTCTGCCTTCTATAATAGATCTCATAGTTGCCGGGAGTGTCGTCAGCCCAGACAACGTGGTAATTGTCCGATCCAAAAGCCGCGACGCCGGCGGAGCGGGAATCGCCCGAATTCCAGCTGAGCCTTTCAGCCGGTGTCCAGGTGGCTCCCACGTTTGTGCTTTTTTTGTAATAGATCTCGGCGTTCCCGGGGGTCAAATCGTGCCAGACCAAATGGAGATAGCCGTTGGTATCAACGGAGATCCCGGGGGACAGCGAGTGGCCTGAATTCGAAGTCAGTCTTCTGCTCGGTGCCCAGGAGGCTCCTCCGTTCGTGCTTTGCCTGTAATGGATCTCGGGGTTCCCCAGGGTGGAATCGCTCCAGACAAGATGGAGATACCCGGAGCCGTCAGCGATGATGGCCGGGCTCATGGATTCCCCCGAATTCCAGGTGAGCCTTTTGCTTGCCGCCCAGGTGGTTCCTCCATTCGTGCTCTTCTTGTAATAAACATCAAAGTTCCCCGGGTTCATATCGCACCAGGCGACATAAATATGGCCGGAAGGGTCAACGGTCAGAGACGGACTTTGGTTATCGCCCGAAGTCCAGGTCAGCCTTTGACTTGCCGACCAGGTGGCCCCTCCATCCGGGCTCTTTTTGTAATATATCTCATAGTTCCCGGGAGCATAATCCGTCCAGACCACGTGGATATTGTTCGCGGGACCGGCGGCGACGACCGGGGTCCACGAAGGGTTTGAATCGAAGCTCAGTCTTTTTTTGGCTGACCAGATGGCCCCCCCGTCCGTGCTTCTCTTGTAATAGATGTCAAATCCCCCATAGGTGTTATCCGTCCAAACGACGTGGAGTCTGTTCGAGGAATCAGCGGAGATGTCCGGGCTCAAGGAGCTGTTCGAATTATAAGTGAGCCTTTTATTTGCTACCCAGGTGCCTCCCCCATCCGGAGTCTTCTTGTAAAAAATTTCAGGGTTCCCGGGGGTATCATCATACCAGACCAGATGGACGCCCCCGGAGGAATCAACGGCGAGACTGGGCTCACTGGAGTCACCCGACGTCCAGGTGAGCCTTGTGGTCGATTCCCATTGGGCTTGGCCTGAAGCGGCGAAAAGACTTAATACAACGGCCAGCCTGAACGCCTTCAAGGATTTCATTGCATCCTCCTCAATTTAGGGACAGTATATCATTTTCCTATTTTCCCGGCCAGGGAGCCCAAGCCAAAAATGGGGTCAGGTCTCAACAATCAACAAATCCTGGGCATCCGCGGCAATTGTTGAATGTTGAGATCTGACCCTTTACGACTTGGGCCTTACCGGGTGGACGCGAAAAGCTCGAAGTCCCAGATGGCCGGGCCTGCCAGAGCCGCTTTTATCTCCATCAGCCGTTTCGCCGTCGCGTCCGGGATGAGGCCCCTCCGGTCCGGGGCCAGGTCGCGGTCGGCGCATACTCCTTGGCCGAGGGCCTCCCTCCCGTTTTCCTACTTCTGCCTTTTGTAATAGATCTCAGAATTCCCGGGCGTGAAATCGTACCAGAACACATGGATATTGTCCGAGCCATAAACAGCGATGTCAGGAACGTCGGAACTCCCCGAATTCCAGGTCAGCCTTTCCGCAGTTGTCCAGGTGGCTCCTTGATCTGCGCTTTTCCTATAATAGACCTCACCGCTGCCGGGAGTCTTATCACTCCAGACCAAATGGATATTGCCCAAGGCACTAACGGCGAGGGCGGGAGATAGGGAATCGCCCGAATTCGCAGTCAGGCTTTTGCTTGTTGTCCAGGTGGCTCCCCCATCTGAGCTCTTCTTGTAATAGATCTCAGAGTCCCCGGGGGTGGCGTCACTCCAGGCGACATGGATTCTGCCGGAGGCAGCAACGGCGATGGCCGGCTGGGCGGACGCCTCCGCCGTCCAGCTGAGCCTTTGGCTGGCTGCCCAAGTGTTTCCTTTATCCGTGCTCTTCTTATAATAGATCTCGGACTTCCCCGGAGTGCCATCACTCCAGGCGACGTGGATTCTGTCCGAGGAATCGACGGCCATGGCCGGAGAAAAGGAATTGCCCGAATTCGAGCTGAGGTTTTTGCTTGTTGACCAGTTGGCTCCTCCGTCCGTGCTCTTCTTATAATAGATCTCAAAATTCCCGGGAGTCATATCCGCCCAGACCACGTGGAGGTTGTCCAAGGAATCAACGGCAACGGCGGGATTCCAGGACATGCCCTCATTCCAGGTCAGTCTTTTGCTTGTCGACCAGGTCGCTCCCCCATCCGGGCTTCTCTTGTAATAAATCTCAGAGTTCCCCGGCGCCTCATCCTCCCAGACGACATGGAGTCCGCCCGTGGAATCAACGGCAATGTCCGGGTTTCCGGGACTGCCTGAAGAAAAGGTGATCCTCTGGCTGGTTGCCCAGGTGCCTCCCCCATCCGTACTCTGCTTGTAATAGATCTCGGAGTCCCCGGGCGTAGTATCAGACCAGACCAAATGGACGCCCCCGGAGGAATCAACGGCCGCTCTGGGCCGGAAGGACTCGCCCGTATTCCAGGTGAGTCTTTGGGCGGGTTCCCATTGGGCTTGGGCTGCCTGGACGAAGAGGAACAAGCCTATAGCCAAGATGATCAGCCCCATTTTTTTCATCTCGTCCTCCTTCCCAGAATGCATCAATCGGGCAACGCTCATTTCTGTAAAAAGGCCGCTTCCTCGCTTCCACCACATTTTCCCGCTTTCCATATGGAATGATATGTCTTAAGGAAAGTCAAGGTCAAGAAGAGCGAACGGCGGCCTCATCGTCGAACAGGAAGACCTCCTCGATGGGCAGGCCGAAGTATTTCGCGATGTCGTGGGCCAGTCTCAACGAGGGATTGTATTTGCTCTTTTCCAGGAAGACGATGGTCTCGCGCCTGACCCCGACCAACCGGGCAAGCTCGAGCTGGGAAAGGTCGTGCCTGGCTCTCAGTTCTTTGATGCGGTTATACATTTTTCATCCCGAGCACCTTCACTCCCAGCCAGCAGAGGAGAAAGATGACGGCCATGCCGAGGATCCCTCCCCCGACCAGGCTGTGCGCCTCGAGCGATGTCTTATCGCTGATGTACATGATGAACAGCCATAGATAGATGGAAATATAGTAGGCCAGGGATGACGCCCGGATCATCACCTTCCTGGACAGTTCGTCTTCGGCCGGCTCACGCTGCAAGTAGCTCCTGAGACGTGATACGCCGAGGAAAACGGCGAAACCGACCAGGACGAGCACGACGCCGGCCATCACGATCTCCTGGGTATTCCCGGAGATACGGCCTTTCAGGGCCCACAAAGCCAGGGATGCCAGCACAAGGGCACTGAGGACGAAGCTGACGATCGTTTTCTTCATTGTTCCTCCTATTTTCATGATGTTATATTATTCTAACATATTGTTAGAATAAGTCAACACTTTTTTTCATTTTTTTTCAGTGCATTCCCATTAAGAATATTATACGAAAACATATGTTGAAATAATTGGAGTTACAAGGAAAGAAAATCGAATTTGAGTTCAAATCGATTAGGCCGGAAATCGGCCGTAATCTGTGTAATATGTGCATGATATGCGACTTATTCAAATCACCGATGGGACACTATTGATTTTTTTTATTTTATTTTCCCCGGAACCGGGTCACGCTGGACTGGGGGTCATGGACATGGGGTCAGGTCTCAACAATCAACAAACCCAGGGCGGCGCAGCGAATTGTTGAATGTTGAGACCTGACCCCTTTGACCCCTGACCCCTTTGACCCCTTTGACGCCGAATTACTTGAGCCTTTTATAGACTTCCTTTCGGTGCCGGACGGCTTCAACCCAAATGTTCTTCTCTTGATCGATGAAATAGATAATTCTGTAGGCACCGATTCGAAACGAAAATTCGCCCTCGAGATCCCCCAGAAGCATTTTCCCGGCAAGTGAATTTTGATATATCTTTTTCAGGGCCGCTTCAACCTTAGGCTGGATGTTCTTGGGAAGCTGGAGGAAGTTTTTTTGGAAGGTTTGGGTGAGGAAAAGAGCCATGGCTCAGTTCAGCGTTTCTCTGGCAGTTTCCTGCCAAAGAACTCTTCATAGGTTGTGAACCGGCCCTCAAGGACGTCTTTCTTGGCTTCCAGAATCTCGGCTAAGAGCTCACGGTCGGCCAGGATCTCGAGTGTTTCCACTTCTTCCGGGCTGAGGATGACCGCTTTTGCCCTTGACCTTTGGACGACGATGTAGTGAGACCCTTTGGCCACATCTTTGATGATCGAGGCGAGCGAGTTGCGGAGTTTCGAAATGCCGACGACCTTGTCCATGTTTTGTTGCGGGCCAATTGTACTGTTCATTGTACCATTTGTCAAATCCTCTGCCTTGGTTTCTGTGGCGTCATTAACGGTGACGGAATGAAGAGGATAAATTTCTCAAAACAGAAAGAGGGGCCCGGCGCGGGACTGGCATGATAAGCATGGTTACCCCTTGGGGAACGTCTCCCTATTCTGGCTGTGTATCCTTTATCGGCCATGTTTGATATCATAATCCTATAAACCTCCCCAACGTTCATCGAGAGGAGTTGCCATGGCATTATCCCGCCGGACGTTTCTGAAAAAAGAGATTCTCAATTGGCTGGGCGCGTTGGCGCTGGTAGCGACGGCCGTCGCAATACTGCTGGATATCGCCAACCCGTCTGAGGCTGTCGACGGCTTCGGACCGCTCATCAAAGACCGCGGCAAGATCCTGGACCTCCCCAAAGGATTCTCCTACCAGATCATCGCCCGGGCCGGTGATAAGATGACCGACGGCTTCTTCGTGCCCGGCCTGGCCGACGGCATGAGCGCCTGCCCCGGTCCTGACGGATCGACGATCCTGATCTGCAACCACGAATACAGGCTCGGCTATCCGGAATCGGTGGGACCATTCAAAGGCAAAAAAAGCCTCTTCCGGAAGTTCGGCGAGGAGATGATCTACGATAAGGGGAGCAGGGGAAAGCCATGTCTGGGTTCGACGACGACCCTGGTCTATGATTCTAAAGCCCGGCAGCTCAAGAGCCATTTTTTAAACTTGGTCGGGACGCTGGCCAGTTGCTCCGGCGGGATCACCCCTCATAACACGTGGCTGTCGTGCGAGGAAGTCTTCGAGAACCCGGGAGAAAATTGTGCCCAAAAGCACGGCTATATATTTGAGGGTCCGATTTCCACGGAGCCCCGCGTGATCAAGCCGGTGCCCCTTAAGACCTTGGGGAGATTCCGGCACGAGGGCGTCGCCGTGGCACCTCAGACAGGAATAATCTATCTGACCGAGGACCAGACCGACGGCCTGCTCTACAGGTTCGTCCCCGGTCAACCCGGGCATCTGGCCGAGGGAGGGCGGCTCCAATGTCTCGCGGTTTCGGAAAAGCCCCAGTTTGACACCAGGAATTGGAAAGGCGCCGCCTTGTCACCCGGTGAGGGCCTGCCCGTTCACTGGATCGACTTGGACGACATTGACCCGGAGTCGGACGACCTGCGTCAGCGCGGCTATAAGCTCGGGGCGGCTCTTTTCGCGAGCGGGGAAGGCATCTGCTTCGACGAGGGAATCTTTTACATTGCCTGCACCAACGGCAGCCGGACGGGCAGAGGGCAGGTCTGGAGCTACACCCCCAGCCCATTTGAGGGGACTGCCCGGGAAAAGGAATCGCCGCCCCGGCTGGAATTGCTGGTTGAGCCGAATGACCAGCGGGTTATGGACCACCCCGATCAGATCACGGTCGCGCCGTGGGGGGATATATTCGCCTGCGAAGACGGAGATAACGGAAACTACCTGCTCGGCATCACACCTCAAAGGACAATTTACAGGTTCGCCTGGAATGCTTTGAACGAATCCGACGTGACCGGTGTCTGCTTTTCGTCGGACGGCAGCACGATGTTTCTCAATATAATTGACCCCGGCCTGACACTGGCCGTCACCGGCCCCTGGAAGAAGCAATAGGGGTCAGGTCTCAACAATCAACAAATCGGGTGTGCTGCTGAAAATTGTTGAATGTTGAGACCTGACCCCTTTGGCGCGCCAAAGGCGCGCCGGCGCGTTTGACAGAATCCTCTTCGTTTAATATTGTTAGCCATTAGAACCAGGATGAGAATCTCGAGGCTGGTGCTGCTTTTTTTCAGCGCCGCAATTTCAGCCGCCGGAGGAGACATGAAAGATCTGGCGCAGTCGATTCCCAAAAAAATCCTCGATTGGGAGTCAGCCGGTCAGGACGCCGTCTACGACCGGAAAACGCTCTACGACTACATGGACGGGGGCGCCGAGGTTTACCTGGCTTTCGATTTCCGGACCGCCTTCGTCCGCAAGTACAAGGACCCGTCCGCCGAGGAGATCGCCCTCGATATCTACGACATGGGATCTCCCGGTGAAGCCTTCGGCATCTTTTCCTGCGACCGGGAGGATCCGGAGGCCGGGATCGGCCAGGAATCCGAGTACGGGTTCGGCCTGTTGAGGTTCCGGCAGGGCCGCTTTTTCGTGTCGATCACGGCCGGGGGCGACGAGAAGAGGGCGGAAAAGGCGATCCTCGAGTTGGGGAAGGCCGTCGCACCCCTGCTCGGACCTCCGGGCCCGGTTCCGGACCTCCTCGGGTGCCTTCCGGAATCCGGCCTCAAAGAAAACCGGACGAGTTATTTTCACGCCGCCGTGAACTTGAACAACCGCTTCTTCATATCCAGCGAGAATATCCTGGGCTTGGGAAAAGACACGGACTGCGTTTTCGCTGAATACGCGGCCGGCCCGGAGGAAGCCGGGGATCTTCTGATCGTCCGCTACCTGGACGAAGAGCGGGCCAAGGCCGCCTGCGAATCCTTCCTCAAAGCTTATCTTCCGGAGGCCGGACCGGCTGCGGCGGCCCTGACCGAAAACAGGAAGTGGACCATGGCCCGGATCCGCAGGAATTACCTGGCCATCGTTTTCGAAGCCCCGTCGAAAGAATACGCGGAGACCTTATACTCCGCCATCCGCTTTCCCCAAAAATGAGGTCACTATGAAATCTCCGATGACGCGCCGCGACTTTCTCCGCGGCACATCTTTCGCCGTCCTTGGAACTGCCGTCGGCTTTCCCCGGAACCTGCCGGACCTTCAGCCTCAGGCCGCCAAGTCCAAGGTGATCCTCATCCGCCATGCCGAGGCCCTGAATGAAAACTCCGAGTTCAACGGACCGGTCATCCAGCAGATGCTGGACGAGGCCGTTATGAAGCTCCTGGACCAGAACGATCCGGCCGCGGCCTTCCGCTTGCTGGTCAAGCCCGAGGATATCGTCGGCATCAAGAGCAACGTCTGGTCCTACCTGCCGACGCCCCCCGAAGTCGAAAAGGCGATCAAGTTCCGCCTCCTGGAAGCCGGGGTCAAGGAGGAGAATATCGCCATCGACGACCACAACGTGAGAACGAACCCGGTCTTTGTCAAATCCACGGCCCTGATCAACACCCGGCCTCTCCGGACCCATTACCTGGCCGGAGTTTCCGGCTGCATCAAGAACTACATCATGTTCGGGGAGTCCCAGCCGGACTATCACCCCGACAGCTGCGCCCCCCTCGGCTCCCTCTTCGATCTGCCCCAGGTCAAAGGAAAAACCCGGCTGAATATCCTCTGCGCCCTGACGCCTCAGTTCCACGGCCGAGGTCCCCACCATTTCAGCCGCCGCTATGTCTGGAACTACAAAGGCCTGATCGTGGGGCAGGACCCGGTGGCGGTGGACACCATCGGCCTGCGGTTGATCATGGCCAAAAGACGCCAGGAGTTCGGCCCCGGCCAGGAGCTGCCGCCCGTTCCCAAGCACATCCAGGTCGCGGACACGAAATACGGTGTAGGCACGAGCGACCTCAACAAAATCGAGCTCGTCAAGCTGGGCTTCGCCGAAGACATCATGATCTGACCGCAACGGGGGGAGGGAAAATGTTCAAACTTAGGCTTGTCATCGGCACTCTTATTCTGCTCCTGCTGCTGAGCGCGCTCCCGGGAATTGCCGGCCGCAGCCAGGACAGCGGGACACTCTCCTTAGCAGGATCCGCGCTGTGGACAAAAGCCCAGGATGTCAGTATCAAGGGGAAGACCGCCTACTGCGCCTTCCTGAACGGCCTGGTTATTTTGGATATCTCCGATTTGAAAAACCCGGTCCGGCTCTCCAAGCTCTATCTCGGTGGTGGGTTCGCGGTTGAAGTCAAAGAGACCCTGGCGTTTGTGGCGTCCGGCGATAAAGGGCTGAATATCATCGACGTCTCCGACCCTGGAAACCCCGTCCTCAAAGGGAAACTGGATACTGAGGGTGAAGCCCGGGATGTCGCCGTGGACGGAGGCTTTGCCTTCGTAGCCGACGGCCCGGCGGGTTTGGCCGTCGTCGATATCCGCAATCCGGCGGCGCCAAAACTGGCGGGAAAGTGGGACTCGCCCGGTGAGTCTATGGGCCTCGTCCTGCGGGACAAACTGGCTTATATCGCGGACGGAAGCGGCGGGCTCCAGATGGTCGATGTCAAGGACCCGCTGAAGCCTGCTCCCGTCGGATCCCTGGACACCGACGGGACGTCCGAGGGAATCGCACTCTCCGGAAACCACGCCTTTATCGCCGACGGGAGCG
>CAYGXD010000002.1:36462-46395 GCA_964353705.1 uncultured Eubacteriales bacterium | reverse complement strand
TACGCCTATGCGGTCGGCGAGCTGTCGGGCGTCGAGGTCGTCGACCTCTCCGACCCGGCCCGGGCGGATCTGGTGGGAATGACTACCATCTTCAGGGGCGTCCAGGGCCTGGCCGCCAGCGGCCGCTACGCCTATGTCACGGACCGCTGGTCGATCAAGATTTTCGATGTCTCGGAGGCCGCCAAGCCCAAGGCCGTCGGCATGTTTAAATCTCCCGCAGGCGCGCCCCGCGCCATCGTGATCCGGGGAACGACCGCCTATATCACGGCCGACAACTCCGGCTTTTTCGTGATCGACATCACCAACCCGCTTTCGCCGTCGGTCTTGGGGTCTTACAAAATGCCACGTTTCACCTACGGCCTGGCCGTCGAGGGGGATTACGCCTACCTGGCCAACAGCGACACGGGGTTCCACATCCTCGATATCCGAAAGCCCGCTGCGCCTGTCCTGGTCGCATCGCTAAAGCTTGAGGGAGAGCCCAGCGGCGTGGCCGTCCGCGGAGGTTTCGCCTATGTGGCCTCCGGCCCGGCCGGCCTTCAGATCATCGACATCGGACAGCCCGCCGCGCCAAAGGTCAGGGGTTCATTCCCATCCGGAGATTTTTCGAGTTCCGTCGTTCTGGGCGGCGACACCGCCTATGTCGCTGACGGAAACGCGGGCGTCATGAAAATCGCGATCGGCAACCCGGCCGCGCCGAAACTCGAAGCCTCGTTTGACACGCCGGGCCAGGCTCTGGCCGTCGCCTTGAGCGGCCCGCTCGTTCTGGTCGCCGACTCGAACTCTCTCCTCTTCCTGAAATAAAGTGTAGATAAGATAGGGGTCATAGATAAGATAGGGGTCTAAGATAGGGGTCAGGTCTCAACAATCAACAAATTCGGGGTGTCAGCAAGCAGGCCGCGAACGTCCGGACGATGGGCGAATTTCCCCCGAGGGACAAAATTGACCCCCGCTTATTCTTAGCGGCTTGTAGGATTGTCCGTAGAACAAAAGGGTGCCAGGCAACTCAATTCCCTATTAGAATTTCGGTAAAGCACAGGCTGACCCCAAGCGGGAGTGCTGAAGAGGGTGGCGCCTTGGGGAAAGTCCCCATTGTTCACGACAAAAGTCCGGGCTAAATCCGGACAAAAATCCCGCCCGAGACAATGCCAAAAGGACCTGTGAACCGGATTTCCGCGCGAAGTCCCATGAATTTAGCGAATCGGATTCTCAGCCCTCCTCCAAAGGCCAAGGCCCATCCACCTTCCGAACCAACCAGAAACCCGCCTTGAAAGTAGGGCGAAAAAGTGGATTTGTAAAGAGGACTAAGATTGAGACTCAGCCCAGATACGGTCTCATCGCCGGATTTCCAGAGTTCTCCCTGAATCCCCAGTCCCCTGTAACTGATGCCGGCAGTCACCAGGTAACCATTAAAAAAGCCAGAATACTCTTCTTCAAGAAAATAAGCGCCGCCCGCCCCGATCTCGCCCGTGATTCTATCTTGGGCGGCTGCAATGGCTGGAAGGGCTAGGATAATGAGCAGGACGACAAGGATTTGCTCTCTCATCTTAACCCTCCTTCATCTCATCGTTTAGGCAAGACCAACCAGCATCATTTTATCGCCATAAACTCAGGGTTTCAAAAATCCCTTCTCCTAAAAATCGGCGCGAGACCAAATACCCAAATAAGAATTTGGTCATTGAGTTGCCTAGCGCCGAATTGGGAATCAGGCGATGATTTCGTTGAGCCCGTCGATAACCTGGGAAAGCTCTTCCGGGGTTAGGCGGGCGATCCTTTTGCCTATGCGCTCAGCGGCCAGGGTTCTGATCTGGCTGATTTTGACCCAGGAAAGCTTGGGAAGCCCCTCGGACCCGAGTTCCAAGGTCAACGGGAATCCGGCCTGCTGAGGCTGGCTGGTGATGGCCATGGCGATTACGGTCCCGGACCGCTCGTTGAACACGTCGTGACTCAGGATGAGGACGGGCCGCCGGCCGGCCTGCTCGTGCCCCCGTCCCGGGCTGAGGTCAGCCCAACGGATTTCCCCTCTCAGTATTCGGGCCATCGGGACAGCTCCTCGGAAAAGCCCTCCTCGGCGAGCTCCTTCTCATAGGCCGGATCGAGTTTGCTGCATTCGCGGGCCAAACGGATTCTGTCGAGCCGATCGAGCTTTTCGGTCAGCGCGGTTTCGATGGCCTGGCTCCGGTTGTTGAAGGTTTTGTTCTCGACCAGACGATCCAGGCGCTGGAGAGTCTGATCGGCGATCGAAATGGCGATTTTAGCCTTGGGCATGACATCCCTCTCGGTATTACCATATGTCATACCGTTCTCCGTGTCAAGGCCGGTTGTTTTCACAGCACCGCGCTCGGTTCTATTTTTCTAGACGGCTTATGGAGGAGACTTTTCTCAGGCGGCTGACTTATTCAGTGGAATGACTTATCATTTTGCCATATCTCGGCCGGCGTGATGCGGAGACCCCGGCAGACATAGATCGGCGCGTTGTTCTCGTAGGGCATGCAGTAGCGGCAGGTGTGGACGGCGGCCAATGTCACGTCGTCGCAGCTTTCCTTGTGGTCTTCCTCTTCGCCCCGGACAACGATCACGGTTTTGAAACCCCCTTTCGGATATCCCCAGGACCAGTAGCTGTTGTGCGTCGAGATCACGGGCGGGAGAGGATATTTCGACGCATAATATTCCAGGGCCCCCGCTTCGCCGTAATTCTGGGTGAGGACGACGGTCGAGGGCTTCTCGGACTCGGGGATGGCCAGGTAGACCGCCGAAACGTCCTTGGCCAAGCCCTCCCAGCCGAACATGTCGGCGTAGAACTGCGGCAGCTCGGAAAGATCTAATCCCTCGGAGGTTGAGGGCTTGATTCCCATGGCGGCGGAATACTTGATGAACGTTTCAACCGAAAGGACCGGTACGACATGGGGGAGCATGAGGAGCGATGTCACGGCGCTCACCGAGGCCAGGGAGACGACGGCCCAGCCCCGCCGGCCGCGCGAGGCCCAGCGCTCGACGGCGACGCCGCCGGCGGCGAAGAGCATGGTGTAGGCCGGCCCGAGATACTCCGCCTTGCTGTGGGGATTGGCGAGGAGGATGACAAAAGCGGCCGCGTAGATAAGCCCGAGGGCGCGGTATCGCCGCGCCGGCCGGCTGAAGAGCAGGAACCAGAGACCGGGCACCCACAGAAGCATGTTGAAGGGGTTGAGGTTGATCATCTGGCCGGATAGGAAGTCCAGCCGCGTCAGTCCGGAATACTTTCCCGAGGTGGCGTTGCGGATGAAGTCGAGATGGGCGAAGTCGTGGGCGATGTTCCAGATTATGAACGGACTGAAGATGAGCAGGGCGACGGCCGCGGCCGCGTACGGCCAGGGAGTCGCCAGGTGTTTCCTGAGATCCGTCAGCAGGAGCGAAGCCGCGAGTCCGACTCCGAACCAGAGAAAATCAATCTTGTTGAGAAGGCCCAAGCCCATCACGATCCCGAGGAGAACCCAGAGACCGGGGCGGCTTCGGTCAATGATAAGGACGAGAAGATACGCCGCCAGAGTCCAAAAGAGGTGGGAGAAGGCGTTCATCTGGAATATGGCCGCGTGGCCGATGATGATCGGAGCCAGGGTCACGGTGAGGCACGTCAGGGTGACGGCCGTCTTCCGCCCGCCGAGGCGCCGGGCGATGAGTCCGCCGAGAAGAACGGTCAGCGCATGGGAGAGGGCGGGCAGTACGCGGATCCCGAACTGGGAGGCGCCGAAGAGGACCCGGCTCGCGGCCAGCAGGAACATGGCGAGAGGCGGCTGGTCCACGTAACCCGCGGCCAGACGCTTGCTGCAGGCGATGTAATAAAATTCGTCGCGGAAGATCCCGTAGCCGCCGAACGCGTTGACCAGGAGATGGAACGCCAGGGTACCGAAAGCGAAACAGAGGATCAGGGGGATATCGGAGCGCGGACGGGTAACCGGGCCGTCGGGTGCGGAAAATTTGGGTTCTGATGCGGCCATTTTTCGCCTCCCGGACTGATTATAAAGGGGTCAGGTCTCAACAATCAACAAATTCGGAGTGGCGGCGCCATAAGTATTTTATCATCAGAAAAGGTTGATTTCGGGGCCGGACACACGCCCCCCTTGCTCACTGAGAAACTGGACTGAATCAAAGCGTCCTCTATGAGGCATGAGAATTTGACAAATAGGCATTCAAATATTACAATGCATTATGTTATCCTGATCGTCGAGGCCAGACCGATGAGAACAACAGTCGAGCTGTCGGACGACCTGATCGCCGCGTTGCACGCGCTCGCGGTGAAAAGGGGGCATCGCGGCTATTCCAGAGTGATGGAAGAAGCCGTCAAGCATTATCTTCGGGACCATGAGAAAAAAGGGCTGTCTCTGAGCGTCATCATGAAGATGAGAGGAAGCTGGAGCGCCGAAGAAGCGGCCGAAACAAAGAAGAAGCTCGAGGAGATCCGGAAGAATTGGCGCGCTTAGTGATCGCGGATACCGACGTCGTGGTCGATTTTTTCACGGACACTCCCCCGTTTTCTCAGACTGTAGCGGACCTGATAAAGGAAGGGGGCTTGGCTGTTACGGCAATCACCGTTTTTGAGCTATACGCGGGGGTCAGAAGCGCCAAAAGGCTGAAGCAGATCCAGACTTTCTGTGAAATCGTGCCCGTGTTTGCGCTGGACCTGCTGGCGGCGGCCTATGCCGGTAAAATCTATACGGAATTAAAATCGAAGGGGAAAAGCGTCGGCAATCAAGATATCCTCATCGCGGGGATTTGCCTGACCCACGGCCTGCCGCTCCTTACCAGGAATACGGCCCATTTCGCGCCCATCCAAGGACTGACTATGGTTTGATCGTTAGTGCGTCGGTCAGGCCATAGCCGCTCGCGCTGGGCCTGCCTATTGGGAGAGCTTCACCTCGCCCCCGCCCGAAGCCTTCGGGAAAGTTGTCTCGGCGATGTAGACGCCCGCGGCCGGGATCGTCATGTTCCAGCCGCCGGAGATCTGTCCCGCGTACATCATCTTCGACATGGGCAGGGTTTTCCCCGTGACGACATCGCAGATAGTGAGCGTTCCCGTTCCTTCCGGCGCGCTCTTGTAGGTGTAGCTCATGGCCAGGTTTCCCGCAGCGGCCTTGAACGGTTTGGATACGGCGGAGGTCAGCTCGGCCCCCGAGAGGACCTGGGGCAGCGCGACCGCCGACGAGCCCTCTGCTTTGATTACCGTCACGGTCCAGGCTCCCTCTCCCATGACCTCGAAAACAACATCTCCGGGCTTGACGGGATCGCTGTTGACGATCAGCAGATAGGTTCCATTTGGGATATTGAAATACATCATGTGGATAATCTCATCCGCCGGGTCCTTGACGGTGATGTTCATATACCCTTCGCCGGCGATACGGCTGACGATATAAGCCCCCTCGACGATCTTCACTGTCGGGGAAGTCTGGGTGTCTGTCCCTTTTATGGCGATGACGCCGCCCACGGTCGAGAGCGCGGCTTTTTGATCTGCGGCGGACGACAGATACCCGGCCGTCGCGATCATGAGAACGGCGGCCGCGGCCATGACAATGAAATGATTTTTCTTCATATGACTCCTCCAATTAAATAAGGGCGGCATTATAGAGAAAGCCCCGACAATTTTCCAGGCCCCGCATTGAATCATCCCGTACGAGTTCGGCGCCCCCCAATTCGGTGCCCCTGCCCAATTCGGTGCCAGGCAACTCAATTCCCGAATTTATTTTCCCCAAATAGGGTAATGAGTTGCCTGGCACCGAATTAATGATTATCATGAAAGAAGGGATGAGTATGAGTCTGTGAAAAGCACTCAAAACTGACTTCTGGAAAGGAGGTCTGGGATGGCCGTTGATTATGTCGTTTTAGGCACAGGCACAATCGGGCGCGCGGTAGCGGAAGAGCTTGTCCGGCGCGGCGAATCAGTGCGCCTGGTGAACCGTTCGGGAAAGATGGACGAACCTCCTGCCGGCGCAGAGGTGGTCGCGGCGGATCTCTATGACCGGGCCCAGGTCGGTGAGGTGACCCGGGGGGCCAAGGTAGTGTATCAATGCGCCCAACCGGGCTACACCGAGTGGCCCGAGAAATTTCCATCACTCCAGGAAGCCATCATCGACGGCCTGACGGGAAGCGGCGCAAAATTGGTCATCGTCGAAAACCTCTATATGTACGGCGCGACGGGCGGAGTGCCCATGACCGAGGATACACCGCACAACGCCCGCACCCGCAAGGGGATCACGCGGAGTGAAATGAGCCAGGCCGCCTTGGCCGCTCATCACGCCGGCCGGCTGCGCGTGACGGCCGGGCGCGGCTCGGATTACTTCGGGCCGTGGGGTTTTCTCTCGGCCATGGGCGCTCGGACCTTTTATCCTCTGCTTCGAGGGAAGGCCGCGCAGATCACGGGCCGCTCCGACCTGCCGCACACTTTTACCTATACCCGGGATTTCGGCCGGGCGCTCGTTGTATTGGGCGAACGCCCCGAGGCCGACGGCCGGGCCTGGCACGTGCCGAACGACAGTCCGCGAGTCAGCCAGGCCGAGTTGGTGAAAATGTTCGCCGAAGAAGCTGGAGTGCCCGCGAGGACGTCATGCGTCGGCCGGATGGGCATGAGGCTGGCCGGCCTGTTCGTCAAGGAAGCCAAGGAAACCGTCGAGATGATGTATGAGTTCGACGAGCCTTTCATCGTGGACTCAAGCCGGTTCGAGGGGACGTTCGGGATGAAGGCGACGCCCCTTCGCGAAGCGATCAAGGAAACTGTGGCCTGGTATAAGAGCCATCCGGAAGTTCGCAAGAAATAAAACCATCCCTTTTTTATATCTCTATCGCCCGGCCGAAACGGCCGAAATCCTAAATGTGTCATTAAGGGCGGCACTTCGAGGAAGGTCCCTCGATCAACTGAAAAATTCCGCCGGAAGATCTCTCAGCCGGATGATGTCCAGGGCTTTGCTTCGGACATCAAACCCCATCGGGCATCTCACGACACAAGAGGAGCAGGCGGCGCAAGCGATGGGATTGTCCTTTATAGATTCGATATTCCTCACGGCCGAAGCCAGGTCCCGATATCCGTAAGCGTACATGGAACAGCGCATCAGCGTCGGGATATCCGGCGCTTGCGGGCATTGGCCAAGGCACGTCCCGCATCCCTGGCAGAAGAGACTGCCCTCGGAACGGGCCCGCGCCATCTGCAGATATTTTTTCTCTTCGGCCGTCAGCCTGACATCTTCCATGATGCTTAAGTCAGTCTCCAGCTGTTCGTAGGTGGTTATGCCGGGGACAGCGGTGTGGATATTCTCGTTCAGGAAGACCCATTTGAGGGCCGCCTTGGGATGGCTGACCGCCTGCTGTTTGGAGGCCACCCACGACTCTCCGGTAATCGTCTTCATGGCGACAATCCCCATCCCTTTGCCCGCCGCATGGGCCACCGCTTCTTTTCTCTCTTCAATGTCCTTGATCTGGAAGTTGTAGGCGAGCATGACCACATCGTAAAAACCGCTGTCGGCGGCGGCCCGCACGGCTTCCGGGACGAGGCTGTGCGTGGCCACTCCCAGGAACCTGGCCTTCCCGGCCTGCTTAAACTTCTCCATCGATTTCATCAGCGGCTCGAACATGACCGATTCTTTTCTGGCGCAGGAGGAGAGATAGAAGATATCGACATAATCCACATCCAGCCTCTTCAGGCTCCTCCCGAAATCCCTCTCGAACCGGGCGATATCCGTGTCTTTCGAAAAAAGGCCGGATTGGGGATCGAACGGCCGGGGATTCCCATCCGTGGCCAGGATGATCTCATCCCTCTTATAGCCTTTGATAAGCCTTCCCACGAATTCTTCGACCCGGCCGTTCTGATAGTTCGGGGCCGTGGAGATGTGGGCGATCCCGGCGTCCAGCGCCGTCCTGACGAGGCTTTCCGACGTGGCCTCCAAGGTCCCCAGGCTGATGATCGGCACTCTCAGGCCGGTTTTCCCAAGGGTGCGGTGGATCAGCTTGCGTTTATTGCCCTGCGCCGCGGCCTTTTCTGGTGCCACTGCGATTCGGGGGATTGCGGACGCGGATTTTCCATACGAAAATGCCAGAGCCCCGGTGATTCCCGCCAGACCTTTGGACAGGAAGCTCCTTCGGTTCATCGTCGGTTTTGTCCGGCGTTTCATCGAAACCTCCTTTATCTGCGGCAGCTGGCCGAAAGAGCGCTTCGGCTGTTTTTTCTCGACCGGACTCCCGACCGGGATGATAGCCCAGATTTTCGGGGGGTGTCAATCGGCGCTGCACCAAGCCCCCGGGAACGAATCCTCCGCCCAGACGTTTTATAAGGACGGAGGTGATTCATGGCGATGACCAATGAATCCATGGTCCGGCTGATGATTCTGACGGTTTTGCTTTCTTCGAGCGTCCAAACGCCCGAGTGGAAAGCGGAAATCAAATCCGAAGGCGGAGTCGGCGTCATCGTCAATCCCGTCTCCCCTGTTTATGGGGAATTCCATTTCGAGCTCGCTGAGGACCTGGTCATCAGAGGAGGACCGGAGCGAGATCAAGTCTTCGGCCGGGTCTGGGATGTCAAGGCAGACGGACTCGGCAATATCTTTATCCTGGATGCCGGAAATCAGAGGATCCTGAAATTCGATAGTTCGGGCCGATACCTGCAAACGATCGGGAGGCAGGGACAGGGCCCGGGAGAATTCCAGACACCGGTCAATCTTCGTATCGATCGGAATGGTCTCCTCTATGTTTTGGATATGCGGAAGGTCCAGGTCTTCACCCCCGAGGGGACCTACGTAAAGACGATCAACATCCCCTCGTTCCTGATGGATTTTATTCCCGACGGGGAGGGAAGGGCCGTTATCTCCGGGTATGTCAGGACGGAAAGGACTCAGGATCTCGGCATCCGGCTCGTCGATGAGCATGGAATCTTATCAAGGACGATAGCTCAGTTCCCCGGGCTGCCGTTCGGTCGCAGCGGGGCCACTCTCTCCCACGACTATTCCCCCGATTTGAGGATCTGCGGCTTGGGAAGCGAGGGGTTTATCTACGGCTACAGCCCTCGATACAAGATCTATTGCGCAGATTGGTCGGGGAAAACCATCCGGATCATTGCCAAGGATGAGCCTTCCCGGCCGGTCGGCTCCAAGGAAAAGGACAAAATCATCAATGATTACCTGGAAATTACGGGAAGAGGAGGCTTCTCCTGGACTAAAGAGGAGGTCGAGCGAGCGGCCGACATCCCGCGGAACAGGCCTTTCTTCAAGGGGATCATGACCGATGACAGGGGAAGAATCTATCTCGAGAAGGTCAAGTCCGTCCTCGAAGAAGGAGGACGGACCGAGTACGATATCTTCAGCCGAGAGGGATATTTGCTCTATGCCTCACGCCTTCCGTTTACCCCCTCAGACATAAGGGCAGGTTACTTTTACTCCATCCAAGAATCGGCCGATACGGGCGAGGTCCGGGTGGTCAGGCACAGGATCACAAATTGGGGCCGCGTGGCAGCCTCTTATCTCCGATAATCCAGAAATATAAACGGTGCTAATCGGCGCAGTCCAAAAATGGGACTGCCAGAGCAGGGTGGTTCTTTGGGGAACGTCCCCATCGGGCGTCCCCATCGGGATCGCCGGACCTGGAATCGCCCGAAGAAAGAAAGATTGGTACATTTTGCCGGTTTTTCTATAAAATGCCGTACATCTCGAGGAGGAATGGCATGCACTGGAAAATAAAAGCACTTCCGCTTGGGCCGCTTGCGACCGCGCTCGTCTGGCTTCTCGTCTCACCGCTCTCTTTCGCCTTGCCGGGCGCCCGGCCGCAGGAGGAAGCGAAAGTCTCCCGCTTCGGCAAATACAAAGGCTATTCGTCGCCCGTTTTCGACTCCTGGGTCCGGTCCTCCGAATACCTGACCATGCGCGACGGCGTCCGGATCGCGATCGACATCCTCCGCCCGGCCCGGGGAGGAAAACCGGCCGAAGA
>CAYGXD010000002.1:0-36362 GCA_964353705.1 uncultured Eubacteriales bacterium | reverse complement strand
CCCTGGTGCGACGGGAACGTGGGTATGCTCGGCGGGTCTTACCTGGGCATCACCCAGCTCATGGCCGCCTCCACGCGTCCTCCCCATCTCAAGGCCCTCTTCCCGATTGTCGCCCTCTTCGACCTTTATGGAATCGTCTTCCACAACGGCGTCCTTTTCGACGACTTCATCCGCACCTGGAGCGACCTGACGGACGAACTGGACAAAACGCCCGGGGCCGCGCCGGTACTCGGAGAGGATGGCGAGGCCCTGCTCAAGGCCGCTCTCGAGGAGCACTCCGTGAACCGCCGTCTGATCGACATCATCCTCCCTCTGCGCTTCCGGGATGACCGCGACAATGTTACTGGAGCCCGGCTTTACCAGGAGTGGCAGCCGGCCGGGTTCATCAAGGAGATCAACGAGGCCGGCATCCCGATGTATGTTTTGGGCGGCTGGTTCGATTCCTTCACCAAAGATTGCACGCTGATCTTCCGGAATTTCACGGGCCCGAAGAGGCTGGTCATGGGCGCCTGGTCCCACAGCCCAAGGGACCCGGACATCGGGCGGGAAGAATACACGCTGGCCATCACCGAAGCACTGAGATGGTTCGACTACTGGCTCAAGGGCATCCGGAACGGGATCATGGATGAGCCGCCGGTACATTATCATCTGATGAAGGCCTCCAAACAGAACGAGTGGCGGACGGCGGAGGAGTGGCCGGTCCGGGATGCGGTCGCAATCCCCTACTATTTTGGCGGCGGCCCTTCGGGCAGCGTCGCTTCGGTGAACGACGGAGTCCTAGGGGCGAGCCTCCCGGCCGGCAAGGGCGGCGCGGACGAATACCGCGTCGATTATACGACGACTTCCGGGAAGACGTCGCGCTGGGACAACGCCGTGGGCGGCGGCTTCGGGTACGCTGACATGTCGGAGACCGACCGGAAAGGTCTGACCTATACGACTCCGCCGCTCGCCGAGGACCTCAACGTCACCGGACATCCCGTCGTTCATCTATGGGTCAGCAGCACGGCCGAGGATGGGGATTTCTTCGTCTTTCTCGAAGAAGTCGACCGGACAGGCGTGTCGCACTATGTATCCGAAGGAGCTATCAAGGCATCCCACCGGGCGTTGAGCGAGCCCTACTATGACAATCTGGGCCTGCCTTTCCACCGGAGCTACGTCGCAGACACCCAGCCGCTCAAGCCGGGCCGCCCGGTGGAGCTCGTCTTCGACATGCAGCCGACCTCGAACCTTTTCGAGGCGGGCAACCGGGTGCGCCTGACCGTCGTGGGCGCGGACGCGGACAATGCTCTGCCTATGTCTCAAGACCCTCCGCCGACGGTGAAGGTTTACAGAGAAAAAAAGAGGGCGTCCTACATCAGCCTCCCCGTCGTGGGAGGGAAGGCGCAGGCGGGAGCGCCGGTCGTCAGCGAGGGAGGGTTTTCGCTGGCCGTGGCGCTGCTTTTGGTCGGTATCGTCATCCTGGTCATCGTCTTCGCTTTCTGGATGCGCCGCCGTCTCTCCAAAGGACAATAAAGAATCCGGCGCTTTTTAAGAAGGAAGGGATCAGATATCAATAATCATCCGCCCCGCCCCTCATAGCTGACGTCGAGGATCTGGTCCCAGGTCGCGCCGGCCAGTTGGGGCTGAAGGCCCCGGCCTTTGAAGGTGGCCCTGCGGAGGCGGAAGCGCCGGCTCTTACTTCTCTTCGTCCTCATTTTTTGCTTTTTCATCTTCGACTTCGATCGGGATGACGACGTCTTCGCCCCAGATGTACTTGGCGAACCACTGCCAGTTGTGCCAGGTGGCGGCGAGCTGCTCTTTGGGCCGCGAGATGCCGTGGCCGAAATCCTTGTAGACGATGAGCTTCGTCGGGACGCCCACATCTTGGAGGCCCTGGAAGAGCTCGTAGGCGTTGGGGATGGGAACGCGGCGGTCGTTCTCGCCGTGTTGGATCAGGGTGGGGGTGCGCGCTTTTTTGATGTTTGTCATGGGCGAGGTCTTCAGGTAAATGGCCATGTCGTCCCAGGGCGTGGCCTTAAGATAGTGGCGTGTGAATGGGTGGATGTCTGTATTGACGTAGTAGGTCACCCAGTTGGAGATTCCGGCCCCGTCCGATATCGCTTTGAACTTGGTGGAATTGGTGGCCAGGAAGGCCGAGATGTAGCCGCCCTGGCTCCAGCCCATGGCGCCTAGGCGCTCGGGGTCGGCCACACCCTTGGCGATGAGATAATCGACCCCGGATTCGACGTCCCACATGTCGCCCACGCCCAGATTTCGGACGTTCAGGGAGCGGAATTTTTCTCCATAGCCGGCCGAGCCGCGGTAGTTCGGCTCCAGGATCAGCGCGCCCTTGCTCAGCCACTCAAGGTAAGGGTAGACATAGGCGTCGATAAGGGTGGGGATTGAAGTGCCGGTCGGCCCGCCGTGGATGACGACGAGGAGGGGATACTTCCGGCCGGATTCGAATCCGTCGGGCTTCCAGAGGATGCCTTCGATCGAAGTGCCGTCCTTGCTCTTCCACTCGATGACCTCGCGGGTGCCCGTCTTCCAGCCGGCAACCTGGTCCGTCATCTTCGTGACGGCCTGCGGTTTCCAGGAATCCAGGTTCGTCCGGTAGATCTCAGTGAGGGTCGTCCGGTCGAATCCGGAGAAAGCGACGGCGTTGCCGTCGTCAGCAAAGCTCATGCCATAAACGTGCTCGGGAGGGCCGGCGATCTCCCCGATGTTTTGAGTGGCCGGATCCAGGAGATAGAACCGGAAGGACGTTTTCTTAATACCCATGAAGGCGATGCCGGCCTTTGTCCATTTGACCAAGCTGGGATTTTCGTCAAAGGCAGAGGTCAGAACGGCAATCGGGCCGCCGGCGGCCGGGATTTTAGCGATCCTGCCGTTGATGTAATAGGGAGTCTCTCCCATCCGCGCGGAGAAGGCAATCCATTGCCCGTCGGGCGACCAGAGAGGGTTATTATCCGAACCCTGTTGCGTGACGAGCGGAGTTATTTTCTGGGACTCGACGTTCAGGATGGAGATGTCGGACTTGGGACCGGAGTTGATCAGCGGGTCGGGACGATGGTCAAAGGCGATCTTCTTGCCGTCCGGGGACCACGCAAGCCCGCCGACCGTGAAATCCGTGCCCGAGGTCAGGCGCTTCGCTTCGGAGGTTTTCCCGGGCTCGACGGAGACAAGCCAGAGGTGGGTCATTTTGTATTCGGCGTCCTCGACCTGGAACTTACCGTACTGTTTCTCCCGGGCTTTCATCTCCTTGTTCTGGGGCTCGGTCGAGGTGAAGGCGATGGACTTCCCCGAGGGGCACCATTCATAGGAGTTGACGCCTTCCTTGTGATTCGTAAGCTTTACGGCCTCGCCTCCAAGAGAGTTAATCAGATAGAGCTGGGAACTCTTGCCGTCGCGGTTGGCGAGGAAGGAGATCCAGCGGCCGTCGGGCGACCATGATGGGACTTCGCTGCTTTCGTCGGTTGTCTGGGTCAGCTGGAAAGGTTCGCCGCCGTCGCGGCTGAGCCAGATCTCGGTGTCGTACCTGTTTTTATCCCAGTCGGGCTGGGTGACCGCAAAGAGGATGTCCTTTCCATTCGGGGAAATGACCGGGCTGCCGACAGACTTTAGGCTTAGGACATCCTTAAAGGATGGTCCAGGGATCTGCGGCGCAGATGAGGATGGCTTCACGGGTTCGGCCGGGTTGGCCTGTTCCTGAGCTTTTGTCGGTTCGGTTTGGCCGGTCTGCTTTACTGGTTTAGCGCTCATCGCCGGTGTGAACGCGATGAGCATCAAGCCGATGACTATCAGAAGTATGACGGGGAATTTTTTCATGTTCGTCCTCCAGACCTTGGTTATTATCACAGCCCCTTGGAGCGGTCAATCCTATGGGGTCAGGTCTCAACAATCAACAAATTATTAGTGCCCCCGACAATTGTTGAATGTTGAGACCTGACCCCTCCGGCACCCCTCCGGCACTTTGGGGAACTTCCCCCCGTTCTCCGACTAAATCTAGTGCCGGGGTATAAGATGCGGGCAACAAATCCTGTCTTGACATGTCTCGTCCACCTGGCCTACTATCTCAAACGCAAGCATCGGGAAGACCCGCTCAACCGGGTGCGTCATGTCACGCGCCATAAGATGGGATATTTTCTCTTCAACTCGGCGGACTCTGGATAAAGAAGGGGTGCTATGAAAAAAAGACTTCACTTCTCGACCTTTCACATCGCCCTGTCTGTTTTTATGTTCCTCGGGGCCTTTTTAGCCGGATCGCAGGACCGGCCCGACCGCCTGTCCCCTGCCCTCAAGCAAAAGCTTCAGCAACTCGGCCCGGGAGAAAAGCTGGCCGTCGTCATCGAGCTGGACACGCAGGCCAATCCTGCCCAGGTTATCTCTAAAATGTCCAAAGCATCGCGCCGGGCAAAAGCGAGGGCCGTCGTAGAAGCCCTGCGCAGCGCGGCGGATCAAACCCAGGCCCCTCTCCGGGAGCATCTCCAAAAGCAGAAGGCCAAAGGCGCCGCGGAACGGATCATCCCATACTGGATCTTCAACGGGTTCGCCGTAACAGCCACGGAGCCAGTGATCCGCGACCTGGCGTCCCGGCCTGAGGTGCGCGAGATCCGGCTAGACGTCCGGATCCCCGTTCCGTCTCTCCTTTCCACCGGGGAAGCAGCGCCCTCGCCGCCCGTCACCGAATGGAACCTCGAAAAGGTCCGGGCGCCTGAAGTTTGGGCCTTGAACCCAGCCTATAACGGCTCCGGAACGGTCATCGGGAGCTTCGACACAGGCGTCGACCTGAACCATCCCGACCTTTTCCCTCGCTACAGGGGAAACCATGAGATCAGCTGGTTTGATCCATACAATGAGCACGGCGTGCCATCTGACGCTAACGGACACGGAACGCATACCACCGGCATCGCCGTCGGCGGAGATTCATCGGGCTCCTCGATCGGGGTAGCCCCGGGCGCAGTCTGGATAGCCGCCAAAGGCTGGGACGACGCCGGGAGTGGCGACGTATCCAGCTTCCATCAGATCTTCGAATGGTTTCTGGCACCCGGCGGGAATCCGGACAGCGCTCCGGACGTGGTCAATTGCTCTTGGAGTTTTGGAGAAGCCGGATGCATAACGGAATTCCTGCCCGATATCGAGGCCTGGAGGGCGGCTGGGATATTCCCGGCCTTCGCCTCCGGGAATTCCGGGCCCCTCCCCGGCAGTGTCGCCAGCCCCGGAGCCTACGCTGTCTCCTTCGCCGTCGGCTCGACCGACAGCTCAGACGCCGTCTCGGACTTCAGCAGTCAGGGGCCATCGCCCTGCGACAACGCCATCAAACCCGACATCGCCGCCCCAGGAGAGGCCGTTCTCTCCGCGGTCCCCTGGGGATATGAGTACCTGAGCGGGACTTCGATGGCCACTCCCCATGTCACCGGAGCCGTAGCCGTTCTCCGTTCCATCGCCCCCACCCTGACGGTCGAGCAGCTGGAATCGGCCCTTACCTCGGGAGCCTTGGACATCGAGAATCCGGGGCCCGACAACCTCTCCGGAGCCGGCCGACTGGACCTCTACGTCTCAGCCCAGGTCGCCCTGCACGGCCCGGGATTTCCGGTGGTGAAGATCGCCGCCACGGATAATACGGCCACCGAGGCGGGACCCACCTCCGGGACCATCACTCTCACCCGCAGCGGGAACACGGACGCGGACCTGGAAGTCAGGTACACCGTCGAGGGCACGGCGACTTCGGGAAGCGATTACGAACCGATCCCGGAGAGCGTGACCATAGCGGCCGGAGAGGAGTCGGCGACCGTCCTGATCACGGCCATCGATGATCCTCTGGCGGAATTGGATGAAACGGTCATCTTGACGATCGAGCCCGACGCCGGCTACATAATCTCAGCGAATTCCGACGCCACAGTGACGATAAAGAGCGACGAACTTCTCTCCGACTTGATCGTCTCGGCCTTCTCCGCTCCGGCGGTGGCAGCGGCGGGACAGACGATCTCCCTCACCGACACAACCAAGAACCAGGGAAAGGGAGCGGCTGATCCTTCATTGACACACTTTTATCTGTCGGTGAATAGTACTCTCGAGCCGTCCGATATGCTGCTCGGGGCCCGGGAAGTGCCGGCGCTTGCCGCCGGTGCGACGAGCTCAGGCTCTACAGCCGTGACCATTCCCCAGGGAACGGCGTCCGGGAGCTGGTATGTGATCGCTAAGTCGGATGGAGAAGACGCTGTCGTCGAGTCGTCGGAAGCGAACAACAAGAGTTCGCGGACTATCAAGATCGGTCCTGACCTCGACGTCACGGCCTTTTCGGCTCCGGCCATTGCCGCGGCGGGCCAGGCGATCTCCGTCACAGACACGACCAAGAATATTGGGGCGGGCGCCGCGGGTCCTTCCCAGACCCGCTTTTATTTGTCGACGAACGGGACTCTTGAACCGGCCGACATCCAGATCGGAAGCCGGAGCGTTCCGGCGCTGGCCGCCGGCGCGGCAAGCTCGGGCTCCGCGACCGTGACGATTCCCCAGGGAACGGCGACCGGAACGTGGTATATCATAGCCAAGGCCGACGGCGAGGGAATCGTCGCCGAGGCGTCGGAAACGAACAACGAGTATTCGCGGACTATCAAGGTCGGTCCGGACTTCGACATAACGTCATTTTCGGCTCCCGCAACCGCGGCTCCGGGACAGACGATCACCGTCTCGGACACGACCAAGAACGCGGGCGGCGGGGGCGCCGGCGCGTCCTTGACCCAAGTGTTCTTTTCAAAAAACAGCTCCCTTGACGCCTCGGACATCTTGGCCGGAGGCCGGAACGTGCCGGCACTCGCGGCCGGGGCGACGAGCGCCGGTTCCATAACGTTCACGATCCCCGAGGCGACCGTCACCGGAACCTGGTATCTTATAGCCAAGGCCGACGGCCCGGGCACGGTAAGCGAAACATCCGAGACGAATAACACATATTCGCGGACCATCATGATCGGCCCTGACCTCGACATAACGGCCATGTCCGCACCGTCGGCGGCAGCGGCAGGACAGACGATCGTTGTCACCGACACGACCAAGAACGCCGGGGCGGGGACGGCCGGACCGACCGTGACCATGATTTATCTTTCGGCTGACGGCGCGATCGGCCCCTCCGATATCCTTGTCGGAAGCCGGAGTGTCGCGGCGCTCGCGGCCGGACAGGCGAGTTCCGGTCCGACGAACGTAACGATCCCGGCGGGCACGGCCCCCAAAACCTGGTACATTATCGCCAAAGCGGACGGCGAAGGCGTTTTGGCCGAGACCTCTGAGACAAACAACACCTTTACGCTGACGATCTACATAGGTCCGGATCTCGCCGTGACGGCCATGTCGGCGCCGGCGGAGGCCGCGGCAGGGCAGACTATCTCCGTAGGCGACACGACCAAGAACAAGGGGGCGGAAGCGGCTGCGCCGACATCCACCGAGTTCTACATATCTGCGAACAACGCCCTCGATGCCTCGGACATCCGGATCGGAAGCCGGAGCGTGCCGGCACTCGGCGGGGGCGCGACGAGCTCCGGCACGACGGCCGTCACGGTTCCGCCGGGGACGGCCGCGGGCACCTGGTACATCATCGCCAAGGCGGACGCAGGAGGAGCGGTGGCGGAAACCTGGGAGACTAATAACACTCTCTCCAGGTCAATCAAGATCAACTAGTGGTGCGTCTCACAAATAACTCGCCTATGTCATATTCATCGGAAGACGCGCCACCGCGGGGGAGTTTGAGGGGGACGGCGTCGTCTCCCTCAGGGGGTCAGCGGAGCAGAGCGAAGCGCCGAGGGGGGAGCTTGACTCCCCCCTGGAAGTGTCCCGTCCGTGCAGAGAACTTTGGCAAGGAATTTACGGGACGGGACACTAGAGACTACACAGAAAGCGGGCGGCTGCCCGGGACCGCGGGCCGTGCGGACCTCCAGGATTCCACTGGAATTCCTCGAGGGCAATGCGGCCCGCGCGACTGACTCGAACGCCCTCCCGGAGAAGCAGGCGCCTCTGCTCCTCGAACCCGCGGCCCCGTCCGAGGGAGATGCCGCCGCGGCTGTTGATAATGCGGTGCCAGGGAAGCCGGTCTTTGCCGGAAGATGTGTGAAGAACCCGGACGACCTGGCGGGCGGCCCGATGGTTTCCGGCCAAGGCGGCAACTTGGGAATAGGTGGCGACTCTACCGCAAGGGATCGCCTTGATCACGCCCTTGACTCGTTCTTCGAATTCCACTTTCAATCCTGCTAAAAAGAGCTAGTCAGGTAGAAGACTTTGAAGCCTGAGCAGCCGTTTGAGGTTTCTTCTGTATAGGGAAAGCCACTCCGATAGGCCCAGTTCCTGGAATTTCGCCTGGGCGCTGTCAAAGGCCGGGCCGTCGGCCGCCGGTTTTATTCCGAGGAATGCGTGGGTCTCCTCGGCGTCAAAAGACCCGGCGTTTTCATGTCGAAGCAAACCCTTATCTTCCGGACAGAGTTCCTGGCATCTCAGACACCCGATAAGGCACTTCGGAGACGGCGGTTTGAGATTCTCGGGGATCGGGTTCGGCGATTCGGAGAACAGGGTGTAGCATTTCTCGGCATGGAGGAGGATTCTCTCTTTCTCGATTGCGCCCGTCGGGCAGGCCGCGGCGCAAATCCTACACTTTTGGCATCTCGCGAGGAACGTCTCCGCAGGCTGAGGACTCGGGCTCCCTTCAGCCGGCGGCAAATCAGAGACGAGGCCGACGAGCTGGAAATAGCTCCCCAGACCGGCGATATAGCCGACGTTGTTCCGGCCGTAGGACAGCAGCCCCAGCCGGTTTGCGAGAGCCTTGAGCGGAGCGTTAAGGAGTTCTACCTGGAATCCGGAGCGAGCCAAGGCTTCGGCCAGATCGTCCCTGACTTCGGCGAACGTCTTCCGGTAGCGGACATAGGTCGGCGGCAGGATCGTCTCGATCTTTTTATCTCCCACGGTAAAGACCAGGATATGAGCCGGTTTGGGTATGGCAACGATGGTGATCGACCGCGGGTTTTTGAGTGACACTCCCTCCAGGTAGGTGAAGGCATCCAGGTTATCCCGATAAAATCCGTCCTCGATCTCTCCAGACTCGCGGCGCTTCTTAAGGGAGCTGCGGACTTCATCCAAGACCGCTATTGGGCCAACATCCACATGGTAATCTCTTGCCTTCGCCCACGCCTGGATGGTTTCCTCGTTGTTCATTCGTTTCTCTCCTCGCCTTCGACCCATAGGGGGTCAGGTCTCAACAATCAACAAATTTGACAACGCCACGAGGTCAGGTCTGAATTGTTGAATGTTGAGACCTGACCCCTATTGCAATTTTATTTGGCCAAAAGCTCAGGCTTCAGGGAGAGGAACAAATAAGCCTCGCTCACATCCTGGGGAGTAAGGAGGCCGACAAGCTTTCCCTCCCTGACCACCGGCAGCGCGTTCAGTCGCTTCTCGGACATGAGCCGCTGGGCTTCGAACAACGTACCGTCGGGGTCGGCGGTGGGCACCTCCGTTCGCATAGCCATTTTGATGGCCACCTCCGGTCCATACTCCTTGAGGGCGCTCACCAGGTCTGCCTCCGTCAGGACTCCGGCGAGGCGTCCCTCATCGAGCACAGGAAAAACGGTCTGGAAGCCGTGCAGGATCAAATCGACCGCCGCCGACAAGGGCTGATCCGGAGATAACCCCTGGCATTCTGTCGTCATCGCCTGCCGGACGCGCAACTCGCCAAGCACGTTCTTGACCTCGACCATCCGGCCTTCCTGAGATGCCCCGAGATAGATGAAAATGGCGATGATGACGAGCGTCCAGGCCCCGCTCAGGACGCCGATTAGGCCCATCACCCAGGCCAGACCCTGTCCCGCAGCGGCCGCGGTGGCCGTCGCCTTGGCATGGTCCATGCGCATGGCCAGAAGGGAGCGCAGAACGCGGCCGCCGTCCATCGGGAAAGCAGGGAGAAGGTTGAACAAGCCCAGCATGATGTTGGCCGTGATGAGATAAGCCAGCAGACCTTCCCAGCTCACCGAGCCCATCAGCTGGCTCACCCGCGTGGCCGAAACCTCCGCCTGGAATTTCAAGGGGATAGAAAGCAGGAGAAGGAAGGCAGCGATCAAGAAGTTGCTCAGCGGTCCCGCCAGGGACATGCGCAACTCCTCGGACGGCTTCTTGGGCATCTCCTCCATCTGTGAGATTCCTCCGATAGGCAGCAGTGTGATATTGCGCACCTTGACGCCGAACCGCATCGCGGTCAGGCTGTGGGCCAGCTCGTGGATGGTGACGCAAACGAACAGCAACAGTATCACCAGGATCCCGTACAGGGCCCCGATCGTCCCACCCTTCATCGTCACTCCCCAGCGTCCCGCCGCCCAGATCAAGATCAGGACAAAGGTCAGATGAACCTTGATCTCGATCCCCTTTATTCGGAAGAGTTTGATCGACCAACTCATGATAACCTCCTTTCTCTTTTATTCTAGCACACCATGAAGCCGTCGGCTCTGCCGTCAAGAGCAAATGGGGTCAGGTCTAAACAATCAACAAATTGGACAACCCCTTGAGATCAGATCGGAATTGTTGAATGTTGAGACCTGACCCCTATTGACTTGCCGCCCGCAGCTGAATAGACTTTATCATATGCTGAAGGGATTTAAATCTAAGCTTTTCGGTACGCCTTCTCCAGAAATGCCGGAGCGCCCCTCGCCCCCTGAAACGTCCCGGGCTCCCGCCGAAAGAAAGTTCCGCCGGCTGGAAGACAGGTCCAGCTCCGATGATGCGGTTATCCCGGCCAAGAGCATCTTCAAAGGGGAGATAGTCGTTCGGGCCGGGGCCCGGATCGCGGGGGAGATGCAGGGAGACGTCCGCTGTGAAGGTCTGTTGCGGATCGAGGAGACGGGCAAGGTGAAAGGCAACATCTCCTGTCCCCATGTTATCCTCGAGGGCGAGCTCGAAGGCGACATCGGCCCATCCCTTCAAGTCGAGCTTCGGAGCAAGGCCAATATGAGGGGGAATATCCAGACCCAGCTCCTGGCCATAGCCGACGGTTCCTTTTTCGAGGGCCAGGTCAATATGCCCACCCCTGAAACCGAGCCGGTCAGGTTTGCTGAGAAGCGGCAGCCAGGCTCCGAGCGGGGCTGAAGACGGCGGACCTCAAATCTATCGTGAACCTACCGTGCCGGCGGTGGCTCGTCATTGATGGATCGTCATAAAGCCAAGTTATTTGTGAGACGCTCCACTAGATTTTCCGGAAAACCAGCAGACGCAGCGAGTCGGATTCGACCCGGAACCCGGCGACTTCGCCTTTCTCTCCAAAAAAGAACGAGACAACCGGGAAACCGGTGCTGTTGCTGATAAAAGTTTTTGGATTCTCCGGATTCAGGTTGATATCCCTCGCCCGCAGGCTCGTGAGGGCAAGCCCCCCCTCGCGCCGGAAGATCTCATAGCGGGCGTCCAACTCTTCGCAATAATAGGACCCTTCATAAGGCTTCAGCATGTCAGCGGTGAGCGTCTCCCGCTCGACCTTGGGGGCAGTAATCTCTCCCGTCCCGGGGTTAAAGGACACCGCGTTCACTTTTCCGTCCGGCCCCTTGGAGAAGGTCAGCACGATCGGGATATTCGGGTCCGCGAAAGCGAGGCGCCCATTTCCGGCGGGCACCAGGGGGAAAGTCTCGGAACCCGCCTTCACGACGAAAGCCCCTTTTTCCTGGGCTACGAAGATATATCCCAATTCTCCGGACCTGTATTCACCAATATACTGGGCGGCTTCCTCCGGGCTCAGCTTCGAGGGCTTCGGCTTGGCGGGCTTGGGAGAGGGAGCAGGAGGGGCTTGGGGTTTTTCGAGCAACGGTTCGAGGCAGACGTCGGCCGCGCCGTCGACGTACATATCGGGATCGTTCCAATTGTAGTCCCAATTTGCGAAAACGAAGATGGTCAAGGAGGCCGCCGGGAAATGCCGGAAGGCGGCGCGGAAGCCTCCCCAGCCGCCGCTCTTGTGGACCCGCTTGACTCCCTTGTAGGTGTCCACCAAGAACCCGTAGGAATAGCCACAATCGCCGCCGTCGGCGAGCTTCCCGGAGGTCAACATCTTCTCCTTGACGCCGGCGGAGCCGGAGGACGGGTTCTCGAAATCCAGCACCCACTTGATGAAATCGTCAAGGGTTGTGAACAGGCCCAGGGAACCGACGGCGCCCAGGTTATCGGCCCCCTTGAGATCGCCGTCGCGGTAATGATAGTTGATCGAGTAAGCCCGGTTCTCAATGACCTCCCTGTAGCTCTCACGGAAGAGAGTCCGGGGCATGCCCAAAGGCTTGAAGATGTTGGTCCACGTCCAATCCCGGAGGGACTGGCCCATGGCCCGGCGCACGACTTCGGCGAGGAGGAGATAGTCGGTTCGGGAAGGGAGCGCTTTCGCGCCGGGCTCGAAGAGGAGCCCCTTCTGCCGTTTCATGATCTTGTGGACCTGATCCAGGGTGATGACATCGCCGTCGTTCCAGCCGGCGGCCGTCATGAGCTCATACCAGTCGGGAAGTCCGCTCGTGTGATGGATGAGGTGGGCCAGCGTGAGACCGTCTGCGTAGGATGGGAGGTCGGTGAGGTATTTCTTGACCGGGTCGGCGGCGGCCAGCTTTCCCTGCTCCTCGAGTGTGGCTATGGCCATCCCGGTGATCACTTCGGCCAGCTGCCCGACGTCAAATGCGGTCTTGGGTGTCGTCGCGATCTGGTACTCCACGTTGGCCTGGCCGAAACACTTCTTATAGATCACCTTTCCCTTTTCGATGACCGCGGCAACGCCGCCCGGCCGGTCCGGTCTCTCCCACTCCTGGAAGACCCGGGCGAGCTTCTGCTCGATGGTCTGGGGCTGAGCCGGCGCTACCGTTTGCCGAGCCGGAGAAGAAACAACGAATACGGAAAGGATTGTCATGATGATCAAGGGCTTTGGCTTCATCTGTGATCTCCTTTTTCATCATCATAGGGGAAAAACGATGCTCAGGCAACTGGGAAGGGGTCAGGCCTCAACATTCAACGATTAGCAATGTCAACCTGGATTTGTTGATTGTTGAGACCTGACCCCATACAACCCCTTCGAGCTATCTGCCCCAAGCCTTCTTTTTGACTTTTAGCGGGACGTTTGCTATTCATAGTGATTCATGAGCCAGCGAACCGTGATGCGCGCATCCGCCGGCCGGAAGGCCTGCCGGCTGGCCCTCGGCTTGGCCTTGACACTGCTCTCCGCGGGGGTGACCATGTCTCAATCCCTCGAGAAGCTCTATTCCGTCCTCCCGGCCGAGGTGAGCGGCTGGAAAAAGGCCTCGCCGCCGGACACCTACGACAAAACGAACCTCTTCGATTATATCGACGGCGGGGCGGAGCTTTATATCTCCTACAATTTCCAGAAGCTCCTGGCCGTCCGGTACAAGGGCGCTGGCGACGAGGAGATCGTCATCGACATGTTCGACATGGGTAACTCCTACAACGCCTTCGGGCTCTTCTCCCACGGCCGCGAGCGCGAGGACGGCCTCGCGGGCCAGGGATCGGAGTACAACGCCGGTCTCCTGGCTTTCTGGAAGGACCGCTACTACGTCTCCATCCTTGCCTACCCCGAAACCGAGGCGAAAAAGACGCTCGTCCTCGGGCTCGGCCGGAAGCTGGCCGAGGCCATTCCCCGGGAAGGCGAGTTGCCGCCGGTCATCGGACTCCTGCCGAAAACGGGCCTCATCCCGGAGAGCGTCCGCTATTTCCACCACTACATCTGGCTCAACAGCCACTTTTTCGTCGCCAACGAGAATATCCTGCTCGTCGATGATGAGACCCAGGCGGTCCTGGCCAAGTACAAGACAGAAGCCAAGCCTGTGCCGCTTCTCGTCGCGCTTTATCCCGACGAAGCCAAGGCCAAACAGGCCGAGCAGAGTTTCCTCCGGAATTATCTGAAAGACGCGCCAGGGCTCCTGGCCCGGATGCCCGAAGGTCTCTGGACCGGCTGCCGGCGCGAGGGAAACAGGCTGAGCATCGTCTTCAACGCTCCATCCGAGGCCGCGGCGCGATCCTATCTGGACATGATCGGCTCCGAAAAGCCTCGGGAGAAATGAAACCTTCGATAAAACATATCGAATGGGGAAGCCGATAGAATGACTGAAACGACTGCCAACGAGGAGGAGAGATGAAAAAAAAGAAAATGATCACCCGGCGGGAGTTTATCAAGCGAACATCCCTGGCCGCCGTCGGCGGGGCCGTGTTCCTGACCAAGCCGGAATGGGCCGCCATGGGCATCCCGGCCCCCGCCAAGGGCGTCCAGGAGGGCAAGAAATCGAAGGTTGTCCTGGTGAGGGACAAGGGTGTCCTCAACGAGCAGGGCCGGCCCGTCCCCGAGGTCGTCCAGGAGATGCTGGATACGGCCGTCAAAGAACTCGCCGGCAAGACGGATGCCATCGACTCCTGGAAGACGTTCATCAAGCCGAACGACATCGTCGGCATCAAGTCGAACGTCTGGAACTACATCCCGACCACCGCCGAGGTCGAAAACGCCCTCAAGAAGCGGGTTATGGACTGCGGCGTCAAGGAAGCTAATATCGCCGTCGATGACCGGGGCGTCATAAACAACCCGGTGTTCCAAAAGGCCACCGCCCTGATCAACGCCCGGCCGATGCGGGCCCATCACTGGTCGGGTGTCGGCACCCTGATCAAGAATTACATCATGTTCATCCCCGACCCCGACAACTACCACGGCGATTCCTGCGCAAGCCTGGCCTCGATCTGGGAAAAGCCTCACGTCAAGGGGAGAACGCGCCTGAACGTCCTGGGCATGCTCACGCCCCAATTCCACGTCCTCGGACCGCACAGCTTCAACCCCAAGTATGTCTGGTCCTACTATGGTTTTCTGGTCGGGTTCGACCCCGTCGCCGTGGATGCCACAGGGCTTCGCATCATCCAGGCCAAGCGGCAGGAGTTCTTCGGCGAGGACCGGCCACTCAGCCCGCCGGCCAAACACATCTTCACGGCCGATACGCAGTATCACCTGGGCACGGCCGACCCGAGCAAGATCGATCTGGTCAAGATCGGCTACGACCAGGACATATTCATCTAGCGTCCCGTCTCGTAAGTCTCTTTCCAAAGTCCTCCGCAGAGACGGGACACTTCCAGGGGGGAGTCAGGCTCCCCCCTCGGCGCTTCGCTCTGCTGCGCTGACCCCCTGAGGGGAACGACGCCGTCCCCCTCAAACTCCCCCGCGATGGCGCGCCTTCAATGGATCGTCCTAAAGGCAAGATATTTGTGAGACGCGCCACTAAAGAAAGATCAACTTTTTATTCTGGAAAGCCTGGGCGACGACCCGGGCGATCCGCTTTTCCCGGGTCTCGCGCGTCTTGGCGCTCACGACCCAGCCGATGTACATGTTTCTGTAAGTATTGGCGAACCGGCTGAAATTGTCCCACGCCTGCCCATTCTCCAGGAGAGCCGCTTTGAGGTCGGACGGCATTCTCTCCCGGGTTCTGTTCGTATAGGCCCGCTGCCAGGTGCCCGCCTTTTTTGCTTCTTCTATCCTGGCCAGGCCGGCCGCGGTCATCCGGCCGGACCGGATCAGCTTTTCCGCTTTTTCCCTGTTGATGCGCGACCAGGGACTATTCGGCCGGCGCGGAGAATACCGGAGTTTGTATCTCTCATCATCGATCTTTTTGAGCCGGCCGTCGATCCAGCCGAAGCAAAGCGCCTCTTCCACCGCCTCTTGGTGCCGGACTCCGGGTTGGGAGGAGCTCACCCTGTAGTGGGTGAGCCAGATCTCGGACTCCTTGGCATGATGGGCTTGGAGCCACGCGCGCCATTCCTTCCGGCTTCTAAAGTGCACGCGCCTATTATAGGGGGACGTTCCCCAAAGTGCCACTCTGCCGCGCCTCCTGGGTCCTATTGGAGCCTTAATTTGGAGGGGATTCACGAATTGTTATAAAATTGGCACGCCGATTGCTGCGGTTTTCGCTATGAAGGAGGCATTATGAAATCGATGAAATGGATCCTCATTCTGGGCGTTTTTGGCATATTCACCGCCTCTGCTCCTGCCCCGGAGGACATCCCATTCCGGGTGAGCCGGGTGACCGACCGGGTCACGATCTTCATCCCGGGGAACTCGGCGGCTCCGGCGCCGACAACAATCATCACGACTGATCAGGGCCTGATCGCCGTCGATACCGGGCTTTGTCCCACTCTGGCCGAGTGGACGAGGAAGAAAATCCGGCAAGAGCTCGGCCGCGATGACGTCCGTTATATCATCAATACCCACCATCACTTCGACCACACGGACGGGAACCAGGTCTATCCGGGCGCGGAGATCATCGGTCACGAAAGCGTTCCCGCCGCCATGGAGCGCTTTACCCAAACCAAGGACCAGTTTATCTCCGGCCGGCGCGGACGCATCGACAGTCAAAAGGAGCAGCTCAAGAAGCTCGACCCCCAGTCCCCCGAAGCCCTGGCGCTTGAGGAGAGCGTCCGGTTCAACACGCTGCTCGTCGACGACCTCGCCGCGCGGTATATCCCAACTCCGCCGACAAAGACTTTTTCCGACAGGATGACGCTCGAGGTCGCCGACCTCAAGCTCAACCTTTATTATTTCGGCCGGGCCCATACCGACGGCGACATCTTGGTCCACGTCCCGGCCCTGGGGGTCCTGTTCGTCGGCGACCTGTTTTATCCCGACCTCCCGGCCGTCACTTCCGACCCGGCGGGCCGGCCTGATGTGCCGCGCTGGCTGGACGTCCTTACCCAGGTCCTGGCGAACGAGAGCGAACTCAAAACAGTCGTCGGCGGCCACGCCATGGTGAAAGACCGCGCCTGGCTGGCCGCTCAACACCGCTACATGAAAGACCTCTGGAGCGCCGTCAAGGAAGCGCAGGGCCAAAAATCGACGGCCGAAGCCGTCGAGGCCGCATATCCTCTCCAAGCGAAGTTCGCCTACTTGAGCCCTCATTTCAACCTCGACTCCAAAGAGATGGCCGGCCGCCACAGGGAAAACATCCAGGCCTTCTGGCGGGCCGGCCTGAAATCGGCTGCAGAGGAGATCGAGACGGTTCTGAGAAAGTCGGGACAGGACGCCGCCCGGGCGCGTTTCCGCGAGATTCGGACTCAACTCGTCCACGAGTACAACATTGACGAGCGTGAGTTCAACGCCCTCGGGTATAAGTTCTTCCGAGAGGAAGGGAGAACTGCGGAGGCCGTGGCCGTCTTCGAGATGAACACGGAAGCCTTTCCGAAGTCCTGGAATGTCTGGGACAGCCTGGCCGAAGCGGTTTGGTGGGGGCTCGGTGACAAAGAGAAGGCCGAAGAATATTATCGGAAGTCCCTCGACCTCAACCCCGACAGCCAATCCGCCAAGGACAACCTCAGCCAACTCCATGGTTACAAGCTGGACGTCCAAGGAGAGACAAAGGTCCCGGCCCGATTCGAGCCCGGAGCTCCTACCGGTCTTCAAGGCACCCATCTCGGCCAGGAGCCTCCGGGAATCGAGCCGAGGGTCTTCGCGCCCGGGATCGTCTCCACGGCCGGCAGACTGGAATTCTCGATCACATTCAGCCCCGACGGAAAGGAGGTTTTCTTCACCCGCCGGAAAGACCCGGGCGGTTCAAACACCCTGATGGTCGCGCGCCTGGAGGAGCAAGGCTGGACGGCGCCGGAAGAAGCCGCCTTTGCCAAGGGGTATCCGAGCAACGAGCCGCACATCACGCCCGACGGCCGCAAATTGTATTTCGGATGCCACCGCCAGCCGCCGGGGGAGAGCAAGCCCAGGTATGCGATCTGGGTCACGGAAAAGAAAAATGCGGGATGGGGGGAAGCCCGCCTTCACGGCGACGGCATGTACGTCTCCTCAAGCCGGAACGGCGATCTCTACATGACGGATATCTCGGGAGCCGCGGGCGAGGGGATCGTCCGTTATCCCTACCAGGACGGAGCCTATGGAAAACCGGAGTGGCTCGGAGGCGGAGTGAACTCGCCCAAGCCGGGCGCCCATGCCTTCATCGCGCCGGACGAGAGCTTCATCGTCTTCGACTCCTACCTGCGGCCCGGCGGCCAGGGAGGAGAAGGAGACCTCTGGGTTTGCTTCCGGAACAAGGACGGCGGCTGGGGCGAAGCCTTCAATCTGGGTGACGGGGTCAACACACCCGGGACCAACTTCTGCCCATCGCTCTCTCCGGACGGCAAATACCTCTTTTTCTGCAGCTGCCGGGATATCTACTGGGTGAGCGCCGAGATTATCGAGCGCCTTCGCCCCCGCCGCTGAGTTGCCTGGCACCGGATTAATTTATAAAATAGCTCCAACAGGATATGGAATTAGCCTTTGCCTTGGAGGGATAAAATGCGCATAGCCTACCTTGAGCCCTTCGAACGCGCCTGGGAACGAATGAAGCTGGCCCTCTTCCGGCCCTTCGACCTTCACAAGTGGTTTGTCGTCGGATTCAATGCTTTCCTGGCCGGGTTGGCCGAAAGCCGGAACGGATCGGTCGGAGGAAGAGGCCGCGGCGACATGTCCTTCCGCGAATTCCTGGACCTGCCCTATAAAGCCTGGGCTTGGCTGACCGGCCACCCGGGCTGGGCGATCGCCATTGGATTTCTCGCCGTGGTCATCGTCGCCGTCGGGATCACCCTCCTTTGGCTGAGCTCCCGGGGAAAGTTCATGTTCCTCGACAACGTGGTCCATAACAGAGCCGAAATCGCCAAGCCGTGGCGGGAATTCCGGAAGGAAGGCGACTCGCTCTTTCTCTGGCGGCTGGCGTTTGGGTTTGTGGCCATCGCCATATTCGTGGCGTTTATCGTGTTTTTCTTTGCGGGAGCCCGCGGGCTCTACGAAGCCGGTTTTGGAGACCGGATGCCGGTTCTACTCCTCGTCGGGCTGGGGCTGACCTTCCTTTTGCTCCTCATCATCATCGGGTACATCTCTCTTTTCCTCAACGACTTCATCGTCCCGATCATGGCCAGGGACCGCATCCCGGCGGTCGCAGCCTGGCGCCGGTTCCTGCCGCTCCTGGGGCACCACCCGTTTCATTTCATCCTGTACGGGATCATCATTTTTGTACTCTACATATTGTTTGTCATCCTGGTCATAGTCGCCGGACTGGCGACCTGCTGCATCGGGTGGCTGATTCTTGTCATCCCCTATATCGGGACGGTCATGACGCTTCCCGTCTGGTACACCTTCCGGACGTTCAGCTTGGAGTTTCTGGCCCAGTTCGGACCTGAGTACCAACTCTTCCCGGCGCCGGCGGAAAGCCCAGGTCCCTAAAAGGAATAGGGGTCAGGTCTCAACAATCAACAAATGCGCACTGATGACCTGAATTGTTGATTGTTGAGACCTGACCCCCTAGGGCTATTCGACCGCGATGTCATCGCGGATGTAGGTGACGCCGGGCTGGCGGACGAGCTTCTGAATCTCCGAGTCGGCCAAGTCGTCCTTGATCTCGATCGTCGGCGGCTTGCCGAAGAACAGGCTCGAATTGAGCGACTCGAACTGACTGTTGATGCGGAGGTACGTCTTGGCCGGCGCCTTATCGAGGATGACGGTCACCCGGTCTTCCTGAATGATGACAGACTTGACCTCGGGCACTTTCGAAATCTTCTTGGCAAATTCCGAAAGCAGGCGGCGTTTGCGGTTGCGGGCAAACCGGTAAAAAAACAGTACCAAAAAGGCCGGTCCGATGAGGCTTCCCCACTGGACCCGCGTAAAGAGCAGGACGACGGCCAGCACGATGACGGCGGCCAGGATGATGAGCCCCTTGTTTCCGAGGGGAACCGAAGACTTGACGGATTCCAGCCAGGCCTTGATCCGTTCTCCGGTGGGGAGGGAAAGGCTTGTCCCGGTTTCGATTTGCTGCTCCAGGCGCTTAAGGTCGTCCGCCAGGCGCCCGGCGTCGGCGTAGCGGTCCTCGGGGCGCTTGCGCAGGCAGCGGGAGATGATCAGGTGGACTTGGGGCGGCAGGTTGCGGCGCACGGAGGTCACCGGTTTGGCTTCCTCGAAGACGATGGCATGCATGGTGTCCAGCGCCGCGGCGCGGTTGAAGGGAAGCTCTCCGGTCACCATCTCGTAGAGCACGACTCCGAGAGAAAAGATATCACTCCTCGAATCGACGGGCCGCCCCCGGGCCTGCTCCGGGCTCATGTAATTTGTGGTGCCCATGATCGTGCCGGCCATCGTGTGAACCTGCTGCCGGGTCATGGTGCGGCTGACCTCGGCGGGGATATCATCGTCCGTGAGGTCGGGGTCGAGAAGCTTGGCCAGCCCGAAGTCGAGCAGCTTGGCATGGCCGTCCCGGGTGACCATGACGTTGTCGGATTTGATGTCTCGGTGGACGATCATCGCCTCGTGGGCCCGGGCCAGGCCTTCGGCGACCTGGCGCCCGATCTCGACGGCGCCCTGGAGGTCGAGCTCCCCCTCGGCAATCAATCGGCCGACGGTCCGGCCTTCGATATACTCCATGGCAATGAACATCGTGCCGTTGGCTTCATCGACGTCGAAGATCGAGGCAATGGCGGGATGGCTGACGGCGGCGGCCGCTTGAGCCTCGACGAGGAAGCGGCTCTTGCGCACCGGATCGGCGACCAGCTCCGGCTTGAGGATCTTCAGGGCGACGGGACGCTGGAGCCGGGTGTCGCGGGCCCGGTAAACGACGCCCATGCCGCCCATACCGAGCAGCTCCTCGATCTTGTAGTGTTTAAGCGTCTCTCCGATCATTGACGACCCGGCAGTCTTCCCTATTTAATAGCATACCCCATTGATCGATACAATACCCAAACCTGATTTCCGCCGGCTGCTCCCGCCTGATTTCAGAAACGGATATGGTGTCCTGAATTCTTCCCTTGACGCGGGCGGCCGCTCCGGCTATCTATATTCCGGAGTCTGCCGTTGTCAAAGAGGTGTTCAGGAGCGATAAAACTCGCGCTGGGTTTGTCTTGTCTCCTTCGATTGTGCCATCTCCCCTGCTCCGGGCAAGAGACGGCCGCGCTGCACGAGGAGCACGCCCGCCATGCCGGATTTCTCATCGGTTCCGTTTATAACATCCACGAAGAAAAATGGATGCCGGGGCTCGGGGCGGAATTTGAGTATGTGCTGCCCTATTGGAACAGGCTATTCGGGGTCGGCATCGGCGCCGAGATGGTGCTCGATGAGCACAAACATTACGTGATCAGCCTGCTCTTGCCCATTCATCCCATTGACAAGCTGACCCTGTTCGCCTCACCCGGAGTCATGTTCATCGAGCGGGAAGAGCCGGGAACGAGGTTCGCCGTCCATCTCGGGGCCGAGTATGAGTTTGACCTGGAGAAGTATTTCCTGGCCCCCGAGTTCGAGGTCGCCTTTGCCGGCGACGACATTCATCTCATGTTAGGGATCCATATCGGGTTCGGATTCTAAAGGTGCGTCGCACAAGTAGCTTGCCTCCAGGACGATCCATTGAAGACGCGCCATCGCGGGGGAGTTTGAGGGGGACGGCGTCGTTCCCCTCAGGGGGTCAGCGGAGCAAAGCGAAGCGCCGAGGGGGGAGCCTGACTCCCCCCTGGAAGTGTCCCGTCCCTGGAGAGGACTTTGGAAAGAGATTTGCGAGACGGGACACTCAGAGGATGCGGGCACAAACAAACTGGCCGAAGGAGAGCGCCTATTTTTTTTAAACCCAAATAGCGGTCTTTGAGTATATATATATATTGTAAATAGAAAAAGCTCGCCCAGGAGGCCCGAATGGTCAATTTAAAAAGAACCGTCCCCGTATCCATCATTATCTTCTTCATTCTGTTTCTCTCCTGGCCGGCGCTCCCCTCTTTCGCCCAGGAAAAAGACAAAGCGCCCAAACCCCCGGCCCTCGACGCCAAGATGAGGGCGGAAGTGGTCAAGGGAGTCGGAGAGCTGATGGTCAAGCTCTATATTTTCCCCGACAAGGCCAAGGAGATGGAGGCCCTGATCACCAAAAAACTCCAGGGGGGCGAGTACGACAAGATCGCCGACGTCGAGGCCTTTGCGCGCGTCCTGACCGAGGACCTGAGGAGCGTCACAAAGGACCGGCACATTCACGTCGAGTACGGTCCCGATATCGTGAAGCGGATCAGGGAAAGGGAGAGTCAGAGCCCCGAGGACCGGGAGAAATGGCGGCAGCAGGCCCTCCAGGAAGAACGGAAAGCGAATTTCGGCTTCCGGGAGGTCAAGATCCTGGACGGGAATATCGGCTATCTCGACCTCGGCGGCTTCTCCGGCTTCCGGGAGGCGGCCGAGACGGGGATCGCCGCCATGAACTTTCTGGCCAACGCCGACGCCGTCATCATCGACCTCCGCCGAAACGGCGGGGGAAGCCCGGAGATGATCCAGCTCCTCAGCAGTTACTTTCTCAAGGAGAGGACTCATCTCAACAGCTTCGAGAACCGCGGCGAGGACACCCTGGAACAATACTGGAGCTTCCATTACGTCCCCGGGCAGCCGATGTTCGACAAGGATCTCTATGTCTTGACAAACCGGACGACTTTTTCCGCGGCCGAGGAATTCACCTACAACATGAAAAACATGAAGAGGGCGACCATCGTCGGCGAGACGACAGGCGGCGGGGCCCACCCCGGCGGGACGAAGATCGTCAACGACAGCTTTGTGGTCTGGGTGCCCACCGGCCGGGCAGTGAACCCCATCACCAAGACGAACTGGGAGGGCACGGGGATCGCGCCCGACATCGCCATCGAGAGCGGCAAAGCCCTGGACAAAGCCCGGACCATCGCCCTGGAAAAAATGATGAAGGCGGCCCCGGACGGAGAAGCCAAGGCTCCTTTTCAATGGGCCCTCAACGACCTGAAGGCCAAATCAGAACCGGCGAAGGTCGAGGAAGCGGTTTTGAAAAAATACGTCGGTCGATATGCCGAGGGCGAGATCGCGCTTGAAAACGGCCAACTCTACATCCTGGCCGGAGGGATGAAACTTAGGCTCATCCCGCTCAGTCCGACCTATTTCGTGCCCGAGGACGACAGCGAGATCCAGGTCGAATTCGTGCTCGCTGAGGCGGGTAAGGAATACGAGGCCATCGGCCACTTCCGCTATGGCGGGAAACAACGCCTGAGCCGGGTCAAAGAAAAGAAATGAGGAGGAGATCATGAAATCTAAGCTCTTTGCCGCCGTCATCATCGTTCTGGTCATCGCCTCCGTCGGCTGGGCGCAGACGCCGACCGAGACATTCAGCGACAGCCCGGGCATGCCTGCGGGCATCCAGGGCCAGCGCATCCAGGCCCTTATCGCCGCCCTCAATTCAGGAAAACCGGACGAGATCAAGGAATTTCTCACCACCCACTGCACCGAACGGTTCCGGAACATCGCCCCGATAGAAACCCATATCGAGGTCTTCCGGGGATTTCTCCAGGAGTCGGGAGGAATCGATTTCTCCGGGATCCGCACCTACGTGCCCGAACGCAAGGGCCAGACCATCGTCATCGTCAGAGACAGGAACTATGAGAGCTTCCGGGGCCTCAACATCCGGTTCGCCGAGGCACCCGAATATCTCATCGGAGGCGCCGGTTTCAGCCCGGCCCGGCCGCCGGCCGGCGTAAAGGAGATTCCGCTTTCCGAGGATCAGGTCACTGCCGAGACCAAGGTCTTCATGGCTCGGATCATCGACAAAGGGCTGTTTTCCGGGACCCTCCTCATCGCCAAGGGCGATCAGATCCTCCTGACTCTGGCCGCCGGAGAAGCGAGCAAGGCCTTCCACGTGCTCAACAACATCGACACTAAGTTCAACCTCGGATCGATGAACAAGATGTTCACGTCGACGGCGATCGTCCAGCTGGCCGAGAAAGGGAAGCTCTCCCTCGACGACCCGATCGGCAAGTATATCGACGAGTCCTGGCTTCCCAAGGATGTAACGGGCAAGATCACGATCCGCCATCTCCTCACCCATTCCTCCGGGCTGGGCAGTTACTTCAACGAGACCTATGATAAGAGTTCCCGCGCGCTCTTCCGCAAGCTCGACGACTACAAGCCCCTGATCAAGGACGACCGGCCGGCCTTCGAACCGGGAAAGCAGTTCCAGTACAGCAACACCGGGATGTTCCTGCTGGGCGTCGTCATCGAGAAAGTCACGGGCGAGGACTATTTCAGCTACATCAGGAAGGCGATTTCCGAGCCGGCCGGCATGGCGAACACCGACTGCTACGAGATGGACTACCCGGTCGAGAACCTGGCCATCGGCTACAGCCCCGACCCCAAGAGCCCCTACGGCTGGCAGAACAACCTCTATAAGCACGTCATCAAGGGCGGTCCGGCGGGGGGCGGGTTCTCCACCGTTAAGGACCTGCACAAGTTCGCCCTGGCCCTCCTCGGCGGAAAATACGTCTCCAAGGAATCCCTGAAGGCCATGTGGACGGACCACCTGGGAGCGAACTACGGCTACGGGTTTAGCGTTTCGACGGGTGCGGCCGGAAGGGTCGTCGGCCACGGCGGCGGGTTTGACGGCATCAACTCCAACCTCGACATCTTCCTGGACTCCGGTTACATCGTCACCGTCATGTCCAACACGGACCGGGGCGCGAGCCCCGTGGCGGCGAAGATCGGCGGGTTCCTGGGCCGCCTCAAGCGCTAGCCAGTAACGGGGTGAGCCTGCCCCGTTCTCGTCTCTCTCTTGGACCAAGGTCCCTCTCTTTTCCTGGCCTGAGATCACGCTTTAAATTATCGCCCCTCGAACACCTTCTTCAACTCCCCGATCTCAAATTTCTTCATCTTCAAGAATGTCTTGGCTACGCGTTCCAACTTCTCCTGGTCGGTGTCCTGGCGCCTCTCCTTAGGAACCGGGGGCGCTGTCTTCGCAGACACGCGATTATCCGCACCCCCCCCGCCCGTTCGGCCCCAGCGCTCTTGATTGCCTCCCCTCTATCAGGTATAAAGGCGTCTGGCTCGTCGTCATGACATACGATTTCAACGTGCCCCTCGACCGCCGGAACACCTGTTCTCTCAAATGGGACTACTGCGAGCGGGTTTTCAACGAGCCAGACGTCATTCCGCTGTGGGTGGCGGATATGGACTTCCCCGCTCCCCCGCCCGTCGTCGAGGCCCTTAAGGCCCGGGCGGCGCACCCCGCCTACGGCTATCCGATGGTCCCGGAATCATTCTGGGCAGCCATCATCCACTGGCTCAAAGCGCGGCACGGCTGGGAGGTCAACCGGGATTGGCTGATCCGGGGGCCGGGCGTCGTGCCCTCGCTCAACTTCTGTGTCCGCGCGTTGACTCAGCCGGAGGACGGGGTGGTCGTCCAGACGCCTGTCTACTTCCCGTTCTTTCCGGCCGTCGAGAAGAACGGGCGGCGCCTGATCCGCAACCCCCTCCGCTACGAGAGCGGTCGCTGGACCATGGACTTCGACGACCTGGCGCGGAAGCTCGATGACGGCGCGCGGCTCCTCATCCTGTGCAGCCCGCATAATCCGGTCGGCCGCGTCTGGACGCGAGAAGAACTCACCGAGGTGGGCCGGCTCTGCCGCGAACGGGACGTCATCGTCGTCTCCGACGAGATCCACGCCGATGTCGTTTTCAAGCCGCACATCCATATCCCTTTCGCTACACTATCGCCCGGCCTCGCCGAGCGGACGGTCACCTGCTGGGCCCCGAGCAAAGCATTCAATCTCCCGGGCCTTAATACGTCGTTCGTCGTCGCCGAGAATCGGAAGCTCCTCGACCTTTACCGGTTGGAGTCACAGCGCGCCGGGTTCGAGATGGGGAATATCTTCGGCCTGACGGCGCTTGAGGCCGCCTATACCCACGGCGCGGTGTGGCTGGACGAGGCGGTCGCCTACATCGCGGCGAACGCTGATTTCACGGCGGAGTTCGTCCGGACCAGGCTCCCGGTCCTGGATTTCATCCGGCCGGAGGGCACGTTCCTGGCCCTCCTCGACTGCCGCCGGCTCGGACTTGACGCCAAGGCGCTTGAAGAATTCTTCGTGCGCCGGGCCAAGGTCTATTTCAACGACGGCGCAAGGTTCGGCGAAGAGGCGGCGGGCTTCGTCCGCATCAACCTCGCTTGTCCCCGCGGCCGTCTCGCCGAGGCCCTCGAAAGGATCGCCGACGCCGTCTCCGGACATTGAAGGTCAACTGGCCAGCCTGATGACCAGATATTCAACGGAGGCCGAATGATAGGGTCGACCCGGAGAGACCGGAGCATTCGCCGGCTCGCGAAAATGCTTTCCGGGACGGCGGCCGTCCTCTTTCTATGTTCAGGCGCAGCTTGGACCCAGGGCCGCGTCGAGCTCGGCGGTTCCTACGGATACCAGTTCGGGGGACGCATCAACACGAACGTCGGGACCATACAGACCGCCGATCACGCGAACTACGGCTTCACTATTGACCTGACCGTCAGCCGCACGCTGATGATCGAGATTTCATACTCCAGGCAGGACACCCGGGCCGCCCTGCTGCCCTTTGGGGACCCGGCCGTTCCCCTCTTCAACACCGCCATCGAGTACTATCAGGTTGGAGGTCTAGCTGAGGTTTCGAAGAGTCGCGTCCGGCCGTATGTTGTCGTAACGGCGGGTGTCATCAACATTAATCCCGAGCCATCCGGGATCGACCACTCTATCCATTTTGCCTTTTCAGCGGGTGCGGGGATCAAGGCTTTCTTGACGCCCCACCTCGGCCTCCGGCTTCAGGGCCGGCTTCTGCTCCCCGTGATATCGGCGAATACGGGCATCTTCGTTGCGTACGGAAGGGGGTATATGGTCTCAAGCATGTTGATACTTCTCCGCGGGGACCTCTCCGCCGGCCTCTTCCTTTCCTTTTGAGGGTCGGACCAGGATAAACGAAGATAAATGATACATATTAAATCAGCTATTCAATTTTGAAAAAGAATTTATCGGCTGAGAAGCCCCTTTTTGCCCCCCCTAACCTTATCGCGCGCTTCAGTTGTATTCGACGTTTACGATGACCGTGAAAAACCGGTAATCCTTGTAGGTGATCACGGCCCGCGAGCGGACAGATGATTTCCCGGATTTACGGGCATCGGTTTCTTGGAAAACGAGCCGGCTGGGAAACCGGATCCCGTTTCTCTCAACATCAAATTCTGAAGTGAGCTCGAACCGCGCCTTTCCGTTTTTCTCCCAGCCTTCCTGGCTCTCTTCGTAAAGACTCCTGATAGACCGCCGATCATAATCGATCTTCACGATGGCGAAATCGCTCTCTCTCACCCAGATCTTGCCAAAGGGGAGGTATTCCTGTTCGCCGGGTTTGGGGACGGCCTCGATGATGACCTCCCTACCTGCCGGCTTCGCTTCTTCCTTGACAATGGCGTAGTCGAAACGGGGCTGGTTGGGAAGCCGGAGAAGGTCCACGGGCCCGTAGATGATCTTTTCGAAGAGAAATCGGAGGGTCCCGACTCCGCTCGTCTTCTCGTGGCATCTCTTGCCATTTCTCTCAATCAGAGTTCTGGATTCTTCGGTTTTGTTGGCATTCCTTATGAGCTGGTATTCATAAAGGAAGGTATTGTCCACGGGTCTGTCGATCACCCGATAGAATCCCCTATCGGATTCTCTTTCGACGACCTCGTAGTTGAACGTTTCCTTGACTTCTTCCAGGCAGACAAAATCAAGGACCGCGTTCTCGAGTTTCCGGCAATAGTCCGCCGTTTTTTGGAGGATTGTGGTGAGTTTGGTCTCGTCGACTGCCCTGCCGGGGGCGGTTTGGGCTTGAAGCCAAGCCGGAGATATGACGAAAACGGTCAACAGCAGAGAAAGAGCGGAGCGGCCTGTCCGGCGGATCATCTCGATCCCCTTCAGTAACACTTTCTAATGAAATGATAAATCGCGGCGTCAGCGGATGTCAACAGGACACAGGACACAGAATATCAGATGAGGGTATTTGGATTTCAGATGAGGGTCGGACCAAGATAAGTGACGCATAATAAATAATTTAGTCTATCTAAATAGCGATTTCCTCGGCTTAGAGGCCCCTTTTTGCCACCAAAAAAGCAGACATAGAAGGAAGTTCCTATCTCAGGTAGACATATGCCAGCCTTCGGCGACCACGGTGTCTATGATCTGCCGGCCGCGATGGCCGAATATGGGATGCGGCTCCAGCGAGAGCTTCTCGGCCTGCCGGACGGCGATCCTCCCTGTCGGCTCCCCCGTCGCCTTTGATTCCCGCAGTACCCTGAGCGTCGTCGGGAAGACGGAATACTCCCAGTCGCGCGACAGGTGCCGTTCGACCAAAGGATCATTGACGACATACCCGTACTGCTCGTCGGCGGAATTGACGATCCCCATCCGGTTGGCCAGGAAATCCGGCACATAGATGATCCCCCGGTCTAACAAGGCCGAATCGTCCCTGGCCGGATCCTCGAGCTGATTGTTGGCGGCGCCACAGACGATCCTGGCTCTGAGCTGAGGGATTGTCCGCGGGTTGAGTATGGCGCCCGTGGCGTTCGGCGAGAGGATGTCGCATTCTTCCCGGAAGATCGCCTCATCGGCGCGCGATACCGTCTTAACCACAATGTCCCGGCCGGTCCATTCTCGGCGAAGCGAATCGACGATCCGCGGATTGATGTCGCAGGCGATTATCCTCCGGACGCCCTTTTCAAAAAGAAAACGGATGAGCGGGCCGCCCACATTACCCATGCCCTGGACGGCGATGACTTTGCCACTGAGGCCGCCCCCCTCCACGAATTCAAGCGCCGCTTCCATGGCGCAGACAATCCCCCGGGCCGTGGGAACGGAAGGATTGCCGCTCCCTCCCCACTCTTCTGGGACGCAGATCGTATACCGGGTGCGCGAGAAAACGTTGGCCATATCGGCCACGGTCGTTCCCACGTCCTCCGCGGTCACATAACAGCCGTGGAGCGAACTGATGAAACGGCCGTACTCGCTGTAAATATACCTGCGCACCTCGGGGTTTTCGGCGTCGATGTCCGGCCGGCGGGCCATGACCCCCTTGCCGCCTCCCCACCAAAGTCCGGCCAGGGCGCTCTTGTGGGTCATCCCCTTGGCAAGTCGAAGTCCATCCCGAAGGTAATCCTCGACCGTGTCATAAGTCCAATAGCGGACCCCTCCGGCCGCCTGACCGCGACAGGTCCGGTGCACGAAAGCCCCCTGCAGCGTATCGTGCTTCTCCGTCACCTGGAAAAACAGGCCCTCGTGCCCGGCGAAATCGCGCCGGTCACCTTGGAGAAATTCGGCCAGCGGCTGGAGCTGCGGGTGAGAGCTCTTGACCTTCTTTTGGACCGGATCATAGACCAGATAAAACCGCCGGATCTTTTCCTGGCGGAGGAATCCGACAAAGTCAGACGGGCTGAGCCCAACGAGATGACTCATCTTTTCACTCCTTCCCGGATATCCTGGACCCGTCTATTTCAAAAAGCCTTTGCGCCTGAGCAGGGGTTCGACCTTGGGCTCGCGGCCGCGGAACCGCTTGAAGAGCTCCATGGCGTCCTCGGAGCCGCCCCTCGCCAGGATGTTCTCTCTGAAGCTCTTGGCCGTCGCCTGGTCGAACAAGCTTGTCTCCTTGAACGCCTGGAAGGCGTCGGCGTCGAGCACCTCGCTCCAGATGTAGCTATAATATCCGGCCGAATAGCCGCCGCTGAAGATGTGCTGGAAATGGGGGCTTCTGTAGCGGACGACGATCTCGGGGATCAGGCCGATCTTCTTCATGGCGGCGTTCTCGAAGGCAATAGCGTCCTGCTCCACCGCCTCGCCGAGCGTATGCCAATCCATATCAAGGTAACAGGCGGCCATGTATTCGACCGTGGCAAAGCCCTGGTTGAAGAGGCCCGCTTTCTTGATCTTGTCCACGAGTTCCTGCGGGATGGGCTCGCCGGTCTGGTAATGCCTGGCATAGGACTTGATGACCTCGGGGTCCCCGGCCCAATTCTCCATGATCTGGGAACCGAGCTCGACGAAGTCGCGCGGCACGTTGGTCCCGGCGAGGGACTCGTAGGTCACGTTCGAAAGCAGGTCGTGAAGGGCGTGGCCGAGCTCATGGAACATCGTCTGCGCTTCTTCGAAGGTGATCAGAGAAGGCTTCTCGGCCGTCGGTTTGGTGAAGTTCCCGACGTTGTAATTTATGGGCGTCACTTTCCGGCCGTCCCGGATAGACTGTTCCCTGATGGAGCCCGACCAGGCGCCCCCCCGCTTGGAGGACCGCGGGAAATAGTCCGTGTAAAGGATGCCGATATGTGTCCCGTCGGCTTCCTTGACCTCGAAGACCTCGACGTCGGGATGATAAACGGGGATGTCGGTGCGCGGCTCGAATTTAAGCCCCCAGAGCTTCCCGGCCACATCAAAGGCGCCCTGGCGGACCGCCTTGAGTTCGAAGTAGGGCCGAAGGGCCTCGTCATCGAGATCGTACTTCGCTTTTTTCAGCTTTTCGGCATAGTACCACCAATCCCAGGGCGCGAGCTTGAAGTTGCCGCCTTCCTTGTCGATCAGGGCCTGGAGATCTTTCGCTTCGGTCTTGGCCATGGCCAGGGCCGGACCCCAAAGCTGGTTGAGGAGCTTATAAACGCCGGCCGGGGTCTTGGCCATGTTCTCCTCGAGCACATAATCGGCATGCGTTTTATAGCCGAGCAGGTTGGCGCGTTTGACCCGCAGGGCGGCGATCTTCGCGAGACCGGCCTTGTTGTCAAGCTCATTCGCGTTGTCGCCGCGGCTGATGAACGCCTTGAAGAGCTTCTCCCGAAGGTCGCGGCGCGCCGAGTATTGGAAGAAGGGGATGCAGCTCGGCTTGTGGAGGGTGAAGACCCATTTGCTTTCGAGACCCTTGGCTTTGGCCGTTTCGGCCGCGGCCGTTACGACGTCCGGCGGAAGGCCGGCCAGATCCTCGGGCGCCTCGAGGACGAGACTGAAATCATTATCTTCCTTGAGGACGTTTTCTCCGAACTTGACCGTAAGGACGGCCAGCTCCTCATTGATCGCGCGGAGCTCCGCCTTCTTTGTCTCGTCGAGGGCGGCTCCGTTACGGACGAATTCTTTATAGGTTTTTTCAAGAAGCCGGGCCTGCTCGGGAGTCAGACTGAGAGAATCCTTGCCTTCCCAGACGGATTTGACCCGCTGGAACAATTTGTCATTGAGCGAGATGTCGTCTTTGTGCTTGGCCAGGACAGGCGCGATCTCGGCCTCAATTTTCTGAAGCTCCTCATTCGTATTATTGTCGGTCAGGGCGTAAAAGACGTTGTTGACCTTGGTCAGAAGCTCGCCCGTGCGCTCGAGGGCCTCGATCGTATTGGCGAAAGTCGGGGTCTCGCCGCGCGAAGCGATGGCCTCGGCCTCATTCTTCTGCCGGGCCATGCCTTCCTCGAAGGCCGGCATGTAGTGGACCTCTTTGATCTCCGGGAACGGCGGTGTCCCAAATGGAGCCGTCCATTCCGTGAAAAACGGGTTCGTCTCGGCCGCCGCGGCCGGCTTCGGCTCCTGCTTTTTGGCACAGCAGAAGGAACCAAGTATTAAGAAAAGCGCAAGGATCGGATAAATCAGCTTCTTATTCGCCATCGTGATACTCCTTAAAAATAAATCGGCACCCGCCACTTGCGAGCAGCGGATTCCTGAAAAGAATACCTATATTGCCTCAAAACGCAGGCGTTTGACAACATTCCTAGACACAGAGCCGAAATTTTATCGGAAGATGATGAAGATGGCCAATTTGGGAATGGAGAGGCGACCTCGAGGGTTTAGCTCAGAGTACCTGGCCGGCGCTGCCGCTTTTGAGATAAAGGGCCAGAATGCGGAAAAGGATGAGGATGATCCCCCCGACCATAACCAGCGCATAGACGGTCAGGAAGAGGACGTAGAGCAGCGACTTTTTCCGGGAAGTATCGAGAGGGAAAAACAGGTCGGTCACGGTCTTGCCGAAGAGGATGATCAGCAGGACGATGCCCAGGGCTGAGCGATAGAAATATTTCGAAGCCTCCTGGAGGGTGACGGTCTTCATGAAGAGCAACGGGAATATCAACCAGGCCGTCACGGCCCAGATAAAAGTGAAAAGGGCGATCTTCCTGAGTCTTGGGGAAGCGATGGCGGAAAGGCGGGCCATGGCTCAAGCATACCCGTCCCCGGCTGCGGCGTCAATGACTTCGCCGGATGGGACGGGTAAAGAGAACGCAGAGAGCAAGAGCCAGCAGGACGGCATCCGTCAGGATCAGGGTCAGGTCAGCCCGGCGGCTGAAACTCCCGAAGCAGCCGCAGGACGTGTCGATGCCGCGGGCCAGGGCAAAGGCAACGAGGCCGATGAACCCGATGAGCTGGAGAGAGATAAGCAGGGCGCTCGAACGCTTGAGGACCCCGATGATGAGGAAAGCGCCGCTCAAGACCTCCACCCAGGGGAGCCAGACGGCCACAAAAAAGGCCAAAGGGCGCGAAACCACCCGGTAGTTTTCAATGCTCTGGGCGAAGCCGAGGGGGTCGATGATCTTCAGAACACCGGCCCAGATGAAGATCCCGCCGACAATGATCCTGAAGAGAAGGAGCAGCCGTCGGTTGCGGATCACGGCGACTTTTCCTCCGGGAGGCCGGCCGCGCTCCACTCCGACCAGCCTCCGGTGAAGACCCGGATATCGGCATATCCGCGGTCATGGATGATCTTGGCCAGGGCAAGGCTCGTCCGGCAGTCTCCGCCTTCGCAATAAACAACCAGGGTTTTCGCCCACGGAAAAGCGAGCGTTTTGGACAACTCCGAACCGGCTTCCTTTTTCCCGGAGGGTTGAAAGTCGTCCAAAGGAACAGGCAGTGCGCCGGGGATATGCCCGGCCGCAAAATCATCGCGGCCGCGGCTATCGATGAAAAGCAGGCCGTCCTCCCCCTGTATTCTCCGGGCGAAAAGGTCCTCCGCTTCGGCCAGGGTGATGAACCGGATCCCCAAGTATTCCCGGCGGTCAAGGAAGCCCTCCCGGAACTCGCCGGCCGCGAACCGGCGGAGGAGCGGGAAATGAATGGCGGAACCGAAGACAACGCTCAGGACGATGATGAGGAGGACGCCCCGGAGGAGGCTTCTCATGGAAACAGGGTCTTGTACTTGGCCAGTCCGGCCCGCAGGATCTCGAGGCCGCGCTTGATCTTCTCGACCTCGATGACATGGGCCAGCCGGACTTCATTCAGTCCTTTCCCCGGCGTCGCATAGAAGCCGGCGGCCGGCGCCACCATCACCGTCTCGCCGTCAACGTTGAACTCGGTCAGCATCCAGAGGACGAAGTGATCGCAGTCTCTGATCGGCAGCCTGACGGTGATGTAGAAGGCGCCCTGGGGCTTATAGGCGACGACACCGGGGATGCTCTTGAGCCCTTCATACAAGACGTCGCGCCGGAGTTGGTACTCGTCTCTGACCGGCCGGAAGTAGTCCATGCCCATTCGGTAGGCGGCGAGGGCGGCTCGCTGCTCGACGCTCGGCGGACAGAGTCTGGCCTGGGCAAAACGCAGGATAGCCTGGTAGGCATCGCGGTTCCGGGTGATGGCGCAACCGATGCGGGCTCCACAGCAGCTGAACCTTTTGGAGATGCTGTCCACGACAATGGCTCGGTCCTCGATAGAGGGAAACTCGAGGATGCTCTTATGGACGGCCCCATCGTAGATGAACTCTTTGTACACTTCGTCGCCGATAAAGAAAAGGTTCCGTTCTTTGACTATGGCGGCGACGCGTCCGAGCTCCTCTTCGCTATAGACGGTCCCGGTCGGGTTGTTCGGCGAGCAGAGGAGAATGGCTCGCGTCCGCGGGGTGATCTTGGCCTCGATCTCCGCGCGAGGAGGCAGCCGGTATCCGTTCTCGACGCTCAAGGTCAGGGGGACGATCTTGATGGAAGCGAGCGAAGCATAGCCGTTGTAATTCGTGTAGAACGGTTCCGGGATGATGATCTCACCGCCTGGGTCGGCTACCGCGGCGAAGGCAAAGAGGATGGCTTCCGATCCGCCCATGGTGATGACAACATCGTCGGCGCCGAGAGGGATTTTGTATCCGGCGAAGTAATCGGCGACGGCCTGACGCAGCTCGAGGAATCCCTGGGCCGGCCCGTAGGCCAGGACGGGATCGTTGAAATTGTGAAAGGCATCGATGATAGGCTGCGGGGTGGGGATATCGGGGTCGCCGATGTTCAGGAAATAGACCTTGATGCCCTTTTTGAGGGCTTCATCGGCATAGGGCTTGAATTTCCGGATAGGAGAAGCCTGGATAGTCCGGCCGCGCTCGGAAATAACCATTTATAAAAGCTCCTTATGAGATATTATGACCCCATGATTATGGGGCAAGGGAGGGGTTTTTGTCAAAAGTGTTGAATAGACAGGATCCCGGGGCGTCCGGGGCCAGCGGGTCGAGACATGCCACTGGATACGCGCCACGGAGTGCATCCAGACGCACAGATCCCGCGAGGTAGTCGTAATCTCCTTTTAATACAGATTAATACAGATTGCTATCGCACGCGCACAATGGCGCGGGGAAACCGATCAGCCGCGACGACTTAATGGAGCGGTCGTCCTGGCACTTCAGCGTCGATTTTCACCAGGCCGGGGCCGGCCCAAGGAAGGAGCGGCACCCTCATTTTCCCCAAGCCGAGATTGGTCACGAAAAGGTTCGTCCGTTCACCCTTGCCCGTACCGAAGAAGAGGCTGGCCGGAAAGTCAAACGGGGCATACAGAGGCAAAGTATCCGGGACACGGAATGCCGCCACCGTCTCCTGCGATCTGTCCAGGAGGTTGAGGCGAACGACCGCAGACCTGGTCAACACGGCCACATAGAGATTTCCGTGCACGTCGAGGGCGACGCCGTCCCCACCCACTGGGAGCGGAGCCCCTGCCAACGGCGATTCCGGCACTTCCAGGAGCGTCGTCCAAAGTTCGGGTAACCCGAGACTGCCGTCCGGCCACACCGGGATCCTCAGCACGGTGCCTTTCTCCGTGTTCGTTACGTAGAGGCTGTCACGGTAGTAAGCGATGCCGTTGGCTCCGATCGGGACGATGTTCCCCAGCACACCGGTACCCGTGAGGAGCTCATCTCGCAAGCACAGTTCCGCCGTTCCCCCGCGCGGGATGCGCCAGATTCCGCCCTGTCCGAAAGGAGGCGGCGGGCCCATCAGAGATACGGATTCGGTGATATACAGGGTGCCGATATTATCGAAGGCAAGGCCGTTCGCGAAGAAGATCTGATTGCTGCCCGGCAGGAGATCGATCTGCCCCTCCCGCTCCATCCGATAGACTCCCCTGGCGGACCCGGCCGCCAAGGCGATATAGAGGTCTCCGTTGGCGGTAACCATGAGGCCTCCGATTGTCCCCTGGCCGATCTCAACGGAGAACAGCTGCTCGCCGGCCGGCGAGTACTTCCGGACCTGGATGTACTCCAGGGTCGCGCGGACCTCCCCGACGCTGACGTAGACGTTGCCGACCTTATCGACCGCAACCCCCCTTGGGCTGACGCCCGGCATCGGGATAAAGGCCGGGAATGCGCCCGCCGAGGCGGCCGCGACCGCTCCGCCGGTCTGACCGGCGACCACAAATGCTATGATCGCCAGCACCAACAGCCACCACCGACCGGCCGGCTCCAATCTTCTCTTTTTCATAAATAAGCCCTCCTTTCAACTTTAGATGACTACGAATCATAAGCAACTCTCTGTTTTTCCGAACAAAAAAGGGAGTTCCCCCCTCATTCAGCTACAATCAACGGTTATCACCCCCCTTATCCCCGCGATGCTTGGGCATTCCCCCCTGCGGATGAAAAGAATATTCATACCCTTAATAAGCGAATCCGGGGAAAAAGTCAATTGACATCTAAAATAATAGATTCAGCCTATTCTAAGGCTTATTCTTGGGGTAGGTCCTTTAAAATTGGGGAAGGGATCGTCGCCTTGCTAAAGCCCTTCGATTTTGCTATGTTTTCCCCAAGACAAACTCATGTTGAATGACCAGGCTGCCCTCATCACCCGGAAAAGAGCCTGGGACGGCTACGTGCTCCTCGAGCTGAGGTCACCCAGGATCGCCAGCCGGGCGAAGCCGGGGCAATTCCTCATGGTCCGGGTCAGCCGCCATCCCCTTCCTCTGTTGCGGCGGCCGCTCAGCATCCACGCGCGCGACGGGGACCGCATCGGGCTTTTCTTTGCGCGGGCGGGTCTGGGAACAGCGATCCTGGCCGACAAAAGGCCGGGAGAGACCCTCGACGTCCTCGGCCCACTGGGAAAAGGATTCGTCCTCCCTGGAAAGATTACGGGAAAAACGTTCTGGCTCGCCGGCGGCGGCCGGGGTATCGCCCCGCTGTATTTCCTGGCCCGGGAACTGCAGGCCAGAGGCGCCCATCCCCGCGTCTTCTACGGAGGAAAAACCCAGGCCGACCTGCCTCTTCTCCACAAACTCGCCGCCCGCAGGAGTGAGGTCTTCATCTCGACAGACAACGGTTCGGCCGGTTTTCCCGGGTTGGTTACGGAAATGCTCGAAAAAGAGCTGGCCCGGTCGGCCCGGCCGGCTTTGATCTTTGCCTGCGGTCC
>CAYGXD010000001.1:51509-78249 GCA_964353705.1 uncultured Eubacteriales bacterium | reverse complement strand
AGTATTCGACCAACGGCGGGGCAAGCTTCACTTCGATCGCGGCCTCGACGGCCAACGACGGCATACATCCCTGGACTCTGCCGAGCGCGGTCTCCTCGAACTGCCTCGTCAGGATATCCGACGCGGCCAACGCTGCGGTCAACGACATGAGCAACGGGGCGTTCTCGATTGTCGCCCTGGCCAGCCAAAGGCTCACCTGGACTTCGGGCTATTCCGGGAGTCCCGCCATTGCCGTTGAAGCGTCCGGCAAGCTCCATGTGGTTTGGCAGGATAACACCCCGGGTAACTACGAGGTCTATTACAAAAAGAGCACGAACGGCGGAGTCACTTGGACAGCCAGCAAGAGGCTCACTTACACCTCGGGATTCTCCGGCGCCCCCGCGATTGCCGCAGATTCCTCCGGCAACCCCCATGTCGTCTGGCAGGACAACACGCCGGGGAACTACGCGGTCTATTATAAAAAGAGCACGGACGGCGGAGCCACTTGGACAACCTCTAAAAGGTTCACTTACACCTCGGGCCCCTCTCAGAATCCAGACGTGAGCGTCGATGCTTCCGGCAATCCTCATGTCGTCTGGCAGGATGACGCCTCGGGGAACGAGGAAATCTATTACAAAAAGAGCTCGGATAGGGGAACCAGCTGGGCCGCCAACAAAAGATTGACCTGGACTTCCGGAGGTTCCGGATTTCCGACCCTCGGCACCGGCCCCTCGGGAAGGGTCCACTTGGTATGGCGCGAATACACGGCCGGCAACTACGAGGTCTATTATAAACGGAGCACGGATGGGGGACTCACCTGGGCCGCCAATAAAAGACTCACCTGGAATTCAGGCGGGTCCGAGGCTCCCGCCAGCGGTGTTTTGTCCGGCGGAAATCCCCATGTGGTCTGGCAGGACAATACGCCCGGGGACTATGAGGTCTATTACGCCAAGAGCGCGGACGCCGGAGTCACCTGGGCGGGCAACCAGAGGCTCACCTGGACCTCGGGCGCCTCCATTTCCCCGGACATAACGGTGGGGCCGACCAGCCATATCTCCGTCGTCTGGGCAGATTCCACTCCAGGCAATTCAGAGATTTATATCAAAAGAAGCACGAACTGGGGAGGGAGTTGGGCTGCGAACAAAAGGCTCACCTGGACCGGGGGCGAGTCAGAGGCGCCGGCGGTGGGCGTCGATTCTTCCGGAAGCCTGCATATCGTGTGGCAGGACAACACGCCCGGCAACTATGAAACCTACTACCTGAAGTTCTAGCCGATGAGGAAAATGGGAGGAGAGGCAAAAAGCCGGCGCCTTTGATTGCCTGACATCTTCCAGGCGGCCGGGAGCGACCGTCTTGGCGAGGCGGGGAGGGGATAAAAGGGGGTTCCTCTTGCCGTCAAAATATCAGTTGACAGCAAAGCGGGCAACTGTAATAAAATAGCGGGCAAGCAAACTGCCCATGGAAAGCGGGGATACAATGGTTAAAAAGATCCTTTGGCCGATGCTGATCTTTCTGGCCGTCGGCGGCTTGGTCTTCGGTTATCAATACGAATTCGGCAAGCCCTCGTATGACAGCGGCTGGGTTGCCTTTGCCCAGAATGAGGTCAAGATATTGACCCACAACGTCGGCGGCAACATCAGCACCTATGTCGTGGATATGCAGTTCCGGGACGACGGGACGAACGGAGTCAATCAGGTCTATTTTGGCAGCCGGGATGCCGATGCGGTTGGAGCCTATTGGGATAAATTGACGACTTCCAGCATCAGGATTTTCCGCGGCTCCTCCGATGTCCATTGTAAGGAGATCCGGGTGAGAATATGGAAGCTCGCGCCGGCTAACTTTAACAGCGGCTGGAGAAATATCTCACAAGGGCAGACCCTCGATCTCATTCACAATATCGGGGGCGACTCGGGCGATTATGTCGTCTATCTGGAATTCAAGGATAACGAAAGCTATGGCATCCATCAAAGGAACTACGGAGGGTCGGTCTATGAGACGACGCCATCCACCCCAGTTTCTTTCGGAGCCTACTGGTGGAACCTCACGAGCTTGGCCGTTCAAGTCACCCGCTGTCCGGATGATCTGGCAGCCGATCAAATAAGAATCAGGATCTGGAAGGCGGTTCATCCGGACTATGACAGCGGCTGGCAGACCCCCGGCACCGAGACGGCCTTCCCGCATAATCTGGGCGGTCCCTGGAACGACTATGTCGTCGACCTGCAGTTCAAGGACGCAGCGGCCCTGGAAGGCGTGTCTGGCGTCAATCAGCGATTTTATGGCGGAGGGCCCTCCTCTTACGAGCCGGGAGCCTATTGGAAGGGATTGAACGGCTCCCAAGTCTCTGTCTATCGGCAGAGCACCGCCGTCCACATCGACCAGGTGAGGGTCAGAATCTGGAGATGCTCGGCGCCGAAGTATGACTCCGGGTGGTTCAACCTGAGCCCCGGCACCTCTCAAACCCTGACCCACGGCCTGGACGGAAATCCTGATGATTATGTGGTCGACCTGCAGTTCAAGGATTCACTTTTCAGTATTAACAACCGCTATTACGGGGGCCGGAGGTGCTACGACGCGCTTTCGCCTTATACCCAATACCGGGGCGCGTATTGGTATGCCCTGAACAATCGCCAGATCACAGTCTACCGATCCGGCGATGATGCCATGGCCGGCCAGGTTCGGGTCCGCCTCTGGCTGGCTCCCAGCGCTGATTTTGACAGCGGCTGGCAAACCGTATCGGCAGGGGGATACAAGAATTTCAATCCCGTGCTGAGCAATGAGGACGATTGTGTTGTCTATTTGGAGTTCAAAAACAGCAACGAGGTCCATCACACCGACTATGGCGGCGATTGGTGGTGGAATAGCTCGGATGTCCTCTATAGGTACGGCGCCTACTGGGACAATCTCACCCCGACGAACATTCAAGTCAACCGTCATCAGAACGACACTTCGGTGGAACAATTCAGAGTAAGGATATGGAAGAATGATCCAACCCCAGTCCCCAGATATGCGTGGAAGAGTGATTGGGCAACGTATGAGAAGGCCGTGTGGAATGTGGTGACGCATGATCTGGGTGGAGATGTCGATGACTATGTCCTGGACATGAGATTTTATGTCAACGGATTATATTACAAGAATCATCTCTTTTATGGGTCGATGTATGGGAAAAATGTGAAGTCCGGCGCTTATTATCAGAGTTTGAACGCCAGTTCGTTGGAAGTCGTCCGGGAAGTCGGTGACGGCAATGCTTCTCAGATCATGCTGCGCATTTGGAACACAGATTACGCGCCGAAGACGGTCTATGTGAGCGGGAATATCAGCTTTGTCGGCAGTCCGCTTCCCGGCGTCGCCGTGAGCTTCTCCGGCACGGGAGGGGGGACGTGCTATACCAACTCGAGCGGCAACTATTCCATGTCCCTGCCCTACGATTATTCCGGAACGGCAACCCCCGCGCTCACCGGGTATCTCTTCACTCCCGACCACCAGGATTACAGCTCTCTCACCGCCCATGCGACAGCGGATTACACGGCCGGCCCCGCTCCCTCGATTACGGTGACGGCGCCCAACGGCGGAGAATTCTGGGCCGTCGGCTCAAGCCAAAATATCACCTGGACGTCAACGGGGGCCTCGGCCAACGTCAAAATCGGATACTCGATGAACTCCGGGGCAAGCTATTCCCTCGTCGCGGCTTCGACGCCCAATGACGGCACGCATCCCTGGACGATACCGAACACAATTTCCGCGACCTGCTTGGTCAAAGTGAGTGATGCCGCCGCTCCGAGCTTCTTTGACGTGAGCAACGCCCGATTCTCGATTGTTCCGATTCCCGAAAAAAGACTTTCCTGGACCTCAGGCCAATCCGAGAATGCCGCCATTGCCGTTGATGCCTCCGGCAAAATCCATGTCGTCTGGCAGGATGCCACCACCGGGAACTTTGAGATCTATTACAAGAAGAGCCCGGATGGGGGAGTCACTTGGACGACAGGGCAAAGGCTCACCTTCACCTCGGGCTCTTCCGGGAGCCCTGCTATTGCCGTTGATACCTCCCTCAATCTCCATGTCGTCTGGCAGGATGACACATCCGGAAACTATGAGATCTATCACAAAAAGAGCACGGACGGGGGACTCGCTTGGACAACAAGCAAAAGGCTCACCTGGACTTCGGGCGGTTCCGAACATCCGGCCATCGGTGTTGGCTCCTCTGGCAATCTCCATGTGGTCTGGTCTGATAACAGCCCAGGGAACGATGAGATTTTTTACGCGAAGAGCAAAGATAAGGGAGCCAACTGGGCAGCAAACCAAAGGCTCACCTGGACTTCGGGCGGTTCCAAGATTCCGGCCATCGGCGTTGATTCCTCAGGCAACCCCCATGTGGTCTGGCGTGACGACACGCCCGGCAACTTTGAGCTCTACTACAAGAGCAGCCCGGATGGGGGAGCCACCTGGGCAACAAACAAAAGGCTTACCTGGAATTCGGGCACTTCCAATGAACCGGTCATAGCCGTTGATGCCTCCGGCCATCTCCATGTGGTCTGGACGGATCACACGCCCGGGAAAGATGTGATTTTTTACAAGAAAAGCCTGGATGGGGGAGTCAACTGGGCAGCAAGCAAAAGGCTCATCTGGAATTCGGGCTCTTCCCATAGTCCAGCCATGACCGTTGATTCCTCCGACCGTCTCCATGTGGCTTTTATGGATAACACGTTCACTAACTTTGAGATTTTTTACAAGAAAAGCGTGGATGGGGGAGTTACTTGGACTACCAATAAAAGACTGACCTGGAGTTTTTACGCTCAAGGATCTCCGGCCCTCGGCGTTGACTCCTCCGGTAATCTCCATCTCGTTTGGGAATGTATGGCGCCCGGGAATTATGAGATCTATTACATGAAGTTCAAGTAAAGAGATAAGAAGAAACTGTTGTCTGATGGCTGATCGAAAGTTTTGCATGAGGCAGATTATCCCGATAATTCTCGTTGGCTTGTTGATGGCGGCAGCGGCCTGCGGCACCAAATCCACGGATAAGCCCCCGACTCCCGACCCGCATCCTCCCAGCCCCGATACGCTCAACCCCAATCCTCCCGCCACGCCCGTGCGTCTGATTTTTATCCATCATTCGACGGGGGAGAACTGGCTCGCCGATGAAGACGGCGGCCTGGGCACGGCCCTGAAAAATAATAACTATTATGTCAGCGATACCAATTATGGCTGGGGACCCGATTCCATCGGCGACCGGACCGACATCGGAAACTGGTGGGAGTGGTTCCGGGGGCCCGACAGTGCGACTTTTCTTAGCGCCCTTTACAAAGAAGGAGAAAAGCATTCTTCCTATTCGCGGCTATCTCCGGCTCCGGCCGGGACGAACGAAATTGTCATGTTCAAATCCTGTTTCCCGAACTCGGCCCTCCAGGGAAATCCCAATGACCCGGTTCCGCCGATCGATGACAACCCGCTGCGGGAGGAGGGGAGCGGGAGCGAATATCATACGGTGTCGAACGCAAAGGGGATTTATATTGACCTTCTGGAATATTTTCGCACCCGCCAGGACAGTCTATTCCTGGTCATCACGGCGCCGCCGTTGAGCGATCCGACCTACGCCGGCAATGCCCGGGCGTTTAATCAGTGGCTGGTGAACGATTGGCTAAAAGACTACCCGGACAAGAACGTCGCTGTTTTCGATTTTTATAATATCCTGACCACGAATGGGGGTGGCCCGAACACGAACGATCTCAATCAGGAAAACGGCAATCACCACCGGTGGTGGCAGAACATCCTCCAACACAAGACTGATGGGGATGACGACGGCAATCCCAATATCCTGGAATATCCAAGCGGAGACGACCATCCCAGCCGGGCCGGCAATTTAAAAGCCACGGGTGAGTTCGCCACCTGGCTCAATGTGACGTATCATCTCTGGAAGGACGATTGACATCTCTGGCCCCAATTTTGATAATTAACTTCCTGACATTTAATCAATAGAGGAGAGACTCATGTCCATTTTTTCCCGGAAACCCAAGTCGAGATGGATGTTCGCTATCTTTTCCCTGGCTTTTTCCCTAGGCCTGTTTTCACTCAGTCACAGCCCGCGCCAAACCGACCCCTGGGATGAACCGGAACTTGGCTGCACGAGTATCATGGCCGGACGTCTGGCCACAACCGACGGCTCCGTCATGACGGCCCACACCTGCGACGGCAATTACCGGCAGTGGCTCAACGTCGTGCCCCCCGCCCAGCATTATGAAGGCGGGGTGGCCAAAGTCTACATGGGCAAAATGCACACCGAGACCTCCACCGATCCCCTGAATGTCACCGAGAAGGGGGAGGTGCCCGATGTCAAGGAGACTTATGCCTTCCTCAATACGGCCTATCCCTGCCTGAACGAACACCAGCTGGCTATCGGAGAGACGACGATAGGCGGCAAGAAGGAGCTTTTCAACGCCTCCGGCATGTTCATGATCGAAGAGATCGAACGCCTGATGCTGGAGCGGTGCACCACCGCCCGGGAGGCCATCAAACTGGCCGGACAACTGGTCAAGGAGTATGGCTATGGGGATTGGGGGGAGTGCATTACCGTCGCCGACAAGAAAGAGGTCTGGCAGTTCGAGATCTTCGGCTCCGGCCTCCGCGAGAAGGGCGCTATTTGGGCGGCGGTCCGCGTCCCCGACGACCACATCGGCATCTCCGCCAATATCCCCAGGATCAGCGAGCTCGACCTGAAAAACCCGGACCGCTATATGGCCTCGGACAACGTCATATCCTATGCCGTCGCGAAGGGGTGGTGGGATCCCAAGAGCGGCGAGCCGTTCAAGTTCTGGAAGGCCTACAGCGGGGACAAGCCCTTTTCCATCCGGGAATACTATGTGTTCAGCCGGCTCGCTCCTTCCCTGAACCTGAAGATGGAGGCCGAGGAGCTGCCGTTTTCGGTCAAGCCGGATAATAAGGTGTCGGTCCGTGACCTCCTCAAGATGTACAGGGAGACCTACGAGGGGACCGAGTACGATATGACCAAAAACCTCCTGGTCGAGGACCGCAAGAGCGGCGGAACGGCCAAGAGCCCCTTGGCCAACCCCTGGATGTCGAGGGACCTGTTCACGCTCCTCAATACGTTGAAGCCCGGAGTCATCGAGCGCTCGCGAACGATCGCCATCGCCGGATGCGCCTACGCCACCATCCTACAGTGCCGCTCCTGGCTACCCGACCCGGTGGGCGGGGTCTGCTGGTTCGCCTTCGACAACCCGGCTCAGAGCGCCCGGATACCGATTTTCGCCGGCGTCACCGAGCTCCCGCCGAGCTTCGAGATCTGCGCCCAGCACCGCTTCCGGACGGATTCGGCCGCCTGGGCTTTTCGCCGGGCCAATCGATTGGCCACGGTCCGCTGGGGCGAGGCCAAGCCGCTCGTCGAAGCCGCCATCAAGGAATTCGAGGACAAGGCGTTCGAGGACTTGCCCTACCTGGAAAAACGCGCCGCCGAGCTCTACGGCAAAGGCGACAATCCGGAGAACATCAAGAAGACGCAGCAGTTCCTGACCAAGTACACCAATGACTTCGCCCGCGCCGCCATGAGCAAATACTGGGAGCTCGGGGACAAGTTCTGGTCCATGTTCGCGCGGGGATTTTAAGTCGCCGTCCCCTGGTCTTTTTTCCGTCCGGGTGCGCCTCCCGCGACTAAATCCAAGGCCGTCATTCCGTCGGATTGCGCCGGCCAAACTTGGTGACCGGAGGTGAGACTGCGGAAAACTGAATCTCTTCTGCCAAAACACGGGGCGCTGCTTTAAAGCCGCCAGCAGATATTTGAAATTCAATTTATAAGGGAGTTGGGCGACTAAACGTGTGGAGATATGATCATGTGGCCAATGACAACGCTTCCAACAGAGAAACAATTAGTGACGCCGCTTTCAGGCAACGGGTGGAGAATCCTGGTGGTCGAGGACGAGGCGATCATCGCCCTGGACATCCAGGGCATTCTGCAAAAAATGGGCTTCTGCCAGTCCGAAGTCGTCCATTCCGGAGAGGAATCCATCCAAAGAGTAGCCGCGGGAAAACCTCACCTGGTCCTCATGGATATCAAGCTCAAAGGCAAACTGGATGGGATCCAGGCCGCCCACGAGATCCTATATCAGTATAATGTCCCCGTTGTCTACATCACGGCATTCGGGGACGAAAGAACGCTCGAAAAGGCCGACGGAACGGCCCGCTACGGCTTCATCACCAAGCCGTTCGAAGAAACCGCCCTGGAGTCAACCATCCAGAAGGCCCTCCATAAAGCGTACAATTAGCCCTCTATTTCCCCGCTCTTTCTCCTGAACCCATTATTGTCCTGCCTCAGGAAAAATCGATGCCAAAAAAATGCTTGACAAACCCAAATAATGTGTGATATATTACATATCAGTTATAAATATTGGGTTTCATCATGACTGACATGCCCATTCTCAATATTAAATCCCTCAAGGAACAGGTCTACGGTTATCTCCGGGAGCAGTTGCGATCCGGAGAAATTCTTCCTGGGTCGGCCATCAACCTTGACGAGACTAGCCGGAAGCTGGGTGTCAGCCGGACGCCCCTGAGGGACGCCCTGCTTCAACTCGAATCTGAAGGCTTCGTAACAATCTATCCGCGCCGGGGAATAGTCGTCAATTTCCTCTCTCTCCGGGACATCCAGAATTATTATCAAATCATCGGGGCGCTGGAGAGCACGGCGCTTAGGCAGTCCTTTGAGAAAATTGGAGAGGCGGAGATCCGGACCATGGAGGAGATGATTGAAACGATGAAAAGGGCTATTGAGTCCGGTGATTTTGACCTCTATTACGAGAGAAACCTCGCCCTCCACGATGTCTATCTAACGCCCTGCGGCAATGAGAACCTGGTCCGGATCGTCAGGACACTGAAACGACGGCTCTATGACTTCCCCCGCCAGAAAGGGTTTGTGAAGGAGTGGGAGACCTCTTCGATCGCCGAGCACACAGAGCTTCTCCGTCGGCTGAAGCAGGGAAAAGCGGCTGAGGCCGCGGCCTATGTCCGGGATGTTCATTGGTCCTACGAGGTTCAAGAGAGATTCATCAGTCAATACTATAAAACGGCCTCTTCGGCCCCCGTCAAAATGGAGGAATAGCGGATGACGGAGGGAAGGCGCGAGGGGCTGATATTCGACCTCAAAAAATATGCCATCAACGACGGACCGGGGATCCGCACGACTGTCTTTTTCAAAGGCTGTCCTCTGCGCTGCCGCTGGTGTCATAATCCCGAGGGACAATCCGCCGCCCCCGAGATCATGATCAGGGCTTCCCGCTGCCTGACTGACTGCCGCGATTGCATCTCAGCCTGTCCCGAAAAGGCGATAACCAAGACCGCCGCAGTCCCGGCTCTCGACCGGCCGAAGTGCACCGTCTGCGGGAAGTGCGCTGATGTTTGTCCTGCTCAGGCGATCGAAGTGGTCGGCCGCCGGCTGACGGCTTTCCAGCTGCTGCGCGAGATAGAAAGGGACCGGATCTTCCAGGAGGAATCAGGCGGAGGCGTGACCTTTTCAGGAGGAGAGCCCTTGTCCCAGCCCGATTTTTTAAGCGAAATCCTCGACTGGTGCCGGAAGAAAGAGATCCACACGACGGTCGATACGTGCGGGTTTGCCGCGGCCGATGTGCTGGAAAGGATCGCCCCGAAAACAGACCTCTTCCTCTACGATCTCAAGGTCATGGACGAGAAAAAGCATCTCGCCTCAACCGGCGAGTCCAACAAACCGATGCTGGAGAACCTCAAGCGGCTTGCCGCTAAAGGCCACAGGACCGTCGTCCGCATTCCCCTAATTCCCGGCGTCAATGACGACGAGGAGAATATCCGAAAGACGGCGGAGTTCCTACGTTCCCTCGGAACCATAAGCGACATCAGTCTGCTTCCCTATCATAAGCTGGGACGGGAAAAATACAGCGGCCTCGAAATAAAAGCCGAAGGCGACGAATTCACGCCTCCTTCCGCGGAGTCCATGCAACAGATAAAAAAAAGCCTGGAAGAATTCGGGTTCCGGGTGAGTTTGGGAGAATGACCATGAACGAACGCATCAAGAAACTGAGAGAGAAAACTCTGCAGGCCCAGCCGTCGATAACGGCGGAGCGGGCCCTGCTCCTGACCGATTTCTACAGGAAAAACGCAGCGGCGACTTTATCCCGGCCGATGAAGCGGGCCCTGGCCTTCCGGCACGTGCTGGAACACAAAACCACCTATATAGACGACGGAGAGCTGATCGTCGGGGAGAGGGGGGTAGGGCCAAAGTCAACCCCGACATATCCGGAGATCACAACTCACAGCCTGGAAGACCTGGACATCCTGGACAGCCGGCCCAAGACCTCCTTTAAGGTGGACGGGGAAACACGGAAGGCCTACGAAAAGGAGATCATCCCTTTTTGGCGCGGCCAGACCATCCGGGAAAAGATCTTCGCCGAGATGGACGAGGACTGGAAGGCCGCCTATGACGCCGGCATCTTCACCGAATTTATGGAGCAGCGGGCGCCCGGCCATACGGTTCTTGACGACAAGATATACAGCAAGGGATTGGCCGGCTTTCAAGCGGATATCCGAAGGACGATCGAGAGCCTCGATTTCCACTCCGATCCCGCGGCTTTCCCTAAGAAAGAGGAGCTCGAAGCCATGTCCGTTGCGGCCGACGCGCTCGTCCGCTATGCCGAAAGGCACGCCGAAAAAGCCCGTGAGCTCGCGGCCCGGGAGAAAGACCCGCTCCGGAAGGCGGAGCTCGAAAGGATCGCCGAGATCTGCTCTTTTGTCCCCAGGAACGCCCCGCGCGATTTCTGGGAAGCCCTCCAATACTACTGGTTCGTTCACCTGGGAGTCATCACCGAGCTCAACACCTGGGACTCCTTCAACCCCGGCCGGCTCGATCAGCATCTCTATCCGTTCTACAAAAGGGGTCTGGAGGACGGCACGCTGTCCGAAGAGACGGCCCGGGAGCTTCTCCAGGCGTTCTGGATCAAATTCAACAACCAGCCGGCGCCTCCCAAGGTCGGCGTGACGGCCGAGGAGAGCGGCACCTACACCGATTTCTGCTTGATCAACCTGGGCGGAGTGAAGAAGGACGGGTCGGACGCGGTCAATGATCTCTCCTTCCTCATCCTCGACGTCATCGAAGAGATGCGGCTCCTCCAGCCGAGCTCGATGGTCCAGATCAGCAAGAAGACACCGGATCCCTTCCTGCGGCGGGCCCTGCGCATCATCAAGACCGGGTTCGGCCAGCCCTCGATCTTCAACACCGACGCCATTGTCCAGGAGATGATCCGGCAGGGAAAATCTCTGGAAGACGCCCGGCTCGGCGGGGCCAGCGGCTGTGTCGAAGCGGGGATCTTCGGCAAAGAGAATTACAACCTCACCGGCTATTTCAACCTCCCCAAGATCCTGGAAATAACACTTCATAACGGCATCGACCCGAGGACGGGGAGGAGGATCGGCCTCCCGACAGGAGACGCGGCCTCCTTTGCCGGCTACGAGGAGCTTTTTGAGGCCTTCCGCCGGCAGGTCGGGCATTTCATCGACATCAAGATCAAAGGCAACGGCATCATCGAGAGGATCTATGCCGAGTACATGCCCACGCCCTTTCTCTCGCTCCTCATCGACGACTGCATTATCCGCGGTAAGGACTATCACGACGGGGGAGCCCGCTATAACACCTCCTACATCCAGGGAGTCGGCATCGGGACCCTGACCGACGCGCTGACGGCGATCAAGTACAACGTCTATGACCAAAAATCCCTATCCATGCCCGAACTTCTGGAGGCCCTCGAAAACGACTTCAAAGGAAAGGAAGCTTTACGCCAGAGGCTCATCAACAAAACCCCGAAATACGGCAACGACGACGATTATGCCGACGCGGTCATGGTCTCCATCTTCGAGCTCTACCACGACGCCGTGAACGGCCGGCCCAACTCCAAAGGCGGGACCTACCGGATCAACCTTCTGCCCACCACCGTCCACGTCTACTTCGGAAAGGTCACCGGCGCCACCCCGGACGGCCGCCGGGCGGCGGAGCCGCTTTCAGAGGGTGTCTCTCCCGTCCAGGGTTCAGACCGGCACGGCCCGACGGCGGTGATCAAGTCGGTCGCCAAGATGGACCATCTGCGCACGGGCGGAACACTCCTCAACCAGAAGTTCACGCCCCAGCTCCTGTCGACCGAGGAGGGGATCGGCAAGCTGGCTTCCCTCGTCCGGTCCTACTTCAAGCTCGACGGCCATCATATCCAGTTCAACGTGGTGACGGTCGAGACCCTGCGGGAGGCCCAGAAGCACCCGGAAAAATACCGCGACCTCATCGTCCGGGTCGCCGGCTACAGCGATTACTTCGTCGACATCGGACCCGATCTCCAGGAGGAGATCATCCGCCGCACGGAGCACCTCTCTCTCTAGGCCTCGAGGTTGAATTCTCCGCCCCAATCTGGTATACGCTAGGGGTCATCGTTCTGATAAAAAAGGAGACCCCATGTTCAAACCTAAAACCTATATCCAAAGAAGATCGCTCCTCAAGAAGGCCCTGAAGTCCGGGCTGGCCGTTTTTCTGGGCAACGAGGAAAGCCCGATGAACTATCCGGCCAATACCTACGTCTTCCGGCAGGACAGCTCATTCCTCTACTTTTTCGGGCTGAACACACCCGGTCTTGCGGCCGCCATCGACATCGAAGCCGGCACGGATACTGTGTTTGGCGACGACATCACGCTCGAAGACGTGATCTGGATGGGCGAGCTCCCCAGGATCAAGGACAGGGCGGCAGCAGCCGGAGTCTTCCTGACGGCGCCCATCTCCAATTTGGCGGACACGGTGGCCGAGGCCAGAAAGCAGGGCCGACCGATCCATTTTCTTCCTCCTTATCGGGCCGACTCCCTGGCCCGGCTGTCCGGGCTGTTGGGCCAATCTTCCCTGGAGATAAAAAAGAACGCTTCCGCTGAACTGATCCAGGCCGTGGTAGCCCTGCGGTCGTTCAAGAGCGAAGAAGAGATCGCCGAGATAGAGAAGGCTCTGGCCGTCACCCACAAAATGTATCTTTCCGGCATGACCTCGACCCGGCCCGGGCTCTACGAGAGCGACGTTGTCGCTGCGGTCGAAGGTATCGCTCATGCCCATGGCCTCCAGACGGCCTTTTCGATCATCCTGAGCATCAACGTACACGTCTTCCATAATCCCTATCACGACAACAAGCTCCCCAAGGGCCGTCTTCTGGTCATCGATGCGGGGGCCTGCTCCTCTCTCGGCTATGCCTCCGACATCACCCGGACCATCCCGGTGAGCGGCGTTTATACCCAGAAACAAAGGGAAATTTACGAAATAGTCTTAAAAGGCCAGCTCCAGGCCATCGCCATGATGAAGCCGGGGATCAAGTATAAAGAGGTCCACCTGGCCACGGCCCGGACGATGGCCGCCGGGCTCAAGGAGCTTGGGCTGATGAAGGGGGATACGGAGGAAGCTGTGGCGGCCGGAGCCCACGCTCTCTTTTTCCCGCACGGCCTCGGCCACATGATCGGCCTCGATGTCCATGACATGGAAGGCTTGGGCGAAAATTTTGTCGGCTACGATGAAACGGTCTCCAGGAGCTCCCAGTTCGGGCTGGCCTACCTGAGGATGGCCAGGGAGCTCCGGCCGGGATTCATCCTCACCGTCGAGCCGGGGATTTATTTCATCCCCGCGCTTATCGACAACTGGAAGGCCGAGAAGCGCTTGGCCTCGTTCATCGATTACGCCCGGGCGGAGGACTACCGGGATTTCACCGGCGTCCGGATCGAAGACAACGTGCTCATCACGAAGGACGGAAGCCGCGTCCTCGGCCGGCCCATCCCGAAGAAAGCGCGGGACGTCGAAAAGACGATGGCCGCGGGAAAGAGCCGGCGATGAAGGTCGCCCTCGTCCAGCAGCACGCCTCGCCCGACCGTTCAGACAACGTGCGCCGCGGTGTCGAGGCTTTCCGGGAGGCGGCCCGGGCCGGGGCGGACCTCGTCGCTTTCGCGGAACTGGGCCTGCTCAGGTTTCTTCCTCAACATCCGGCCACCGCTGAATCCCTGGCCATGGCGGAGCCCGTCCCCGGCCCGACGACGGAGGTGTTCTCGAATTTGGCTAGAGAACTCGGGGTTTGCTGCGTACTTAACCTGCTCGAAAAGGACGGCGTCTGGACCTATGACTGCTCTCCGGTCATCGACGCCGACGGCCGTCTCCTGGGAGTCGTCCGGATGGCCCACATCATGGAGGGGCCCGGCTTTCATGAACGGGGTTTCTACAAACCCGGCGATCGCGATTCTCTTGTTTTCCAGACGCGCGCCGGGAAGGTCGGTGTGGCCATCTGCTATGACCGCCATTTCCCTGAATACATGCGCGGGCTGGCCCTTCAGGGCGCCGAGGTCGTCATCGTGCCCCAGGCCGGCGCGGTGGGTGAATGGACCGAGGGGATTTTCGAGGCCGAGCTTCAGGTCGCCGCTTTTCAAAACGGTTACTTCGCTGCCCTTGCCAACCGGGTGGGCCGGGAGGAGGTCAACCATTTTGCCGGCGAGTCTTTCATCGTCGACCCGGATGGCCGGGTGATCGCCCGGGCCCCGAAGGACCGTGATTCTCTCCTCATCGCGGATTGCGACCTGAGCCGGATCGGGCGGTCGTTTGCCAAAAGGCATTTCCTCCCGGACAGGAGGCCCGGATTCTACAAGACCCTCAAGCTGAACGATTAAATGCCATGGCCCGCTGGTACGTCATAAGCACCAAACCCAAGAGGGAATTCCAGGTGGAGAAACTCTTCACCGAGGGCGGATTCACGTATTACAACCCCGTCTACAAGCAGGAGGGCCGGGTCCGCTCCTTTTTCCCCGGCTACGGGTTCCTGGCCTTCGATTTCCCCGGCCAATACCAAATGGTCAAATACACCCGGGGTATCAAGCGGGTGGTGGGAAACAAGGAAGGACCCATCCCGATCCCCGACGAGGTCATCCAGGAAATAAGGGCCCGGGAGATCGGCGGACTTGTCGAGCTCGAAAAACACGGCGTCATGCCCCAGGTGGGAGATGAGATCGAGGTCGCAGAGGGACCCCTAAAGGGCCTCCGGGGCATTTTCGAGAAGGAGATCGACGACAAGGAACGGGTGATGATCCTGCTGAGCTATGTCTCTTACCAGGGGCAGCTCTTGATCGAAAAGAGGAAACTCAAAAAAGCCAGCTCATAAGGAGACAGCGAATGAACATTCCCATGCTCGACCTGAAGGCCCAGTATGCCTCCATTAAAAACGAGATCGATGCCAAGGTGCTCGAAGTCCTGTCCAGTCAGAATTTCATCCTGGGCGCGGAAGTCAAGTCCCTGGAAGAAGAGATCGGCGCCCTGAGCGGCGTCCGCTTCGCGGTAGGAGTTTCGTCCGGCTCGGATGCGCTGATCATCTCCCTGATGGCGCTCGGGATCGGACACGGGGACGCGGTCATAACGACCCCTTTTACTTTTTTCGCTACGGCCGGGGCGATCGCCCGGCTCGGCGCCAGGACAATTTTCTGCGACATCGACCCGGTCACCTATAACATAGCTCCATCGAGCCTCGAGGAAATCCTCGTGAAGCTGCGGAAGTCCCGCCGCCTCGGCCCTGTCAAGGCCATCCTCCCCGTCCATCTCTACGGCCAGGTCGCCGATATGGACCCGATCATGAAGCTGGCCGGGACGTTCGACCTCAAGGTTATCGAGGACGCCGCCCAGGCCATCGGTGCCGAATATCCGGGCCGAAAAGGAGTCCGCAGGGCCGGCGCGATCGGCACGGTGGGTACTCTCTCCTTTTATCCTTCTAAAAACCTGGGGGGATACGGCGACGGCGGGATGGTGCTGACCAACGGCACCCGGCTGGCCGAGAAACTCAGGATGCTCCGGGTCCACGGCGGCATCGGGAAATACTATTACAAATTCCTGGGCGGCAATTTCCGGCTGGACGCCCTTCAGGCGGCTATCCTGCGGGTGAAGCATAGGCATCTAGAGGATTGGCAGCAGAGACGCCGGGAACGGGCGGATTATTACGACCGGAAGTTCGCGGCCTCGGGGCTTACGGACGCCCGGCTGGTCGAGATGCCTGTCGCCGTCTATAAAGACAGCGGAGCGCGAAATTTCCACACTTATCACCAGTACGTGATCCGGACAAAAAACCGGGACAAACTTCAGGCTCATCTCAAGGCGGGAGGAGTCGGGACATCGGTGTTCTATCCCTTATCGCTCCACGAGCAGAAGTGCTTCGCTGATCTGGGCGGCAAACGGGGGGACTTCCCCGTTTCGGAGAAAGCGGCCAAGGAGGTCCTCGCCCTGCCTATCTATCCCGAGCTGACCGCGGACGAGCAGGACTATATCGTCGAGAGCATAAAGGAATATTTCGGCTAAAAGCTGGGAAACCCGGTTTCAATGACAGGTGCTGCAGGTTTTCGTGGCGCAGGACGTGCACGAGGCCGAGGCGCTCTTGAGGCGGCTCGCCCCGCCGCCTATCCCGAACGATGAGCAGAGCTTTTTGACTTCGGCGCTCCGGCACTGTGGGCAGGTCACACCCTTTTCCCCGCCCAACCGGACGAACGACTCAAAGTGGTGACAACATTTCGGACAGAGAAACTCATAAATCGGCATAAAGTTCCGTTTTATCCCACCAGGGCGACGGCCTCGATCTCGACCTTGGCATCGCGGGGGAGCCGGGCCACTTGGACGGTCGCCCGGGCCGGGAACGGCGTCTTGAAGAAGCCGGCATAGACCTCGTTGACCTTGGCGAAATCGTTCATGTCCTGGAGAAAGATCGTGGTCTTGATCACCCGGTCGAAGGAGCTGCCGGCGGCCGCCAGCACGGCGCCTAGGTTCTTGAGAACGAGACGCGACTGGTCTTCGATGGAACCGGTGCTCAGCTCGCCGCTGGCCGGGTCGAGCGGGAGCTGTCCCGAACAGAATACGAAACCGTTGGCGATGATCCCCTGAGAGTAGGGACCGATGGCCTTGGGGGCCTTGTCTGTTTTGACTTCCTGTTTCATGTTCTCATTTCCTCCTGTGTGCCCGGACGCCCGTATCTTGAAAAACGCCAGGCTGCCCAGCGCAAGTAGCGCGTTGCGTCTTCTCATTGCCGCAGTCACCTCAAAGGGGATTCAGGTCAAGACAAAGACCTTGACCAGAGGACTCTCCAGCGGCGATCCGTCCCTGACCGTCGTCGCCTTTATTGTATACGAACCCGGCCGCAGATTCCAGAAAAGTGAGAAGGAAGGGGACACCGCTTCTCCAACTTTATCGCCGTTGACCCACCATTCGACCTTGGAAATCCCCTCCGTCTTCGGGACCGAGGCCCGCAATTTGATCCGCTGGTGCTCTTTTCTCAGTATCGGATCGAGCTTGAAGATATCGCCATCGCGCGGAAAGGAGATCTCAAAACGGGAAGAAGGCCCGGGCTGAACCCCCGTCCCATCGGCCGTGATAACGGCAACGGAGCTCTTCTGATGATAGGCGCACGGCTCCCGGGGCGTGGTCCCTTCGATAAAGACCTCGGTGATAACCCCCGGACATGACGCGGTCGGCTTTTGCCCCGAGAGCGGACAGACAGGGGCCGTGATAATTCCCTTCGGCTCAGGGAACGCCGCCGCTGTTTCTCTCGCCTGAAGCAGGAGCATGATGTCCTTAAAGAGCGGGCCGCAGCCGCTGATCCCAGAAACGTTGTGCATCGGCTGACCTTCAAAATTCCCCACCCAGACTCCGACGGTGTATCTCAGGCTGTATCCGACCGTCCAGTTGTCCCGGAAGTCCTTGGAGGTCCCCGTCTTGGCGGCCACGGAATAGGGAAGATCCAGGGGGTTATGATAGCCGAAAGATGGACTCCGGGCATCCCGGTCAGCTAGGATATCGGTGATGATATAAGAGACCTGGGGGGAAAAGACGCGCACGGCCGTTTCCCGGACGGGCGCCGGCGCCTCTTGGCCGTCCGTCCTCAAAACACGGCTGATCGATTTCTCCGGCATATAGAGCCCTTGCCGGGCCAGGGCCGAATAGGCCCGGGCGAGCTCGAGAAGGCTGACTTCTCCGTTCCCGAGCGTCAGCCCCACACCGTAGAAGCCGGGGTCCTGCCTGAGGCTCTTGAAGCCGAGCGAATGGAGTCTCTGGTAGAGAAGGTCCGGACCGATCGCCTGGAGCACGGCCACGGCCGGGACGTTGTAGGAACAGGCCAGCGCCGCCCGCAGGCTGATGAGGCCATGATAGCGGCGATCGTAGTTCTGCGGCCGATAGCGTCCCTCGACACGGTTGAACTGAGCGGGAGAATCATCGATGAGCGAGGCCGCCGTAAGCCCGTTCTCCAAGGCGAGGCCGTAGGTAAACGCCTTGAGGGTCGAGCCGGGCTGGCGCAGCGCCAGGGCGCCGTTGACCTGGCCGTCATGGAACTCGTCGAAGAAATCCCGTGACCCGACCAGGCTCAGGACCTCCCCGTTGCCGTTGTCGAGGACGACGACCGCGCCGTTGCTGATCCCCCGGCCCTCCAGCGCGCTCAATTCGTTCCGGAGAAGGATCTCGATCTTTCGCTGAAGTTCATAATCGAGAGTCGTCTCGATGGCGCTCAGGTTTTTTCGGTCCGCCGGAGGAACCTGGCCGAGAATAAAGTCACAGAAATGGGGCGCCTTGAACCTTTCGGCCGCAGGCAGGAGGCACAAATCCTCCGTGCCGGCTCTCTGGCTTTCGGCTTGGGTAATGAATCCCAGTTCCTCCATCTTTGCCAGGATGTCGAGCTGCCTTTTCTTGACGGAGTGGAAAGCGCGATAGGGATTGAGAAGGGTGGGGGAGCGGGGGACAGCCGCCAGAAAGGCGGCTTCCGCCAGGCTGAGCATGGAGGAAGGCTTGTCCAGATACAGACGGGACGCGGCCTCGATGCCGAAAGTCTGGTTCCCGTAAGATATCCGGTTGATGTACTGGGCCAGGATCTCAGGCTTCGAGAGGGTCCGCTCCAGGCGAAGCGCCAGCCAGGCTTCTCGCAATTTGACCGGGATGCTCCGCGGTCCGGGGTACAGGTTTCTCACCAGCTGTTGAGTGATCGTCGATGCTCCTGAGATGACTTCCCGGTGCCGCAAATTCTGGAGGAGTGCCCGGAAAACCGAAAGCGTGTTCACGCCCCGGTGGAAAAAAAACAGCTTATCCTCGGCGGCCAGGGTCGCCCTTAAGAGGTGCGGGGAGACGTCCTCGAGTTTGACCCAGCGGCAGCGACCGCCTTCATCGGAAAGCACCTCCCTTAGAAGGACTCCGTTCCTGTCCAGCAGGCGAAGGGAGATCACTGGCCCCGAGCCGAGCTTGCTCTTGGGAAAAGGGAGAAAAGTAGTGAGGAAAAGCAACCCGGCAAAGGCCAAAAGAAAAAGAAGGATCCGCTTTTTCACTTCGAACGGCTCACTCGAATAACCTTTTCCGGACTCCGGCCGAACACTTCGGGAGCGTACATCTCGCCTGCTTGAGTCCCCGGCAAGAGGAAGCGCCCGAAGCTCACGGCCCGCGCCAGATACCGATGGGTGTGGACGCCGGCCGGAAGGGAATCAGCGAAAAGGAGAACCCGGTCGTCATGCATCTCGAAGTGGTTGAAGCCTTGCCACCACATTTCCATATAGGCCGGGCCCTCTTCCTCGAGAATGAGAAGGGACTCCGTGCTCTCGGTCTGGAACTCGGGATTCACCGCCTCGAGTCCTGCCGGAAGCGGGTCGTCGACGACGACAAACAGGCTTTCCTGGGGCACGGCAACCTCGATGGTGACGACAACAAGCCCTCCGGGTGGTACGATTTCCAGCGGCTTGCCGTCCAGGGACTCGATCTTCTTGAGGACGGCGATGCCCTCATCCCTGGGGGGAAGCGCCTTCAGCGGGGCATAAGTCATTCTGGCGCCATAATAGAGGACACCGGTCCCGCTCTTTTCGACATGAAGAGCCAGGTCTCTTCCGGCGGACTGACCAATCTCGGAAACCTTAAGACCGGCGCGTTTGACCTCGCGCCGGGCGCCGCCAAACTCCGACTCCAGAAGCGTCTTTCCCGCGAGGCTTATCGTCCCCCGGAAAGAGGCTCCGGGCGACTCGAACCTCCGGTAGAAATCATTCAAAGCATAAAACACGAACAGGTTTTCCTGGGTGGAGAACCGGGCACCGGAACGCTGTTTTTCGACCAGCCAGCGGGCGATGGCCGGAAGCGAGGGGTGTTCGCGCCCCGTCTCGATGAGCGTTTGCAGGATGAAGGCGGTCGTCCTGGTATTTGAACCATAGATCCAACCGCCGGAGCCGTCCTCTTCAAAATGGGCGGTCGTCGGCGTGACCTTGATCTTGTTGAGGAGCTCTTGAAAGAGCGTATTCTGCGCCGCCGCCGAGCCTTTGCCATAATAAAGGGCTTTGAGGAGGAGCGTCTGTCCAAAAAGCGGGAGGGTTTCTCTCCCGGCAAAGAGCCCGTCGGCAAACGCCGGCTGGGCCTTCTTTGTCAGGGCCAGAAGGTAGACGGTGAAAGCCTTGATCGTCTGCCAATCGCCCAAAGTGAACCGCCCGCCATCCGATCCCCGCTCCAAACGTAAGAAACCGCTAAGATTGGTAAGCGCCAGGTCCAGCCGTTCTCTTTCGATCTCGAAGCCGGCCTCCGCAGCCTTCGCCATTGCCAGGGTTGCATAACAGGTCAGGAACGGAGAATCATTGGGCGAATCGGGCCAGAGGCAGAATCCGCCGTTATCGTTCTGGTAAGCATAGACCTCCTCTAATCCCTCGGCCACCTTTTTTCGAATCTCTTCCGGCCGGAGCGCCGTTATTCCGAAATCAGTGAGGACCCGGGGCGCCAGAATATAGGGGAGGAGCGAACTTAGTCTCTGCTCCAGACAGAGATATGGATAACCGTCTAATTCAGAGAGGCTTCCTTTCAAGCCTAAAAGCGCAGAAGAAGCGGCCTGGACTTCAATCGCGCTGTGTTCCGGATCAATGTCTTCCGGCACCCGGATTCTCTCATCGGCTGTGTTTCCGGTCTCTCCGGAAAGAGCGACTGCTTCTGTGGGACGAGAGAGACGCACAGGGATATTGACTTCAAGGCCGTCTGTATCCTCGCCCATCCGGGCACGGAAGGAAAAGGCGGCAAGGCCTGGAGCGACCGCTTCTAAAGCATAAAGGACTTCGCGGCTCTCCCCGGGCCCCAGTGTGAACCGGCGTTCCGGCTGCGGGTCATTCAGCCGGATGCCCGAGGCCTGGATGCCGAGGGTGACCATCCCTTGAGCCGGCGATAAGTTATGGACGAGAACGCCGCCCTCGAAGGCATCTCCCACCCGGGCAAAGCGCGGCAGGGCGGCCTGGAGAAGCAGTCTCTTGGAGACGCGGAACATCGATTCGTTCCGGCCAAAACGGGAATCCTTTGTCTGAGCCACCGCCATCACCCGGAAAGTCGTCAGATTGTCGGGCAGCCGGAAGGTGACTTGGGCCTCTCCCTTTTCATCGGAGATAAGGGAAGGGTTCCAGTAGGCCGTGGACCGGAAGTCGCCGCGAAGCTCCACTTCCGCGAGCGACAAAGGAGCGGCCAAGCCTTCACCGGCCCCTCCGGCCTCCTCTTCTCCCTTCTCTCCGTAATCCCTCCGGCCGACCACGTGGATCCTTGTCTCCGAGGTGCGGACGGAAAGGGGGCGCTCCCCATAGAATAGGGAAAACGGGTCAGGCGTTTGGTAGCCGATCAGGTTGAGGACGCCGAGATCGACGACGGCCACGGCCAGAGATGCCGGACGTCCTTGGCCCTGGCTGTCCCTGACCTTGAATTGCACAGTGACCTCTTCTCCGGGCTTATATTCTTCCTTGGCCTTCAGGATCTCGACGGCCAGCCTCTTTTCCGCCGGGTCGACACTCAGGTTGACATAGCCGATCTTGAATGAGGGCTTGCCGAGGTCCTGGTTCTCCGCGGCCTCGGCGCCGGACTTCCGCCCTTGGACGATCAACACGGAGATGAAGACGTTGGGAATATATTCGGAACGGATGGGAATCTCGATCTGGCTGGAAGTTCCTCCTATATCGACAATCCTGTTCTCTAACACCAGCTCACGCTCGATGGTAATAAGAGCCTTGGCCTTTTCATAAGGGGATTTCACGAGGATCCTGGCGTTCCCGCCGGGCAAATAGTTCTCCTCATCGGCCACCAGTTCGACGGAATCATCGTCCCGCCTTTCCCAGGGGACATAGTCGGTTCCCGTCACATAAAAATAGGTTGTGGTCGTGATCGGATTGCCCAGCCCGTCGGAGCCTGAGGCCAGGAGAAAATAATAGCCGGTCTTCTCGGGGGTGAAAGTCACCTTCACGGCCTCGCTCTTGGTCCGGATTTCCTGGCCGGAGACTTCGATATCCTCTTTTTCCGTGAGCCACCGGAAACGGCCGCCGATCCCGGCCTGGCGCACCGACCTCCACTCCCTTCTCATGAGTTTCAGCCCGACCTTCTTTTCGGGGACAAGGGTGCCGCGAGAGTCGGCGGCGATGACCTCGAAATCCAGCGCTTCACCCTTCTTCAGGAATGACGTCGAAGGCCGCAGCCCGATGTAGTACTCACCCCGGTGGACCAGAGTCTGGATCCGGTTCGAAATGGAACGCCGGCTTGGGCTGACCACGGTCGCCTCAAACACCGCTGTGACCGAATCCTTTTCTTTCACGGGCTGAACGGGCAGGCGGATCCTGAGCTTTCCCTCGGGGTCGAGGCTGGCCTCGCCGGAAGCAGCCAGACGGCTGCTCTCTTCGGTTTCCTCGTCTCCCCAGTCGAGCTCATTGCCGAAGATATAGCCGTTGAACCCGGGAGGGGAATATCCGGTCCGGTTCAGACGAAGGCGCCAGGACACCGGCTGACCGGCCATGACCCCCCCAAACAGATAATTGGCCCTGACCTCAGCGGCATACTCCCGGCCGAAATAGGTGCTTTCGCTCTCGGCCTTCAGATGGACTTCGAACTCAGCCGGCCTGAATGCCTCAACCCGGAAGGAACCGAAAACCGGAAAGTCGGGATCGCCCGGCTTCTCCGGCGGAAGCGATGCCTTGATCTGATAGGATCCCAGGGAAGACTCTTCGGAAGTGTTGTAGTCCAAGGCAAAGGAGCCAAAGTCATCCAGGTCGGCCTTGCCTACATAAACCGCCTCCTGGAAAGGGTTTTGGATCTCACATTCGACCCGGCCGGCGGAAGAAGGAACGGTCCAGCCGCCTTTATCCTTCTTTCTCAGGATGCCCTTGATATGGACCACTTCACCCGCCCTGTAGATCCCTCTCTCGCTGAAAACGCTGCCTTGGATGACCGGCGGCTGCGGGGACCAGTCATAATCGATCCCGAAACGGTAGGCATCGATCCCCGTGCCCCATTCAGAAGAGGAGAAGGCAACGTCCCGCCCTCGAGTGACGAAAACCCATTGCTGCGGCTCCTGCCAGGACTCCTTGCCTCGAAGGCCAAGCTCTTTCCATCCCGGTCCGACGGCCTTCCCGTCCTGGTCGGTCCTTCCTTTCCATTTGATCCTGTTGAGATCATCCCGGATCTCAACCTCTGCATCCGGCACAGGAAGCCCCATCTGAAGCTCGGTCACCCAGACGACGTTTTTTTCCGGTGAGAACTTGGCGCTGATCCCCAGTTCCGTCGATTGAAGGAAGACTTTCAGGTACCTTCCCCAGGACACGTCCGTCAGGTTAGTATCGAGCTGCAAAAAAACGAAACCAAACTCTTCAGCCAAAAGCACGCTGAGGTCGAGGGGAATAACCTGACGCTTGTTTCTCGGGCTTTTCAAGGCCACGCTTTTCTCGATTTGGAAAAACCCAGGGCGGGCGGCGAATTTATGTTCTGACCAGAATATCTTGGGTTGAGCAAGGAGGGGAATAATGTCGTTCTTGTTCAATCGAGCGGCCTGAAAAGAGACTTTCTCAGCGTTCAGGACCGAGACGGGGTATTTCAGCTCCCCATAGGCCTCGAGGATCCCAAAGCCGGTGGTCATGGATACGGACGCCGGATAGGAGCCGGTGGAGAATTCGACCACGGCCTCCTGCTCGAGCCGGTTACCGAAGTCATCGCCGAGCTGAGGATCGATCCGGGCCTTGTATTGAGTCTCAGGTTCGAGGGGCAGAGAGAGGTACAGAACGTCGCTGCTATATTCCCATTCATTATAATACTCAGGAATCTCGATGGGCGGTTCGAAGCGGAGATGTTGGACCAGGCTTTTATACTCGACCTCATTGCTGAACCTGAATTGGAGTTGCGAAGAGGGGCTGAGTCCGACGGCCTCCTCGAGGCCGATGAAGCGGAACGGCAAAAAAGTCTCGAAGTTGAACTGGGCGCCCTTCTCCATCCCCAGAGGGCCTTCCTTAGAAGGCAGCCCCTTGTTCAGCTCGACTAGATAAGTTGAACCTGGAGAAAGACGGTCCCTGGGCTGGACTAAGAGGGCCTGTTCGGGGCGGATATCCAAGTTCTCTTCCTTGAGTTTCTCGGGCGAGGGAAGAGCCAGGCGGAAGTCGACCTTTCCTTCTCTGCCCTGTTCATCGACCGAGACCAGGGATATGGACGCCCGGGAGGCATCCCTGTCGATGGCTTGATTGAAGACCAGCAGGATCTGCGTATCCAGGGCCAGCCATTTCTGCTTATCCTGAGGGAAGTGCCGGACCAGGGCGGGCGCGACCGTCTGGAACGACCAGGAATGCTCCTTCTCCAGAAAAGACCCGTCAAGCGCCCGGCTTCCAGCCGGAATGGTCACCTTGAACTCGGTGGCATAGGGAAATCGCTGGTCGGGAGTGAATGCCAGAGTCCGCGAGCCGAGCCAGCGGGTTTTTCCCGAGGCGGCCGGCTCGAACTTCAGGATCGACTTGCCTCTGCCCTCAGGGAGGGCTTCCAGCGCCGCCATGGGCCGATCGAACATGACGACCACAGAATCGGCCTCGCTGGGACTCGAGGTTCTACCTAAAGGTGTTGCGCTCAGAACATGCAGGTCGCCCGTTCCGGCAGCCTTCGGCTGTCCTTCAGGCGGCCGGCCCTCTTCCCGGCCTTTTTTGCAGCCGGGAAGCACTAGGCTGAACGCGAGAAGGACCGCAAGAAAAAGGGCGCTGGCTTTTTGTCCCATGGTCGGCTCCTTTCACTTTTCCATCCTATGAAAAAACCTTGGCCGAAAGCAAGACTAAGAGGTCTGAACATGAGCCCGGTGATCCGCCCGGCGGATAGATTCGGGGAACCCGATGGGACGACTCAGCTCAGGTCCCGGAGCGCGGCCGTCAGGAAAGTCCAGAAACGCTCGACAGAGCCGATGTGGACCCTTTCCTCCGGAGAATGGGGATGCTCGATCGTCGGCCCAAAGGAGACCATGTCCATGCCCGGATATTTTTCCCCTATGATGCCGCACTCGAGGCCCGCATGGACGGCCTTGATCTCCGGCTCTTTTCCGAAAACCCGGCTGTATACTTCCCTGACTTTCTTGAGGAGCTCGGACTGGAGGTCCGGTTCCCAGCCGGGGTATCCTCCCTCCTGGATGATCCTGGCGCCGGCGAGCTCGGCCGCCGCTTTGATCGTCAGCCGCACGGCCGCCAGCGCCGAGGCCACCGAACTCCGGCTGCTGCACACGATCTGCGCCCGGGAATTCTCGCACCGAATGACGGCTAGGTTACTCGAGGTCTCGACCAAGCCATCGATCTCCGGATGCATGCTGACGACTCCGTGCGGTAGCGTGAGAAGAATCCGGAGCAAGACGGCCTGAGCATCGGCTGTCAATGGCCTCTCCTTTGATTCGGCAATTTTTTCGAAGGAATATTGAGCCTCTTTTTCGACCGCTTTGTACTCGTTCCGGACCTTAGCGAAGGCATCTCCCAATAAGGCCGACAATTTCTTGGCCACGGCGGGATCGACCGATAGAGTCGCCCCGGCCTCCCGGGGGATCGCATTCCTCTTGTTCCCGCCCTCGATGCGCACCAGGTCGAACTTGAATTTCTCTTGGGCTTGGTAGAGGAGCCGGACAAGAAGCCTTATGGCGTTCCCCCGTCCCTGGTTGATATCCAGTCCCGAGTGTCCGCCCCGGAATCCGTAGAGCCGGAGCCGGTAGATATCCTTGAAACGGCGGTTCTTTCTCGAAAGGGGCAGGATGAGCTCCGAATCCCCGCCTCCGGAGCAGCCGATGGTGAACGTTCCTTCGTCTTCGCTGTCCAGGTTGAGAAGCTCGGTACCCTTCAGAAAACCCTTGGACAGGTGATTGGCTCCGGTCAGCCCGGTCTCCTCGTCCACCGTGAACAGGAATTCGAGCGGCCCATGAACCAGAGTTTTATCCTCCATGACGGCCAGCGCAGCCGCTGCTCCGATTCCATTATCGGAACCCAGGGTGGTTCCCTTGGCCTGCACCCAATCCCCTTTGAGTTCGGCCGTTATCGGGTCCTTCAGAAAATCATGGGCGACATCAGAATTTTTTTCGTTGACCATATCCATATGTCCCTGGAGTATGACTCCGGAGGCCTGCTCATGACCCGATGCGGCAGGCTTTGAAACGAGCACATTTCCTACTTTGTCCCTTTTCCAGGCCAGGTTGAGGTCTTTGGCGACCGCGACGATATAATCGCCCAAGGCACGCTCGTTGCCCGAGCCGTGGGGGATCGTCAGGATCCGGGAGAAATGTTTCCATAGCAGAGTGGGTTTGAGACCGGCCAGTGCATCCGACATATTCACCTCCGTAGAAAACCTTCCGTTGTCAAGCTCAAGGAATGATGCCATAAAGAAAAAGGGAGTTCAACCTTTTTCCGGCGGCGGAAAAACTGGGGCCTGGAACGGCTTCGCCGGCGGGTTTGACTTTTGAGCGGG
>CAYGXD010000001.1:0-51409 GCA_964353705.1 uncultured Eubacteriales bacterium | reverse complement strand
GATTTCCGGGAGGAGGAGACGTTTAATGTCGAAGCCATCGTCCCCTCCGAAGAAAAGCGTTGGGCCAATTATGTGAAAGGGATTTTCTGGGTACTTCGGGAGGAAGGATTCCGGCTGAACGGGATTAACGCCATGATCTGGGGGGAAGTCCCCCTTGAGTCCGGGCTCAGTTCTTCCGCGGCTCTGGAGGTCAGTGTCATCAAGGGACTGACCTTGCTATGGAACCTTGATCTGCCGGCCCTTAGGATGGCCAAGCTGGCCCAGCGGGCCGAAAACGATTTCGTCGGCGTCAAGTGTGGGCTGATGGACCAGTTTATATCCGTATTTGGACGGAAGGACAGCGCCCTATTTCTCGATTGCGAAACCCTGGAATATGCCCATTATCCGCTCCACTTGGGAAGGGCCGGACTCGGACTGCTGGTCTATGATACGAAGGTCAGCCGCAAGCTGGCTTCTTCAGAATACAATAAAAGACGCCAGGAAGCGGCCCAGGCCCTCGAAGTCCTCAGGACCAAAGGCGCTCGTTCGTATAAGGACGCGACGACGACGATCCTCGAAAGCTCCAGGGACAAGCTGGATTCCGTGCTCTACAAGAGAGCCAGGCATGTCATCACCGAAAACGCGCGCGTCCGGCAGGCGGTGGAAGCTCTTCAAAAGGATGACTTCCGCCGCTTGGGGACGCTGCTCGTTGAATCCCACGAAAGCCTACGCGACGATTACGAGGTGTCCTGCCCGGAGCTCGACCTCCTCTATGATGTCGGGAAAGAATTCCCCGGCTGCCTGGGAGCCCGTCTGGTCGGGGCCGGCTTCGGAGGTTCGGGAATCGCTCTCCTCGAGAACCGGGCCGTCGATGGGTTCAAAAAAAGGACCCTGCTTGAAGCTGAGAAGAGAGGGTTCCCGAGGCCCGAATTCCATGAGATTGCGATCGGCCAGGGCGCCGAAGCATCAAAGATCAATAGTCCGGGCCGCTCCTAGTTCGGCTCCCGGGAAATATCTTTGACAGGGAAGACGCATGAGAAGATCCCTTCCTCTATTGCTGGGCACACTCACTGTTGTCGGCCTCCTGACATCGGCCCCTTTTGATCGCGCCCCGCTTCAGATCATTGCCAGCATTTTCCCTCTAGCCGAGTTCGCCAAGGAGATAGCAGCCGACAGGGGAGAGGTCAGCCTGCTTCTGCCGCCGGGAGCCGGCATCCACACCTGGCAGCCCCGGGCCAGCGACATCGTGCGTCTTTCCTCAGCCGATGTTTTCATCCAGGTCGGAGCTGGGCTTGAGCCCTGGATCAACAGCCTTCTTAAGAGCCTCTCCTCTCCAAGGCTCAGGGTTCTGGCTGTAGCCGACTCATTGCCCCTCGAAGAACACCGGCATGAGGAGAACGGAGAGATGGAGGTCGACCCCCATGTCTGGCTCGATTTCGGGCTGGACATGAAGATCGCCGACTTGATCGCCGCCCAACTCACGGAGATCGACCCTCCGGGCGCGGCTGCTTATCAGGCCGGGGCAGTCCGGCTCAAGGGAAAGCTCCAAGAGCTGGACGCCGCCTATTTCCAAGGGCTGAGCCGTTGCGCGGGCAAGGACTTGGTTATCGGCGGGCATGCGGCCTTCGGCTATCTGCTTAAAAGATATGGGCTGAAGGCTCTCTCTCTCTCCGGCTTGAGCCCCGATGCGGAAGCTCGTCCCAGCCGACTGATGGCGGCTGTCGCCTGGGGCAAGCAGCACAACGTCCGGGCCGTGTTCACGGAGGCGAACTCCAGTCCTCAGATGTCCGAGATGCTCGCCAAAGAGCTTCATGCCGAAATCCTGGTCCTTCATGCCGGCGCCAACTTGAACAAAAAAGAATGGGAGTCCGGCCGGTCGTTTTTTGATATCATGGAAGCAAACCTGGTAAACCTCAAAAAAGGGCTTGCCTGTGAATGATCTAAGAGAACTCATCCGGGTCGAGCGAGTATCCTTCCGGTACGGCTCGATCCCTGTCCTGGAGGAGGTCAGCTTTTCCGTCGCCCGGGGCGACTTCGTGGCCATGCTCGGTCCCAACGGTTCAGGGAAGACCACTCTGGTTAAGCTCATCCTCGGCCTTCTGCGGCCGACCGGAGGACAGGTGATCCTCATGGACAGGCCGGTCGAACAATTCCAGGCTTGGTCCAAGATCGGTTACGTTCCCCAAAAGGCCACTCAGATCGACCCGCTATTCCCGGCGTCGGCCAGAGAGGTCGTCGCCATGGCCTTCCTTCCGGGCCGACTCGCGGTCGGGCGCCGGAAAAGGGAAAAAGACAAGGCCGTTAATCTGGCGCTGGAAAGAGTTGGGATGCTCACTTTCCGGGACCGGCCGATCGGCAGCCTGTCCGGCGGGCAGCAGCAGCGGGTATTCATCGCCCGGGCGATCGTGAACGCCCCCGAACTGCTCTTCCTGGACGAGCCCACGGCCGGTGTCGATGCCGCCACCCAGGGGCTTTTCTACGACATGCTCCACACGCTCAACGAAAAGCAGCGGATCACGATCATACTGGTGACACACGACATCGGGATCGTCAACAGGCACGTTACCAAAGTGGCCTGCCTCAACCAGAGGCTGGTGTTTCACGGGTCCCACTCCGACTTCTGCCGGTCCGAAGCCTTCAAGACGATGCTGGCGAGCGGCCACCTTGTCTCCCACACGCATTAAAGGCCACACCTATGGAATTGTTTTTCAGCTACGGCTTTTTTCAAAGGGCGCTCGTGGCCGGGCTCTTCGTGGCCATCGCCTGCGCCATCCTCGGCCTTTTTTTGATCCTCCGCCGGGATGCGATGATGGGCCACGGCCTGGCTCATGTGACTTTCGGCGGAGTGGCGCTGGGGCTATTCTTGAATATCCTTCCGTTGGCAGCGGCGCTAGTCGTCGCCGTCATCGCCTCCTTGGCCATAATGAGGCTTCGCGAGAAAGCCGGTTTGCATGGGGACATGGCGATCGGGATATTCAGCAGCGTGGGCATGGCGCTGGGGATCGTCTTGGCCACGTTGGCCGGACGCTTCAACGCCGACCTCCTGAGCTATCTGTTCGGTGATATCCTGGCTATCGACGGGCTCGAGGTCGGGCTGTCTACCGCCTTGGCCGCGATCGTTATCTGCGCTGTTATGGTGAATTACCGAAAGTTGATGTATCTGACGTTCGACCCGGAAGCCGCCAAGGCCTCTGGGGTAAGGACGGCCCCGCTCGACGTCCTTTTGGCGATCCTGACCTCGGTCACCGTCGTCATGGGGATGAAGGTGGTGGGAATCCTGCTGGTCGCCGCTCTCCTGGTCATTCCGGCGGGAGCGGGCCTCTTATTGGCGGCCAATTTCAAGCAGGCGCTCTTATTCTCTTCTCTTGTCGCTTCTCTCTCGCTTCTTTTGGGTCTGCCTGCCGCTTTTTATCTAGACCTGCCGGCTTCGGCAGCCGTGGTGATTACCTCTTTCTTATTGTTCGGAGTTTCCTACGGCCTGCGCCGGAAAAAGTTTTCCTGAGGCGACTCATGGGCCGAGCGAAGTCAATGTCTTATGGAAAGCCTCATAGGCCTCTGTCCCATAGAGGCAAAATATGATCTCCCGGGGAAAGCTGTTTTTTCTCAGGAAATCGAGGCCGACCTGAAGCATGATCCGGCTGCACCTGGGGAGGGGGAACCCATAGACTCCCGTGCTTATGGCGGGAAAGGCGAGGCTCTGGATCTTCCGGTCCGCGGCGATCCGCAGGCAGCTTAATGTCGCCCGGGCCAGTTTGGCCTCTTCGTCGCCTTCGCCGTTGACCGGGCCGACCGCATGAATCACGTATTTCGCCTTGAGGTTCCCGCCGCCCGTGATCACAGCTTCTCCCACTTCGATCGGCGCCAGCCGATCGCACTGTTCTTGGATTGACGGACCGCCGCGGGCGCGGATCGCACCTGCAACCCCGCCCCCCAGCCGGAGCTGTTTATTGGCTGCGTTAACCACCGCTTCGACATCGAGTAAGGTGATGTCGCCCTCGACGATCCAGAGCCTGTCGATAACGGCCGCCCGTTTATCCATCTCTATCCTCTTCCGGCTCAGCTGACTTTCGCTTCGTAGGATTTTCCCATCCGGCAAAGAGAATACCCTTTTTCATTTTATCGGAAAAGCCGGCTTGGGAGAAGGCCCCGCAGAGATTCGATGGAAAATCGCGCGTCGAGATCAGTGCATCATGGCGTAGACAGCCACTTTGTTCTTGCCTTCTTTCTTGGCTTGGTAAAGGGCCATATCGGCGAGCACGACCAGCTCTTCGGCGCTCTCCCCGTGCTCGGGGTAGGTGGTTAATCCGATGCTGATGGTAAAGGGAACGTCCTCTTTCCGGGAATCGACCCTAAAGGGGTAAAGAGAGATCCTTTTGAGCAGCCTTTCCGCCACGACCTGGGCCTCCTCTTTCCGGGTCTCGGGAAGGATGACCAGGAATTCCTCCCCGCCATAACGGGCGGCGATGTCGGAGGGGCGGATAGTATCAGCGATCACCTGACTGAAATATCTCAGCAGATGATCGCCGACGGCATGGCCGAAACGGTCGTTCAGGGCTTTGAAGTTATCCAGGTCGATCATCATCAAGCTCAAGTCACGGTCATACCGTTTGGACCGATAGAGCTCCTCGTCGAGCCGTTGGCGGATATAGGATTTGTTGAACAATCCCGTCAAGCCTTCCCGGATGATCAGGGCGTTCATCTTGTCGCTTATGGCCAGCCCGCTCAGGCAGATCAGCAGGATGGCGAGCATCCCGATCTTCAGGATATGCCGGCTCAGAAGCGGGAAACCGATTTGTTCCCAATACTTAGGGATAAAGTCCGCGAGCGAACTGTAGACAAGGTAGGAGACGGACAGGATTATGACGGCCCAAAGCCTTTTTCTTAGGCCTTTGGTGACAACGGGAATCCGCGCGCTCACAACGGTTTCTCCTTCCTCAGCAATTATCCTTTCAAAAGGTAGGAGTTTGAGCAATAGCCGGCCCGGGTGAAATCCAGGGTGATTTTTAACCTTTATCGGCTAACCTTAAAAGGTGAGACTGCGGACTTCAGGTCTTTTTAAGTGCCGCCCCCACAAGGGTCCTGATTTCCTCTCCGAGTTGCGCCACCCGGCTCATCGTCTCGCCTCCCTTTTTCAAGGCTTCTTCCTTGAAGCCAACATCTTTGATCCCGGGGAGGTTTATCTGGACGTTGTAAAAGGCCCCGGCCGCGGCGGCCTCGGCCAGAAGGCCGGCCACACCGGCATCGCTCAGGGAATTTTTATTGCCTTTCCGGGCGACGAGCCCGGCCAACTCAAGAAGCGGCCCGCATTTCTGCAGGACGCCGAGCGGGACGATCGTCGCTTCTCTGGAAGCTTGTTCGAGCGCCGCTTCTTTTTCCTTGAGCTGTTCTTCGCTTCCCTTGGGCAAGCCGAAAGCCTCCATGACCTTATTGAAAGCCCGGGTATCTTCATCCACGGCGGCCAGCAGCTCATCCTTGAGCTTCTGGGCCTTCAGGGCGGCTTCCTTCATCTCGTCCGACACTTCCTCGTATCCCCTTTTGCCGACAGTCAAGTTAGCCACCATGGCCGAAAGAGAAGCCGAGAGAGCGCCGCAGAGGGCCGCTGCGCTTCCCCCGCCGGGTGTTGGAGAATCCAGGGAGAGGGCGTTGGCGAACTGGCGCAGGTCCAGCTTGAGCAGAGAAGGCGCCCCATCCTTGAATTGGCTCTCGATGATTTTCTTCTCCGGATCGAAGGGGGCGACATCGGAGAGCCCGAGCGACAGCACCGCCGTGCGCACAAGTTCCTCCTCGGGAACTCCGGGACTCTTGCCCTGCTTTTCCAGGTAGTGCCGTCCTGCCAGGAGAAGCGCTTCTTTGGGGATTAAACCGACAAGCTCACTGCCGGTCGCGCGCAGACCGAGTTTTTCGGCCTCCCTGACGGCTTCATCAAAGACAAGATGGACAGGGCTGACCTTATAATTTGTGAAGTTGATCGAGATCTGGGCGACTCCGTAGTCCTCAATGTACCAGCCGACCGCCTTGACATGCGGGAATCGTCCGGGGAGGGTGACCGCTTTGCCTTGAGCATCCCGGACGATATTGCCCCCGGCATCCCGCTGCGCCCGTCCGCTCTCCCGAAGATTGAGCGCGATCTCGTGAGCGAGCCGCCGGTCGCGGGTATTCAGGTTGATGTTGTAAGCGATCAGGAATTCGCGGGCGCCGATGACCGTTGCCCCCGCCGTGGGATTGAACACGGGATCCCCGAAATCGGGCGCCCACAGAGGATCTTTGAACTTCTCGGCCAGTCCTTCGTACTCTCCGGCCCGGATATTGGCGAGGTTGCGGCGCTCCGGTTGCTGCGCCGCCTCCTCGTATAGATAGACAGGGATGCCAAGTTCCCTGGCGACGCGTTCGCCCAGGTCACGAGCCAGTTGGATGCAATCTTCCATCGTCACGCCGGAGACCGGCACAAAAGGACAGACGTCCGTGGCGCCGATCCGGCTGTGGGCGCCCTTGTGCCGGCGCATATCGATCAGCTCGGCCGCCATACGGATAGCCCGGAAGGCCGCTTCCTTAGCCCCCGTCGGTGAACCGATGAAGGTCACAACCGTCCGGTTCGTCGATTCCCCCGGGTCGACATCAAGGAGTCTAACCTCCGGTGTGCGCTCGATCTCCTGGGTAATCGCCTTAATCTTCTCCCGGTCACGGCCTTCACTGAAATTGGGCACGCACTCCACTAGTTTCATCCTTCGACTCCTTTAATGAGAGTATAGAGGAGAACTCCCTTGAGATCGTATACTTCAAGCCGGTCGAGCTCGCGGAGCTGGTCAAGGAGCATGTCTTTGTCCCCGACGATGACAACCACGGGCTTCGGCAGGAGGTATTTTTGGGCCACCTCGAAAATCATGTCGGCGTCGACCTGGGTGATGTTCTCAAGAAACCGGCTCCACCGGGAATCGACCACCGAGAAGGCCAACAATTCCGAGACCTGCCGGCTGAGTTCGTCCAGGCGCGCGATCCGGATCGGGAATTGGCCGATCAGATAGGACTTGGCCTGCTCTAACTCAAAGTTGGACACCTTCTCCCGGCTGATCCGCTCCAGCTCCCGTTTGATCTCCCGGATGGAGGGGCCGGAGGCAGGGGGGATAACCTGGGCGGTGACGGCGTAATATCCGCATGCCCGGAAGAACCCCACTTGGCTGAACGCGCTATAGGCATATTGCTTGGCCTCACGGAGGTTCATGAACAGACGGCTGAAGGGAGTCCCGCCGAGCACCTGGTTGAGGACGCCCAGAGGATAATAGTCCGGCTCGGCTAAGGGAGAGATCAAATTGCCGAGGACCAGCGTGGCCTCTTTTGCCTGAGGGAGGTCGACAAAACAAAACCTGTCCACGGTGTTGGCTGGGGGTGACGGGAGAAGCGCCTCCGCAATATCCTTCATCTGCCAAAGGTTGAAGAAATGGCTGACCCTTCGTGCGGCGATGCCCAAATCGAGGTTCCCGGCGAGAACGATCAGGGCGTTGTTCGGCCTGTAGTAAGACTCATAAAAGCCCTGGATATCTTTCCTGGTCAGGTTCTTGATGACGTCCTCGCTATACAAGAATTGGAGGTAGGGGTGATCGTTGAACAGGACGCGGAGAAGATGGCGCCGGCCGACGAACTCCGGGTCCCGCAATTTCTGCTTGAGGTCGTAGAACTTGGTCCGTATGAGAGCGGCAACCTCGCGATTGCTGAAATCCGGCTGCAGGACCATCAAGCTCAATATCCCCAGTGCCTGGTCCAGAAAGCCCGACAGGAAATGGAAGGAAAAACGGGAGAAATCCGGAGTCGTCGTCGTGCTGAAGTCGCCGCCAATGGCGTCGATCCTCTCCTCCAGATCGGCCGCCGAAACCAGGGGAGTGCCGCGGCTCAGCATCTCGGCTGTGAAAGAGGCGAGTCCAGGCAGGCGCCGGGGCGAGCGGCTCTCGCCGGCCAGTATGACGAGCTCCAGGCTGATGAAGGGCTGGTCAGGTCGGGGGACAACGGCCACCACAAGGCCGTTCTGAAGCCGCATGGCTTCGATCTTGGGGAGTTCCGGCCGGAGCAGCGGTTCGGGGATGGGCGGCGATTTCCTGAACCGCTCCTGCTGGGCCAAACCCGATCCCAGGCCGAGAAGAATCCAGAACATAATTCTCAGGGTTATCTTCATTTCAACTTCACGTTCAGGATGACACTGTTCTCGGGGGTAAGATAGCGGCCGGCGGCCAGGCGGATTTCATTCGGGCCTATTCGCATATACTTGGGCAACTGGTCTGGAAGGGCATCCAGGCCGACGGGGGAGAAAAACATCTCCGCAAGGAACATGGCCCTTTCCGGAGGAGAAGCGAGCCGATTGAGGTAGTCCCGCTTGAGCAGGCTCTTGGCTTTGGCCAGCTCTTCAGCGGATGCCTCGTAGGTCCGGAGCTTGTTGAATTCGGAGAGGATGGATTTTTGGGAGAGCTCCACCATGGTCTCGTTGTTGTTCATGGCGAAGAGCTTCAGCACAGCCATATCCTTGCGTTTCTCGATCCCGCCGGAGACAAATAAGGCCAGGCCTTCTCTTTTGACCAGCTTTCTGTAAAGGCGGGCACTTTTTCCATGAAAAAGCAGATAGTCGATGACGGCCAGGACATAATAATCGCGGGAATACGGGGAGGCGATCCGGTATCCCAGGTGAAAAGCGGGCGAGGGGACCAGGCTATCCTGAAACGCCTGGACCACTTCTTTTTTTTCGGGAGGCCGGGGAGGCAGAAAGAGGGGAGGCTTTCTGCCGGGAGCAATCGTCTCGAAATACTTTTCCACCAGCTCCCTGGTCCTGTCTATATCGAAATCCCCGACTACGACAAGAACGGCGTTGCTGGGAGCATAGTAGGTCGCATAGAAGGCCCGGATATCCTCTGCTTCGAGGCCCAAGATATCTTCTTCCCGACCCAGGATACTGTGGCCGTGAGCGAAATCGGGATAGAGAAGCCGGTCGAAGGCCAGAAGGCTATCCAGGTAGGGCTCGGCCGCTTTGCGCTGAGTGATCTCCTCGATCAGGGACTGTTTCGCCCGTTCGGCTTTGGATGCGTCAAGCTCAAGGGCTTTCATCCGGTCGGACTCCAGCCAGAGGACGAGAGCCAGCTGATTGGCCGGGACCGTCTGATAGAAGTAGGTAACATCTTCCGAGGTGCTGGCGTTTGGCTCTCCCCCGACACGGTTGATGTACCCGATATGCTGCATCGGACCGACGTTGAGCGAGCCCATGAACATCATGTTCTCGAGCAATAGGGCAAGACCCGTCTTCCCGGGCTGCTCGTGGATTGAACCGGCCTGATACGCTAAAACGACCGAAACAAGCGGGAGAGTCTCGTCCGCGGAGAGGATAACCTCCAGACCGTTTTTCAGAGTGAAACGCGTGAAGGAGAAGGAAAAGCCCGGCTCCTCTTGGGCGGCTGAAGATCCCAGGCTGGCGAAAAAAAGGATCAATACCCACGCCCCGGAACGGTTTTTCAGCATTGTGCACTACCCGGCCGTCGGCCGTATTTTTAAAATAGCACAAAACAAAACGGAAATTCAATTTCCGGCGGACGTTGAAAAATGGGAGCGATTGATATAACATGGCGGTTTATCATGAGAAAAACCGGAGGAGGCAGCGCATGAGTCAAGTCGGTAAACACCTCTTCACTTCGGAATCAGTGACCGAAGGTCATCCCGATAAGATCTGCGATCAGATCTCTGACACGGTCCTGGACGACCTGGTCGGTCAGGACCCCAAGAGCCGCGTGGCCTGCGAAACCCTGGTGACCACGGGACTCGTCCTGATCGCCGGGGAGATCACCACCAACGGCTACTGCGATTTTCAGAAGCTGGTCCGCGGCGTCGTCCGTGACATCGGCTACACGAAAGCCATCTATGGGTTCGATTACAAGACATGTTGCGTCATCTCCTCTATCCACGAGCAGTCTCCCGATATCTCCATGGGAGTGGACGAGTCCGGGGACCACGAGCAGGGCGCCGGGGATCAGGGCCTTATGTTCGGCTACGCCTGCCGGGAGACGGAAGAAATGATGCCCCTCCCGATCATCCTGGCTCATAAGCTCGTCCGCCGCCTGGGCGAGGTCCGCCGGGACAAAACCCTTCCCTATCTCCGCCCGGACGGCAAGTCGCAGGTTACGATCGAGTATGACGGGGATATGCCCAAGCGCGTTGAGGCCGTAGTCCTAGCCGCCCAGCATAACGAGACTGTTAAGATGCAGGACCTTAGGGAAGACCTCCACAAGCTGGTCATACGGAGTGTCATCCCCGCCTCCATGCTCGACGAGAAAACCAAGATCATCATCAATGGAACCGGCCGGTTCGAGCAGGGCGGCCCCCTGGCCGATACGGGGATGACCGGCCGCAAGATAATTGTTGACACTTACGGGGGAGTAGGAAGCCACGGTGGAGGCTCCTTCTCGGGCAAGGACCCTTCAAAGGTAGACCGCTCTGGATCCTATACAGCCCGCTACATCGCAAAAAACATCGTCGCGGCCGGGATCGCCGACAAGCTGGAAGTCCAGTTGGCCTATGCCATCGGGGTGGCCGAGCCCGTGTCGATCATGCTGGACTCGTTCGGCACGGCCAAGATTCCCGAGGACAAGGTCAAAGAGCTGATCCGGGCTCACTTCGCTCTCAAGCCCAAAGCGATGATCAGCGCTTTGGACTTGCTCCGGCCCATCTATCGCAAGACCTCCGTCTACGGGCATTTCGGCCGGACCGAACCGGAATTCACCTGGGAGAGAACGGACAAGGCCGAAGCCCTGCGCCGCGATTCCGGGCTGCGCTGAGGAAAACATGAATCACGACATCAAAGACATTAGTCTGGCCGCCCAGGGACGACTCAAGATCGAATGGGCCGCCCGCTTCATGCCCGTACTCGGGTCTATCAAAAGACGATTTGCCAAGGAAAAGCCGCTCCGCGGGATCCGGCTTTCAGCCTGCCTGCACGTGACCACGGAGACGGCCAACTTGATGGAAACCCTCAAGATCGGCGGAGCCGAAGTGGCTCTCTGTGCTTCCAACCCTCTGAGTACCCAGGATGACGCCGCCGCGGCCATGGTCAAGCATTTCGGCGTCCCGGTATTCGCCATTAAGGGAGAAGACCACAAAACCTATTATCGACACCTCAACCAAGCCCTTGACCACAAGCCCCAGATCACGATGGACGACGGGGCCGACCTGGTCAGTACGCTTCATTCCCGCCGCCGGGTATTGATCCGGGAAATCATCGGGGGGACGGAGGAAACGACGACCGGGGTCATCCGTTTAAGGAGCATGGCGGCCAAGGGAGTTCTGGCCTACCCGATCATCGCCGTCAACGACGCCAACACCAAACACCTCTTCGATAACCGCTATGGAACCGGGCAGAGCACGGTCGACGGCATCCTCCGGTCGACGAATATCCTGCTCGCCGGGCTCCACTTCGTCATCGCCGGATACGGCTGGTGCGGCCGGGGAGTGGCTATGCGGGCCAGGGGCGCGGGTGCCAAGGTTATCATCTGCGAGGTCGATCCTCTGCGCGCCCTGGAAGCGGTCATGGACGGATTTGATGTCATGCCGCTCGAGGCGGCCGCCTCAATCGGCAATGTCTTCGTCACCGTCACGGGCGATAAAACAGTCATCACCCGCCGACATTTTGTCCGGATGAAGGACGGCGCTATCATCGCCAACTCCGGGCATTTCAACGTCGAGATCGACATCCCGGCGCTCGCTTCCCTGGCCAGGAGAAAAAGGAAGATCCGGGAATTTGTAGAGGAGTTCGAACTCCGCAACGGTCGGAAGATATTCCTCCTGGGGGAAGGGCGGCTGATCAACCTGGCCGCCGCCGAGGGACATCCGGCCATGGTCATGGACATGAGCTTCGCCAACCAGGCGCTTAGTGCCCTTTACCTCAGCCGCAAAGGAAAGACGTTGACCAAAAACGTCCATGGAGTTCCTCGCGAGATCGACGAGCAGATCGCCCGCCTCAAGCTCCGGTCGATGGGCATCCGGATCGACCGCTTGACTGCCGAGCAGAAAAGATACCTGGCCGCGTGGGAAGAGGGGACTTAGCCTCAAACGCCGGGCTTCTCTTTATCTTTGATCTCCTTCAGGTAGGAGTCGGCCTTTTCTCTCATCTCCGGATCCGCGATCAGGGGCCGGATTTCCTCGAGAATCTCCCTGGCTTGACGGAAGTCGCCGTTTTTGTAATGGGCGACTGCGAGATTGAATTCATAAGTGACGTCGCTGGGGAGAAGCTTAGCCGCCTGTTTATAGGAGTCAATGGCCTCAGGAAGCTTGCCCTGGTTCTCCAGGATGTACCCTCGAAGATTGTGGCCCAGATGATAGCGGGGGTTGGTTTGGACCGCCTTATCGGCATAGAAGAGGGCCTTTTCCCAGTCCAGTCGTACCGAACATAGCCTGGCGAGGTTATAATAGGGCATCTCCTTGTTGGTATAACTGGGATCGGCGGTGACCTTCTTGAATTCCTCCTCGGCCTTATCCAGGAAACCCATCTCCTGATAGATCATGCCCAGGTTATTGCGGGCTTCCATGAAGTTCGGGGATACCTCCAGGCATTTCAGAAAGTACTTCTCGGCCTCCCGGAGATCGCCTTTGAGCGAATAGGTAAGGCCAAGGGCGTTCAGCGATTGGAAGTGCCGGGGCTCAAGAGACAGCGCCTTGTTGAAAAACCGGACAGCCTGGTCCAGGTTGTTGTTGTTCAAGTAAACCGCCCCCATGGAGTACTGGTATTGAGGGTCTTTTTCCTTGGCCTGTTGGAGTTTTTTCTGGGAGGACGCGCAGGTCACCAGAAAGATACACAAGCCGACGGCCGCCAGATTTGTTCTTTTCATTTCTATCCTCACTCCTGATCATTCCTCTTTCAACGTTCGCAGCATCAAGTCCCTCAGGGATGTCCTGGGGCTCTTAGCCTCGTAAAGAATTCGATAGACCTCCGTCGAGATCGGCGTCTCGACCTCTTCCCTGCGGGCCAGGTCCAGTGTCGAGACGGTCGTCGTGACCCCCTCGGCCACCATGGGCGTCTCCCTCAGGATCTCGCGAAGCGATCGTCCTTTCCCCAGTTCGAAACCGACGTGATAGTTGCGACTTTGCCTCGCGGTACAGGTGAGGACCAGGTCGCCGATGCCGGCCAAGCCGAGGAAGGTCTCTTTCTTGGCCCCGAGCCTCGAGCCAAGCCGGCCTATTTCGGCGATGCCCCGGGTGATGAGGGCAGCCCGAGTGTTGGAACCGAAGCGCAAGGCGTCCGAGATCCCGCAGGCCACGGCGATCACATTTTTTAGCGCACCGGCCAGCTCGACTCCGGCAACATCATCACTGGTATAGGCCCGGAAATGGACGTCGGAGACGAGGCGCTGCACCGACCGAGCGGACTCGGCCTCCGCCGATGCGATGACCACAGCTGTGGGATGTTTTTTGGCCACTTCGCGGGCAAAGCTCGGACCGCTGAGGACGGCCAGATGGGGGAGACGCGGCGGCCGAAAAAGCTCTTCCATCACCTCCGTCATCCTCTTGAGAGACCCCTCCTCGATTCCCTTGGTCAGGCTGACGACGATCTGGTCGCCCCTAAGAACGGGCTTGATCTCCTCAAAAACCGGGCGGCAGAAGCGTGAGGGCACGGCTATGAACACGATCCCGGCCGAAGAAGCGGTCTCCCGGATGTCGGCCGAAAAGGAAACCTCGGGAGGAAGCCGGAAACCGGGAAGGAAAACGCCGTTCTGCCGGGTTTCGATGAGCCCGTCCCGGATTCGGTCTTCCCTTACCCAGAGCCGGGTCTTAAAACGCCGCCGGCCAAGATGAAGAGCGAAGGCCGAGCCCCAGCTACCGCCGCCGATTATCGCCGCGTCCATCTCCGATCATCCCTTCACAATATTTATCCTCTGCCCGATCTTCCTCTCTTGCCCCTTAATGAGCCGCTTCAGGTTCCCGGCATGCCGGAGGGCGATGACGGCGAAAATGGCCAACCCGAGCATGGCTAGGCCGCCGTCACCCCGGACGAAAAAAACGATCAACGGAAACGACAAGGCGGCCAGCAACGAGCCAAGGGAGACATAGCGGGTGGCCGCGATCACCCCGCCGAAAACCGCCAGGCTCACCAGAAACGGGATGGTCGCCAGAACGGCATAGGACCCCATGGCCGTTGAGACCCCTTTTCCTCCCTTGAATCCGATGAAGACGGGAAAACAATGGCCGAGGACAACCATCATGGCCACACCGTAGGCTACCCGGCGGTCGGCCGGGAAGGACCGCAAGGCCAGCCAAACCGGCAGGGCCGCCTTGAGCACGTCGATGACCAGGACGGGAAGCGCATAGCGCCAGCCCTTGAGACGCAGGACATTGGTGGCCCCGGTGCTCTGGCTCCCCAAGCTTCGAATATCCTGATTCTCCCTGAGCCTTAAGAGCAAGAAGCCGGAGGGAAAGGAGCCGACAAAATAAGATGCCAATATCCAGATGATCTTCATGCCAGACAACACTCCTTAAGCACGGTATACTCGGCGCCCGAAGGCTTGAGGGTGCTCTGGAAAAAGGTGAACTTCTCGACCCGCATATCTCCGAACTTTTGTTCCTGGTATTTTCCCATCTCTTGGATTATAGGATCGAGGCGGGAAGGGAACCTCACCCGGCCGAGAGTCAGATGGGGATGGAACCGGCGCTTTTCCCTTTCGAACCCCAGTTTTTCCATTTCTGCCTCGATATCCTCTTGGAGAGCCAGCAGAGGCGGCGCCGAGGTTATGCCCACCCAGAAGACACGCGGATCCCTTCGTCCTGGGGGAAACGCGCCCGTGCCTGCCAAGGCAAGATCGAAGGCCCGGTTCCTAAGGGCGACTTCTTCGAGGACAATCGAGATCCGGGCGGCCTGCTCATCTGAAATCTCTCCCAGGAATTTCAGCGTCAGGTGCATCCCTGCGGCGCCCACCCAGCGGACGCTCCTCGAACCGGGAAACCGCCCCAATCCGCCCACGAGCGCCTGTAAAGCGGCTTTCAAGCCGGCATCAAGATCGATAGCGATAAAGGTTCTCACAGAGCCCTTCTTTTTCGAATCTGGGCTTTCTGGAGGAGCTGCCGCCGCACCATGTCCAGGGCTTTCTGGGCCGATTGGAGCTTGATCTGTTGCCGCATCCCCAGGAAGTGATTTTCCCGGACTTCGGTCCCTCCGGACCAGGCCAAGGCGGTGAAGACTAAACCGACAGGCTTATCGGCCGAGCCTCCGGCCGGACCGGCAATGCCGGTGACGGCCAAGCCGAGGTCGGCCCGGGCGCGCTTTCGAATGCCCCTCGCCATCGCCCGGGCAACCGGCAGGCTGACCGCGCCGTGCGTTTCGATGAGGTCGGGCGGAACAGCCAAAAGATCTACCTTGGCCGCGTTGCTGTAGGCCACCGCTCCCTCCAAAAAGTATTCGGAGCTTCCAGGGACATTGGTCAGCCGGTGACTGATCAGACCGCCGCTGCAGGACTCGGCAACCGCCAGAGTTTTCTTCTGTTTCTTCAGGAGAACCCCGATGATTTGTTCCAGGGATTCGCCGTTCTCGGAAAAGACGTGATTCCTCAATCGCCTTATGACTCTGCATTTCAGTCGGCGGAGCTTGTTCTGTGCCAGGGTCGGGCTCACCGCTGAAAAAGCCAGCAAGTGGATCTCGATCTGGCCGGGAGAAGCAAGGACGGTCAGACCGAGGTCGGACGTCTTGGGATACAGACCGGAGATAAGGGCTTCAACCATCGACTCGGTCAGACCGGTCACTTTGAGCACGGCCCGGGAGAGATAACGGCGTTTGTCTCTCTCCAATTCCGGCCAGACCGAATCCTCGCACATCGGCTTGAGCTCATGGGGGGGCCCGGGGAGAAGGATGATTCTTTTCCCACCGACCCGGATCATCTGCCCCGGCGCGGTTCCGTTTTTATTCGGCAGGACAGCCGCGCCGCGGATAAGGAAGGCTTGTTTCCTGTTGGACCTGGGCATGGCCAATTGTCGCCTCCGGAAACGATCCTTGATACGCTCCAGGAGTTCTCTTTGGAGGACCAGGTCTCTTCCCAGAGCCTGGGCCACGGCTTCCCTGGTTACGTCATCGCCCGTAGGCCCAAGACCACCGCTGATCATAACCAGCTCCGTCCGGCGCAGGGCATCACAAACCTTCAGGCTGAGGTCCTGTCTGTCATCACCGACGATCGTCTTGAAGGCGACCGTCCACCCGAGGTCGTTCAGGCGGGCGCTGATATAAAGCGAATTCGTATCCTGGAAAAACGGGGTAAGAAGCTCGGAACCGACGGCGATGATCTCGACTCTACCGGGAAGCTCTTTTTTCACTGGAGATAAATATAAAGATGGAGCAGCGCCTTGGCCATCAGAGCGGCCGCGACATCATCGGCCATGATCCCCCAACCGGCGGGAAGGGCCTCCAACTGGCGGATGGGGAACGGTTTAACGATATCAAAGAAGCGGAAAAGCAGAAAACCGATGACGATAAAGGTCCAATCGGGAGAGACGAAGGCAAGGACGAGGAACTGCCCGGCGGCCTCGTCGATGACCACGCGTCCGGGGTCGGATTTCTTGAGCTCGGAAGAATAGGCGGAAGCGGCCGGAACGCCGAGGGCAAGAAGGAGGAAAAAGATCAAAAGAAGATAGGGAAGTGTCAGCCCGTAAATGAGATATTTATAAAGCAGAAGGACGGCCAAGCTGGTCAGGGTTCCGGGCGCGACCGGGAAAAACCCCAGTCCAAAAAAGGTGGCGAAAATTCTCCAAACGATTTTCATCGGACCACGATTCCGTGCAAATCATATACTCCCGCCGAGACGATTTCAACTTTTTCGATCGGCCGGACCGGTCCGGCGGCCGGGTCGCCCGGTTCGATCTCGACGACGCCGTCGACTTCCGGGGCCTGGAACCTGGTGCGACCGGCGAGCCTGCCGCTCCCGGCAGACGAGGAAGGGTCAATCAAGACATCGAGCCGCCGGTGGAGATATTTCCGGAGAAGCGAGGCGGCGATCTCGGCTTGGAGAGCCATGATTTCGTCGCGTCGGCGGGCTTTCTCTTTTTCAGGGACCGGATCCCCCAATACGAAGGCGGGGGTATCCTCCTCCCGAGAATAGGTAAACACCCCGAGATGATCGAACCGCGCTTCCCGGACAAATTTCGTCAGGGCAAGGAACTCGTCACGGCCTTCCCCCGGAAAGCCGACGATGAGCGAGGTCCTGATGGCCACGTCGGGAAGCGCCTTGCGGATCCTCTCGATCAACCGGATAGCCCTGGTCCCGTCCATGCTCCTCTTCATCGACCGGAGAAGCCGACGGTCGGCATGCTGGAACGGGATATCCAAGTAGGGACAAATCTTGTCCTCCTTCATGACCTCGAGAAGTCCCGGCGTGATCTCTTCAGGATAGCCATAGAGCAGGCGGATCCAGCAGATACCACGGACCTCGATAAGCCGGCGCAGGAGTTTGATCAATTCACCCTCAGGCCTCTTATCGCGCCCAAAAAAGGTCGTATCCTGGGAGATAAGGTTGATTTCCGTGACCCCGCGCTCGGCCATTCCCCCGGCCTCGGCCACTATGGACGGGATGCTCCTGGAATCGTAAGGGCCCTTTATCAGGGGGATGGCGCAGAATGCGCACTCATGGGAACAGCCTTCGGAAATCTTGAGATAAGCCCAGGTCGAAGGCGTGGAGAGCAAACGCGGCGTCTCGCGTCCGAGCAGAAAGGTCCTCTGACCCCGCGAGTAGGGCTTCATCTCCAAAGCCTCGACAATATGGTCAAAATCCCTCACTCCCAGCCAAACGTCAACGCCAGGATATCTTTGTTCCAGATCAGCCCGGTACCTTTCGACGAAACAGCCGACCACGGCGATCTTCCGGTCCGGACGCCTTTTTTTGAGGGTGAGTGCCCTCTCGATTCCCTCCCCGGCCTCGTCCCTGGCCGGCTGAATGAACCCGCAGGTGTTAAGGACGATAATGTCGGCCCCTTCGGATCGCGGAGAGATCTCATATCCCGCTCTTCTCAGGTACCCGAGCATTACTTCGCTATCCACGAGGTTCTTGGCGCAGCCGTAGGTGATCAAGGCCACCCGGCCGCATCTGGAGGGGGCATTTCGGGATGGAATGGAGGGATGACTCCTAAGGATAGATCCGGTACAACAGGCGCGGGAAAGGGATGGTCTCGCGGATGTGCTTAAGACCGCACATCCAGGCTACGGTCCTTTCGATCCCCATCCCGAAACCGGAGTGGGGGCAAGCTCCGTAACGGCGCAGGTCCAGGTACCACTGGTAGGCTTCGCGCGGCAGGTTGTGCTCTTGAAGCCGCTGCTCCAGCAGAGAGAGGTCATGGATGCGCTGGCCGCCGCCGATGATCTCGCCAAAGCCTTCGGGCGCCATGAAGTCGACACCCAGGACCAGGTCGGGACGGGACATGTCCGGCTGCATATAAAAGGCCTTGATCTTGGCCGGGAAATGGGTGATACAGACGGGATTCGCCGAGATCTGGGAGATGAGCGTTTCTTCGGGCGCCCCGAAGTCATCTCCATAGGCCATCGCCGAACCCCTTTTCTGGAGATCAGGAACGATCTCGTCGTAGGTAAGGCGCGGAAATGGCTTTGTGATCGCCTCCAAGGGTTTGGGATCCCGCTCCAGGACATCAAGGTCCGCCCGGCGCCGGGTCAACACCCGTTCGATAACAGAAAGGATGAGGTCGGTCCCAAGCTCAACGGCATCATCGAGCTTGGCGAAAGCGACTTCGGGCTCGACCATCCAGAATTCGATCAGATGCCGGCGGGTCTTGGACCGCTCCGCCCGAAATGTCGGCCCAAAGCAGTAGACTTTGCCGAAAGCAGCGGCCGTGGCTTCGTTATAGAGCTGGCCGCTCTGGCTCAAGTAGGCTTTTTGATCGAAGTATTCTGTCTCAAAAAGGGTTGTCGTCCCTTCGCAGGCGCTCGGCGTCAAGATTGGCGTATCCATGAGCCGAAACCCGCGGCCGTCGAAGAAATCACGGATGGCCCTTATGACCTCAGCCCGGACCTGGAGGATGGCGTGTTGCTTGCGCGATCGCAGCCAGAGATGCCTATGTTCCATGAGGAACGGGGTGCTGTGCTCTTTGGGAGTGATCGGATAATCCTGGGCGATCTGGATCGTCTCCATGTCCTTGATGCTGAGCTCAAAGCCGCCGGGAGCCCGTTTTTCTTCCCGGACGGAACCCCGAATGATCACCGAAGACTCCAGAGTCAGAGCGTCGAACTGCCGGAAAAGGGGATCGTCCTTTTGAGCGCTGAACAGAGTGGCTTGGATAATGCCCGTCCCATCGCGGATGAGAAGAAAGCGGATCTTGCCGCTCGAACGCTTGTTGTAGACCCAGCCCCTGATCTCGACGTCTTTGTCGGCCTGATGTCCGATGTCTTCGATATAAACCCACTTCATAGTGTCCTCATTATAGGGAAACGATGGGACCCGGTCAAATTGGCTCAGATTCAGGTTCGTCAGCCCGCTCGTTTCCCCAGCGAGGAATCTCGCTCCGCATCCTTCTTCGCTCTTCTCTCCTTTCAGTCGAGAAACCATGCCCGCTCAGTCGTCCACGGACCTCCTCACCTGAATTCTTCGCCTTGGCAACATAAGGTAGGAACCGTGCCCGCTCCACCCTCAAACGGGTTTGTCGCCAACAGCCCCTCGCCTTGGTCTCATAAGAAAAAACGAAGATTTGCGTTTTGAGCGAAGTTGACATATCGTGGTGATCAATGGCCGAGGCTAAGTCTTTCGCCCCCGTCAAGTTGATCATCGGGATTATCGCTTCTCAAGAGGCCATTTTTGCCAAGACCGAGGAGGCGCTGTCGGCCATCTATGGTCCCGTCGATATCCGAAGCCCTGCCTTTCCCTTCGACCGGACGGCCTACTACGAAATGCAGATGGGCAAAGGCTTGAGCCGTATGTTCCTGAGCCTCTTCCGGCTCGTCCCCCCCGAATCCCTGAGCGACATCAAGGTCGAGACTAATGCTCTTGAGGAAGAGATGAGAAAATCCCCGGCCAGAGCGTGCCGCATCGTCAACATAGATCCAGGCATCTTGACCTCGGCGGCGCTGATCATGGCCACGGCCAAGGACTTTGCCCACCGCGTCCCGCTCAGGCAGGGGATATACGCCCACCTCGAGCTCCTTTTCTCCCGGAACGCCGTTAAGCTCCTGCCCTGGACATATCCGGACTTCCAGCAGGAAGGCTACCAGAGATTCCTGCTGGAAGCCAGGCAGGCCTATCTCCGTCAACTCCGGGAGAAAAACATCAGCTCCGTCTGACCGTTTTTTCACCTTTCTTTTCCCAAGAAAAGCGAAGGAAACCGCCCAGTGACTGGTCCGGGATGAGAAGCGCCTCTGACGCAGCCATGGCGGCGCGCAGGTCAGCCGCTCGCCGATGACGATCATCTTGCCCCGAACAGGTAAGGGAGACTCAGGCTCCCTTTATTCCTCAGGATCAAAGGCGGAGATTTGCCGCAGTTTGGCGATTATATCGGGAAGCTCATGGAGAAACGCCCGGACATCCTCCTCCGTGTTGAAACGGCCCAGGGATATCCGGACGCAAGAGCGGGCGATCTCCGGTCTCAGGCCGATGGCCAGGAGAACAGGGGAGACCTCCTCCGACTCTGAACTGCAGGCCGAGCCGGTCGAAACGCTGATCCCCTTCGTCGCCAGGGCCAGCAGGATGGCCTCGGCCTCGAGTCCAGGGAAAGCGACATTCAGAGTATTCTTGATCCGTTTTTCGGGATGCCCGTTAAACATGATCCTGGGGATTTTTTCTTCGATCCCCTGTCTCAGACTATCAGTCAGTTTTTCGATACGCTCCCTGTCTTTGCGGGCCCGCTCCATAAGAATCCGGGCCGCCTCTCCAAACCCGGCGATGCCGATCGTGTTTTCGGTCCCCGCCCTCATTCCGCGCTCCTGATGTCCGCCATAGATGAACGGACATATATCGATGCCTTTGCGGATATACAGGGCGCCGCTGCCTTTCGGGCCATAAATCTTATGGCCGGATACGGAGAGCAGGTCGACACCCATCTTCACGACATCCAGGTCCATCTTCCCAAAGCTCTGCACGGCATCGCAGTGCACCAAAACACCGTGTTCCCGGGCAATCGATACAACCTTTTCGATCGGCTGGACCGTCCCGATCTCGTTGTTGGCATGCATGATTGAGATGAGAGCCGTCTGAGGTGTAATGGCGGCGCGCAGAAAATCCAGGTCGACGGTCCCGCGGCTGTCCACCGGCACATAGCTGACCTTTATCCCTTTTTTTTCAAGATACTTGGCCTGGCTGAGGACGGCCGGGTGCTCAATCGTCGAAGTGATGAATTCTCTCTTTTCGGGGCAGGTGTCAAGGACCCCCCGGATGGCCCAGTTGTCGGACTCGGTTCCGGAGCCGGTAAAGAAGATCTCGCCCCGTTGCGCCCCCAGGGCTTTGGCCACGTTTTCCCTGGCCAGGGTGATGATTTCCTTGACAGCCCGGCCGATGGGATAGATAGAGGAGGGATTCCCGAAATGCTCCCTCAGGAACCAGCACATCTTGTCCGCGACGGCCGGATCAATGGGTGTGGTTGCGTTGTTGTCGAAATAAGCCACCATTGCTTTTCCTAAGTCTCGGCCGCAAGGATCTGGACCTCGGGCCGTCAGCGAATTCCGAGGCGGTCCTAGGCCAGCTTCTCCTCGAGGATCTTGACGACCTCCAGGCCGGCCCGTTTTTGCCCCTCTTCGGCGGCCGCGCCGATGTGGGGGCTGGCCATCACATTCGGATGGTCGACCAAGGCAAAATCTGCGGGAGGCTCCTTCTCAAAGACGTCTAGAGCCGCGGCCTTGACCTTTCCGGCGTTAAGCGCCTCGAGGAGCGCCGCCTCGTCCACAACGCCGCCCCGGGCGGCATTGACGATGATGACGCCGTTCTTCATCTTCAGAAATTCCTCGCGGCCGAGGATGGGCTTGGCCTGCTTGGGAGTATGGAGAGTGATGATTTCGGCCTGGGCCAGGAGCTCATCCAACCCGACCTGCCTCAGGTCGAGCTTGGTCTCGATCTTAATGACATCATAGACCAGCACCTTCATCCCGAAGGCCAGAGCCCGCTCGGCGACAGCCTGGCCGATCCGGCCTCCGCCGATGATCCCCACGACTTTCCCATAGAGCTCCGTGCCGGAGAAGGTCTTTTTCTCCCACTTGTGTTCCTTCATGGAGAGATTGGCCCGGCCGAGCTGCCGGACGGCACCGAGCATAAGCCCGAAAGTGATCTCGGCCACGGAGATAGTTGTCGCCGCCGGCGTGTTGGCCACTTTGATTCCTTTTTCCTTGGCGGCCGCCGCATCCACGTTATCCAGGCCGATCCCGGCCCGGACGATCATCTCCAGTCCGGCCGCCGCCTCGACGACCTTGCGCGTAATCTTTGTGGCGCTCCGCACGACCACGGCATGGAAGCCGGGGATTGTCTTCACGAGCTCGGCTTCGTCCATACCGGTCTTGATGGTAACGTCAAACTGGGGCAGGGACTTGAGCTTGTCGACGGCCTCTTTATCCAGCGAATCAGCCAATAAAATTTTCTTCATTTCCAATTCTCCCTTAAAATGGCCCCGGCCGCAGCCATGGACCGGCCTTTTTCGAACGGGAAACCCAGGTCGACGAGCGTCATCTCCAGAGCCGCCAGAGAGGTTATTATATCGAAGCCGCCCATGTAGCCGAGATGGGCGATACGGAAAAATTTCCCTTTATTCGGATCCTGGGCGCCGGCGATGTAGGCCTTGTATTTAGCCTGCATCGTCTTTACCAGTTTGCTCCCGTCGATCCCCGCCGGCGTCTTGACGGCAGTCAGGATGTTCCCGGGGTTCCTGGCCAGAAGTTCCAACCCCAGGGCCTTGATGCCTGCTCGGGTGGCCTCCCCGAGGATGCGGTGATGCTCGAGCATAGCGTCGAGACCCATGTTTCTGATGATGTCCAAAGCCTTCTTCTGCTGGATGATCAGAGATACGGCCGGTGTCCAGGGCGTGGTCTGTTTTTCCAGGTTTTTCTTGGCCTTTGTGGCGTCGAAATAGAACCGCGGAAGCTTGGCCGAGGCGACGAGCTTCCAGGCTTTTGGACTGAAGGCGATGTAGGCCAGGCCGGGCGGAATCATGAATGACTTCTGAGACCCGGAGACAAAAATATCGATCTTCCATTCGTCCATTGGACACGGAGTAGCCCCTGCACCTGAGATTCCGTCCACCACCAGGATCGCCTCGGTCTGGGCGACCACCTCGCCGAATCCCTTGATGTCGTAGATCGCTCCGCTCGAAGTTTCGGAAAGAGTGGTGAAGACCGCCTTGACTCCGGGATTCGCCTTGAGCTCGGCCGCCAATTGCTCCTTGCTGAAGTCTGCGCCCCACTCCAGGACGATCTCTTTGACATTCACGCCATAAGCTTTGCCGATGTTGCCCCATCTTTCGCCGAATTTCCCGGCATTGATGGAGATCATTTTATCACCGGGGCTCAGGGTGTTGACGATAGCCGTCTCCATGGCGCCGCTGCCGGAAGAAGTCAGGATGAAGACGTCTTCTTTTGTGCCGAAGACATATTTAAGCCCTTCCGAAACCTGCATGAAGATCTCGGAAAATTCCGGCGTCCGATGATGGATGATGGGCTCGGCGGCCGCCGACAAGACGCTATCGGGGACCGGTGTAGGACCCGGAGAGAGAAGATAGTACTTTTTTATCATAAGAAGCCTCCTTTAATATGATTACGGAAAATATCAGAAAACTTTCCGTTTCCCACGTTACCAGAGTTCCCCCCTCTAGTCAATAAATTCCGGCTTGGGGACAGGTCCTTCGGCCTCCCTACAGCTGCCTGAGGAGTTCCGTGAGCAGGGCCGTCCGCTGCACGAGCGACGACAGCAGGAGATGCTCGTTCTGAGCGTGGATCCCGTCGCCATCGGGTCCCAGGCCGTCCAGCGTCGCCACACCCATCCCCGAGGCGATCGAGGCATCGGATCCTCCGCCTGTCCGGCCCTGCGTCAGATTGATCTCCATGGCAGCGGCGATCTTTTGAGCCTGCTGGAAGAGCTGGAGGGAGGCTTTTGTTTTCTCCATCGGCGGCGTCAGGCCTTCGACCTCAAACTTGAACTTGGCGCCGGGACGTTCCGGCCTCAGGTGTTTGAACGCGCCGACGATCCTGTCCTTTTGGGCAGAGCTCCAGAACCGGATGTCCATGACCGCCCACGCCGCCTCGGCCACGACGTTGGCCTTCTCCCCCCCGCCGACCAGGTTCACACTGACGGTAGCTCCGGCCGTGGCCAACTTCCGGAGGCGACGGATCTGGCCGGCAATCTCCTCGATAGCGTTGACCCCTTTTTCGGGAGTCCCGGCATGAGCCGCTCTCCCTTTGACCTCGAGCCGGATGACGAGCCTTCCTTTCCGCAGGGTTTTCAAGGCTCCGCCGGGCAGGGCTGGCTCCAGACAGAGGACGATCTTGGAACCTCCCGCCAACCGGGCGATTATCTCCCGGGAAGACTCATGACCGGTCTCCTCTGCCGAGTTGATGAACACCGCGATCCTTCGCGGCAGCCGGAGGCTGAGCTGATGGAGGGCTTTCAAGGCAAAGATGGCTTCAACCACCCCCCCCTTCATGTCCAGGACGCCGGGCCCATAGACTTTGTCCCCGGAAATATAGAAGGGCATCTTGTCTATCTTCCCTACAGGCCAGACGGTATCAATGTGGGCTAGGACGAGGATTCTCCCGTCGGCCGGGGGCCGGGATGGACCGGAGAACTCGACGAGATGGAGATCACCGATCTCCTTCTGGGGAAAGCGGGTAATTTTCGCTCCCGTCTTTTTGAACTCGCCGACAACAAAAGCCGAACAGGCATCCACGGCCTTCTTGTCATTGGAAGGGGATTCCCGGCCGACGATGTTCTTGAGGAGATGGACCATCTCTCCCTGACGGGATTTGAAAAACATGTTGAAATCCATGAGCGCGCCTCCAGCTTTTTAATCTATCACAGCCCGCCGCAAAATGCACCGCGTAATTTTCTTTATCGCCTTCGCCTAAGGTTCCTCACGCCCTTATACAACCGCCTGCTCTCTCTCAACAACCGCCCAAGGGGGCGCTGTTTCAGGCGGATGGACCGGTGGACACAGACCTCATGACAGCATAGGCAGTGGATGCAGCCGGCTTCTTCGATCCAAGGCGTGTTGCGAACCAGGCGGATCGTCCGGGTCGGGCAGGCTGTGAGGCATTCCAGACAGGCGGTGCATTTGTCGGGGATGACCTCCGGGGTCAGAATGAGCTCTCCGGATACATAAGCATAAAGGTACGAAGGCAACCGGCGCTGGAACAGGAGGGTGGCCGTCGAGCCGCAGGCCATAGGGAATGACCCCGTACAAGTTTTTCACGGCTCCTGTGAAAATGGTGAAAGAATGAGTCTTAAGCTTGGGCAGGTTCAAGACGAGGTCAGCTTCCAGGACGGGCCGGGCCACGTAGACCGAATCCAGCAGCGCCCCGGCGACGGGGATCTCAGCAAACCCGCTCTCTCTCAGGTTGACGAGCGTAACCCCCAGCTCGGCGCAGACCTGACGGAAGCCGGTGGCCAAAAACTCGTCACGCCGGCCGAAGTTGACGTCATCCCCGACGGTCACGTGCACATCCCACTCCAAGACGACTCTCAAAACTTCCCGGAGAAAGGCCGGGTGCGTGCAAACAGCCCGCTCCGGAGGAGCATGAGGGGAGAGGTGATTGATCTTGACAAAGAGCTTTGCTCCCGGCGCTAAGAAAGCGCTCGCGCCGCCGAGGAGCTCCAGGCTCCGACGCACTGCTCCGGACAAGGCCCCGGCTTCATAGGACGGGCATCTGACCACAGCCACCTTGGCCGTCCTCAAGATGGCCGCGTTTTGTGTGACCGTACGTTCCGGTTTTCGCATCGATCCTCAAACTCCTATTTTAATCAAAGCGGACTCCTAAGGCGACTGCCGACAAGTGAGAGGAGCAGCCGAGCGTTGATTTATGGACAGTTTTGCCGTAAATTAGGCAAGATCAGGATCAGAAAATGGCCGCTAGAACTGCAAAATCAATTCCGGCCGCCGCAGTTTTGTTTTCAGTCGCCTTTGTTTTGGTTGCGGGGCTCTCGCTCCAAGCGGAGATCTTCTATCCCTGGAAGGGGACTCAAATCGGAGCTTTTGAAGCGAACGAATGGTTCGGACTTGTCTTGGCTCCGAGCAAGGGCGTTTATTTTGGGCTTCGCCTAAGAATCCAGAAGGAAGGCCGGACAGTGGAAGGTGAGGATTTTTTCTATCTGATCTCGGAGGTCGGCGCCCATTCCCCGGACGGCTCGTATTCCCGAGTTGCAGCCGATTTGAGCCTTCCTTTCAACGAGGGCAATGATACGCCGGTCCTCATTAAGCCGCCCTCCAAATCAGACACGCTGACCGTAGAATGGTCCAGGCAGGATGAGCGGACGGTGCTCGGCCGGATCCGGGCTCCCCAAGACGTCTCATTGCAAGTCGTTCACTATTTTCCTTGGGAGCTCAAGGGAAAATTCCAGCTTCGGCCGGATGGCCAGGTCCAGGGAGAGAATGAGGAAGGCAGGGTTTATCATTACCTCTTCTGGACCCACCGACCGGGCGAACGACTCGCTTTGCCGGAGGGCCAGGACCTGGCACTCTCCTTTTCCCCCGAAAAGGAGAGGAATCTTTACTTCATCGCCGCGGTGGGAGAAGATCCCGAATTGCTGAATAACCAGATCTATCGCTACAAGAACTGGAAAACCATCGAATCCTTCCTCCGTCAGGAAGAGACGCGCTACCGTAACCAGAGAGTGAAAGTGGATGGACTCTATAATGGAGCGGCCGAGGCCGTCACCAACAACCTTTTCTGGACGACCCTTTATCAGCCCGACAAACACCGGCTCTACACGCCCGCCGGCAGGCGTTGGATCTTCCCCCGGCCCGACGGGTCGCCCGACCTTTGGACGATTTTCGAATGGAATTCCCTCTTCAACGCTCTCGAGGTTTCCGTAGAGAGCGCCCGGCATGCCAGAGATGCCGTGTTCTCCGTCCTGGAAACGCAATACCCCAACGGGAACATTCCCAACTGGAGGTCACGGTCGAGCGGCACTCCCGACCGGTCCCAGCCTCCGATCGGCGCCTATGTCGCCCTTAAACTATTCGGCAGACTCGGGGACCTGGAGATGCTCAAGACGGCTTACCCCCGCTTATCGAAGTGGCACGCCTTTTGGAAAGCGCCCAAAGCCGACGGCCGGCCCCGCCGGGACGGCAACGCCGATGGTCTGCTTGAATGGGGATCGGACGCCGACTTGGTGCCCAGCGCTGTCCCTCCATGGGAAGAGAAAGCCGATGGCAAAAAAAGAGCCATGTGGGAGTCTGGACAAGACGACCTGCCCAACTGGGAGGAGGCCTCGTTCAGCGAGAGCTCGGGGACTCTGACTCTGAACTGCCTGGACCTCAACTGCCTCTATGCGCTGGACGCATACTGTCTCTCCCAGATCGCCGACATCCTCGACCTTCCGGGAGACCACGGTGCGTTTCTTCAGGAATACGAGCAGATGAAAGCGCTCATCAATGACAAGCTCTGGAACGAACGGGAGGGCTTCTACTTTGACCGCCGCTGGGACGGCTCTTTTTCTCCAAGGAAGGCCGCTTCGAATTTCTATCCCCTTTTGGCCAGGATCCCTGATGCCCGGAGGGCCTCTCTGCTCGTCAAGCGGCTGCTCAATCCTAAGGAATTCTGGGGCGAGTATATCCTGCCGACAACCTCTCGCGATGATCCTCTTTATAAAGACCAGCAATACTGGAGGGGAACGATCTGCCCGCCGACCAACTACCTTGTTTACCAGGGTCTCAAGGCCTGCGGTTTCGACGCCGTAGCCGGCGAGCTGGCCCAGAAGAGCCTGGCGCTTTTCTTGCGGAGCTGGAAGAACTTCCAGCTCTGCCCGGAAAACTTCGATTCGCGGACCGGCGAGGCCGGCGGCCAGCGGTATCAGAGCTGGGGGCCTCTGTTCGCCCTGATCGCCGTCGAAGAGTACCTGGATTTCACCCCCTGGGACGGCTTTCGCTTCGGCATCCTGGACCCTGAAGACAACGGGAAATTGCAACGCCTGGCCATCCAGGGAAGGCACTACCAGGTGGAGGTTTCATCCTCGGAGACCAAGCTCATAGAAGAGGAGGAAGAGATCATTCGGGCCAGCGGCGGGGCGGTGTTCAGACATTTTCTCTATTCCGAAAACGAGGTTTCTTTTGAGTTCAAATCCCTGAAACCGCGGGAACTCAGAATCCGGTTCCTCAAGAAGGGGAAATACCAGATGCTGGTGGACAACCAGCTCAAGAGCATATTCAGGAGCGATGCCCTGAAATTCGAGGTCCCCGAAGGCGAGCACTCCGTCCTTATTCAGCTCCTTGAAGACGAAGACTGACAAGAGGCACGGTAGGCCTGCTTCAGGGTGTCTCCTCTCAATCCCTGTCTTAGGGCCTCAAGCGCCAACACTTCCTCCGGCGGGATATTCCCCAAGTTAACATTTACGCCGAACCGGAGGATGAGGTCCTGCTGCTGATTCTTGAGCGGTGCTTCCCAGACCAGGTGATCGACCGCCGTTCCGCCGGCCATGATCCGGTCGATTTCCTCGGCCTTGGTCTTGCCCTCCCTATCAAAGATGCCGACGCCCCGGCCCGCCTCCCTCGCCTCGATGATCACCTTGAAAGCGCCGTTCTCGAGGTCTTCCCGAATGAGGGCATGGACCACTTCTATAGGAAGGGCCTCCGCCGGGTCTTTCTTCCCGACTTCGGTGATGACTTTAAATCCCAGCCCCAACGCCTCTCGGATCACGTCGCGGCGGGTCGACCGGTCCATCTCGATCGTTCCGTCCGAAACTTCGATGGCCGTGAACCCGAGTTCGCGGGCCCTGTCCAGATAAGCAGGCCACGTCTTTTGCCAGACGGAGACTTCGAGGAAGGTGCCGCCCGGCATGACTTCGATGCCGGCCCTGGTGATGAGGGCGTTCTTTCTCCTGAGATCATCCCGGTTATAAAACGCCGAGGTGCCGAAGGTCAGCTTGATGATATCGATAGAGTCGCCGGCGGTCAGGATGAGATCGCCGAGCAGGTTTTCCCCCATCCCTTTGTCGATGACCATTGTCAGGCCCGTTCGGCGAGGTTTCTCGCTCCTCCCGGGACACGGGATCTCAAAAGCCCCTTTCCACGCTTTGTCCGGCATAGCTATCTCCCTTCTTGAATCGCGTCCTCGAGCAGACCTCCCCAGCATTCCCGCGGACCGGAGAGGACACTGCCGGAGAAGATGCGGGTCCGATGCCGGGCGAGGTCCTGACAGGCTCTTCGCCGCGCTTCCGCCAAGTCGATTCGGTCGAACCCAGGCACCGGAACCCTATCAAACAGAACGGTCGTCTGGCTGAGTTTCTCCGTAATATTAGAGAAGAGGGATTGCGTCACCAGCCGGTCATCGAGAAGAGGTCGAAGGACAAACGTCCCGAGTCCCTCCTCGATCCTCGGGAAGAGGAGACAGACAACGGGATCGATCAACGTTTCCTCGGCCGAGCGGTAGGATGACAGGTCGATCGCCATTTTCCGGCTCCAGTCGTCCTCCCCCGGGCCGCCTGCTGCGGCAGGAAGAAAACGCGGGAAATCGCGCCTTAGAGTTCCGAGCCGGACGTTGTCGACAAGCGAACCCATGAACCAGCGGATGCTCCGGTCCTCATGGCGGAAGTGGACGGTCTCGGTGGAGAAGAGGGCAAGGCCGCGCTCCAAACCGCTGAGGAGATATACCGTCTTCCCGCTTCCGGCTCCACCAATGATGACGAAAAGCCGGTGCCGGGAGGGCTCATAGAGCGCACAGGCATGGAGATTGAAGATGCGGTGTTTCCTTTCCAAAAGAAAGAGGACGAAACGGTAGAGGAATCCCAGGTTGCCCCACAGGCTGAACCTCGGGTCGGAGGCCCTCCGGACGAGAGATAGCAGGGGCCCCTCCCAAAAAGCCCGGGTCCCGGATATCCGGCAGCGGGGAGGCATCCGGGGCGCTTCCACTAGCCGGATTGTTCCGTCCGCGCGCGGGGAATACGGGATCGGCTCGACCTCGCGGAAATCGGTGTGCAGGGAGTGGACCTCAAGGGGAGGGGGAAGGACCGGGAGGAGGGATTCTCGGTTGGAGCACACGGCAACCGTCGCCTCCAAAACGCGGACACCGAAGCGATATTCTTTCCGGTCCAACTGATATCTCCGGGCTGTATCTTACCTCAAAAGAGAAGAGTGGCTCAACCCTGGGAAGGCCGGCCGGTCGGGCCGGCGGGTCGGCGCACGAGCGAAGAAAGGATAAACGCGACAGATCCCACCGCGCCCATCACGATGAACGGCGAGCTGATGCCGAAGCGGTCGGACAGGAATCCGGCGAGCAGTGAGATCACGGCTCCGGCCAGCAGTTGAAGGTTGGAGACCAGGCTGAACGCCTGGGGCTGACGGGTCTCCGGGCACGTGTTCCCGACGAAAGACTGGAGAGAAGGGAATATGAGGAATAAAAAAATCCCGAAGACAAACAAGGCGAGGGCGGCGATCCCGGACCGCGGGGAAAGGCCGATGATCAGGAGGGAGAGCGACGCCCCGGCAAAACCGACCTTGAAGGCTTTCCCTCGTCCAAGGCGGCGGCTGATCGAGCCGAAAAGATAGGTGGTCACGGTGCCGATACCGATCCACACCGCCATGAAAAGCCCGGTCCTCGCCATGGGGACTGCGAACTTGTGGAAAAATAAGGACGGGGCAAAATAGATGGTCACGGCCCAGGACGCGCCGCCGAACAGGAACCCGGGGATATGCCGGCGGATGAGGCGGGCTGTTCCGAGCCAAGAAGAGGCGTCCAGGCGGCCGGCCTCATCCCTGGGAATGGAAAGTCCCCTGATCAAAAGAAAACTGAGACAGCCCAGCAGAAGACAGGCTCCGCCCCAAAACCGGAGAGGAAGACGCCAGTCGGAATGTTGAGCCAGATAGCCGAAGCTGAGAAAAGCCAGGAACACTCCGAACATCCCGGAACCGCTCTGAATCCCCATGGCCAGATCGATGGCCTGGTGCGGATGGGTCCGGGACACCCAGGCCATGCCGACGGTATGGTAAAAGCTGTCGAAGATACGGAAAAGCAGGTACAAAATAAAGAACCCGAAATAGCCGGCGGAGAAGGGGATGAGGAAGAGAGTCAGGGAGATGCCGGCGAAGCTCGCGACGAGCAGGTGCCTGTATTCCATCCTCTGGGAAAAATGGACCACCAGCACCTGGAAAAGGAGCGTGGAGAGAAGGCCGAAGTTCGAAAGCAGGCCGATCTGGGAATAGCTGCGGATGATGAACCGCTGGCCGTAGAGGATAGGGAAGATCATCGGGACGACGACCGTGGCGGCATCGTTGAGGCCGTGAAAAAGGGACGAAGAAATCAGGATGCGCCTGGCGAAGGTCATGGGGAAAGGTTTTAATCCAAAGGAAACGTCTTGTCAAACGGCCCGAGAAAGGTTGCATCCCGCCGGTGACTTTAGTAATGTAAGGAACATTCATCGATCCCGAGGAGGTCAGAGCATGGCGAGATTATCGCGAAGAAGTTTCTTGAAAACGGGAATGTCTTTAACGGCCGTCCCGGTCCTTTCCAAGGGGGCAAGCCTCTTCGGGAGGGACCAGGGATCAACCGGAAACGATCTGTGTGTCGTCTCGAGCGGCAACGGGATCCGGGCCACCGAAAAGGCCATGGAGATCATGCGCCAGGGCGGCGACCCGCTGGACGCCGTGATCGCCGGGGTCAACATCGTGGAGGAGGACCCCAACGATAATTCGGTCGGATACGGAGGCCTCCCGAACGAGGAGGGAGTCGTCGAGCTCGATGCTTCCGTTATGTACGGACCGACCCACAAGGCCGGCGCCGTGGCCTCCCTGCGCAATATCAAGACGCCGTCCAAGGTGGCCAAGCTTGTGATGGAGAGATCCGCTCATGTCCTCCTGGTCGGCGAGGGAGCCTTGGGATTCGCCAAGGCCCACGGCTTCAAAGAGGAAGACCTGCTCACGGAAAAAGCCCGAGAGATATGGCTCAAATGGAAGGAGGCCATGTCGGACAAGGACTACTGGCTTTCCCCGGACGAAAAAAAGATCCTGGCTGAGCTCAAGCCTTATATCGAGCACTACGGCACGATCAACTGCCTGGCCAAGAACAGCGCCGGGGTCCTGGCCGGCGTCACGACGACGAGCGGCTATGCTTTCAAGATCCCCGGCCGGGTGGGGGATTCACCGATCATCGGCGCGGGGCTCTATATCGATAACGACATCGGGGCCGCCGGCTCCACGGGCTTCGGGGAAGCTAACCTTCGCACCTGTGGCAGCTTCCAGGTCGTCCAGTTCATGGGTCAGGGCCTTTCGCCCGAGGAGTCCTGCCTGAGGGCTATGCAGGTCGTCGCCGAGAAATCCAAGCTCCAGCCCCGCCTGCTCAATCAGGACGGGTTGCCCAGCTTCGGCCACAGCTTTTATGCCCTCACCAAAAAAGGCGAGTACGGGTCGGCCGGAATGTGGAGCGGCGGCAGCTACGCTGTTCATGACGGCAGGGAAAACCGGCTCAGGGAAGAAGCCTACCTTTACAAGAGAAAAAAATAGGACGCTACCGTTCCTCGAAGACGACGGCAGCGTAGCCCTTGTCCGTGAGCCCGCGGGCGATCGCCTCGGCCGTTTCTCTGTCCTTGGCCGGGACGCGAACACGGTAATAGACCTGCTGGGGTGTTTCGAAGGTCGAGACCTGGACATCCGGAAACTCCCGCGCCAGTTCCCGGCTCATGGCTTCGGCGTTGACCTTATTAATAAAGGATCCGGTTTGCACAGAGAAACTAAGCGCGGCCTGCGGCGGGGAGATGTCGGTCAGCACCTCGATCCTGACGGGGGCCGTCCCCGGGCCGATCATATCGAGCGCCCGGGCGGCGGCATAGGAGAGGTCGATGACCCGGTTCTTGACAAACGGCCCCCGATCGTTGATGCGGACGACCACCGATCGGTCGTTGTTCAGGTTAGTCACCGCGACATACGTCCCAAGAGGCAAGGTGTTGTGGGCCGCGGTGAGGTCGTTCATATCATACACCTCCCGGCTGGAGGTTGGCTTGCCATGAAACTCACCGCCGTACCACGAGGCGATCCCGGTCTGGACGTTCCCGCCCGGAAGGTAGTCGACTTTCGGCCGGCAGGCGGGGAGGGCAACGGCTGCGAGCACGAACGGCAGATAATGATATCTCTTCATCGCCCTGGATTAATCATCCCATATCCTCTAGAATAGCAATTTTGAGACCGCTTGACCAATGAAAAAAGTGCGTTACTTCATTCCCGCCATCCTTTTTTATCTCCTCATCTTCATCCTGTCTTCCCACGACTATGCTATCCCCGTGCCCGGTCATGGATTTGATAAGGTCGCCCATTTCATTGAGTTTTCGCTCCTGGGCTTTTTCCTCTCGGTCGGCTATTTCAACGCCTTCCGTTTTTCGGCAGCGGTCAAGTCCGTTCTCGTTTTCCTCACCGGATTGCCGCTCGGCATCTTGGATGAGATGCACCAGCTTTTTGTTCCCGGCAGGACAAGCGCAATCGGGGATGCTGTCGCCGACGCCGCCGGCATCATCTGGGGGATACTGGTGTACCTGTACATAGCCAGGAGAAGGCGGGGAGCCAAGGAGACTCGCCCGGCTTAAAGAGTCCTTTTCAACTCGGCCTTCAAAAGCGCGAAGGCCTTCCCCGGCGTCGAACAGAAGGAAAACAGTTCGACATCCCGCGGGGAGATGGCGCCGAACTCGATAAGGGTATCGAAATGGATGACCTTCCGCCAATATTCTTCCCCGTAAAGGATGATGGTCAACTCATCGCGGGAGATCTTCCCCGTCTGGACAAGGGTCAGGGTCTCAAAGAGCTCATCCAGAGTGCCGAACCCGCCCGGAAAGGCGACGATCGCTTTGGCTTTGTTGACCAGCCAGAATTTGCGGGTGAAAAAATAATAGAAGATGAAGGACAGCTCGGGCGAGATGTAATGGTTGGGGAGCTGGGCTGCAGGCAGGGAGATGTTCATGCCGATAGACTTCCCGCCGGCCCGGGCGGCGCCCCGGTTGGCGGCCTCCATGATCCCCGGCCCCCCGCCCGTACAGATGACGAAGTTCTTGCCCTTGGGCTTTAGCTTGATGGCCCAAGAGGCCAGCCGGAAGGCCAGCTCTTCGGCATCCCAGTAATAATTCAACAGCGGCGACCGCTTGTCGCCCGGATCGAGCCGGGAAGAGCCCAGGAAAAGGACCGTGGAATGCACCCTGTGCTTGGCCAGCCGGAACATGGGCTCCAGGATTTCGCTCAGGATGCGGATCGTCCGGGCTTCCTCCGAATCGAGGAATTCTTTGTTGCGGTAAGCTTTTTCCGGTTCATACACTTTTTTCATTTGACCCTCATGGCCGGAGCGGCAGATTGATTATTCTATCCCAAGCGTCCCGGCCGAACAAGGGCCCTATTTTTGACTTCAGGGACGCCCTGTGTTATCTATAAGGGCCTCCGGCTGAGGCCATATCACCATGAATGGATCGAGCTTATTCAGGGTTATGCCCTATCCGGGCAGGCTTATCATCATTGGCGGCGGGCCCGGGATGGACAGAGTCATCGTCGTCTACGCGGTCACCGGAAGATCGGCGGCGAGCCAGGCCAGAAGACTCACCTTCGAGGGCAGCGCGGTCTGGACCGAACCCCTGGATGAAGAGACTCTCAAGAAAGGAAAAACCGACCTCCTCATCTATCGAGCGGTCGCCATCGACCGGAGGATCGCCGTGAGCAACGGGCGGCAGACCGATGACATCGCCAAGGAGCTGAAGCAGGCCGGTGAAAGGGAGAGGACCGACGATATCCTGGCCCGTTCGCTCGAAGGCTGGACCTACGAGCCTGACGCTCCCCACTTCACTCCACGCATCAGCGGCTGTGTCCTGACGGGCGGCGCCGCCGGCTTGAGCATCCTGAGGAGACGGGAAGACGGGGCCCGTCTGGCCGAGTTCTTTCCTTGGACGATCGAGCCCGGAAAAGGCCGGCTGATCGCCACCTACGCCGGAAGCGAAGCGAGTCCTCTTCCCTCATTCCAGGGCAAACCGATCGAGATCGGAATCGGGGAGACCGGAGCCAAGGAAACCGCTGAGGCCGTTTTCAACGCCCTGGCGCCGCGGGATCCTGCCAAGGACTATCGTGTGGCCGTGGCCGGCATATCCGCTTTGCGGGCCAACCTCAGGAACTACGACGTGCACATCATCAACCGGCGGGAAGGATGAAGGCCATGGAAAAAACCGATAAATCAACCCGGCTCCAATATTCCACCAAGGTCGCCGAGGACTTCCCGGATGAACTCTCGTTTGCCGGCCGGGAATTCCACAAGCGGTTCGCCATGCGCTACGGGGAGAACCCGGGCTATCCGGCGGCATTTTACGCCGAGAGCGGGGCCTCCGGCCCGAACATGGCCACCATGCGGGTGTTGCAGGAGGGCAGCAAAGGGCTGAGCTACATCAACGTCGGCGATATGGACCTGGGCCAAAGGCTGGCCAGGAAACTGACGGCGATCTATCCCGGCCGAGCCGCCTGCGCCTTGATCAAGCACGAAATGCCCAGCGGAGTCGCCCTGGCGGAGACAGCGGCGGGAGCGTTCGAGAAAGCCTGGAAAAGCGACCCGCTCTCCAATTTCGGGAGCGTCGACGTTTTTAACGCTCCGGTAAGCGCCTCTCTGGCCGGCCTTCTAATCGAGAGCGCACGCAATATCGAGGTCGTCTATGCCCCGGATTATGCTCCAGAAGCGCTGGCGGTCTTGGCGGGCCGCAAAAGCCTCCGTGTCGTCCAAATGGGCGGGCGGGCCGACGAGCCGGCTTTGGACAACGGGTGGGAGTTCAAACGGGTGTCCGGCGGCGTCCTCGTCCAAAAAAGGTTCGATTCCAGGATCAGAGGCGCCGGGGACGTCGACGTCGTATCGGCGCGAAAGCCGTCGGGCGATGAACTCGAGGCCGCGGTATTCAATTGGACCGTCGCCTGTTTCACTCGCTCCAACGCCATTGTCATCGGCCGGACGGACAAGGTCCATGGGATCGGCTCCGGTCAACGCAGTCGAATCGACGCCGCCGACTGCGCCATCCGCTATTCCCGGCGGGGCTACGGACCGGAAGGCTGCGTCCTGGCTTCCGATGCCTTCATGCCTTTCCCTGATGTAGTCGATCTGGCCGCCCAGAACGGCATCACCGCCCTCATCTATCCGTTGGGCTCAATCAGAGACCAGGAGGTCATCGACCGGGCCAATGAGCTTGGCCTGGCCATGATCATCACCCGCCGCCCCGGAGAGACGGACAGCGAAAGAAGCTTCCTCCACAGGTAGCCGGACAGGATTGAACCGGACGATGCCGCTTAAAGAATACAAAGAGAAAAGGGACTTCCGGAAAACGCCTGAGCCGCCGCCGTCGACCTCGCCCAAGAAGAGGGGCCGCCTCGTTTATGTTATACAAAAGCACGACGCTTCGCGTCTCCATTATGACCTCCGTCTGGAGGAGCAGGGGGTTCTCAAAAGCTGGGCCATTCCCAAGCCCCCGCCCCTGAAGGAGGGCGTCCGGCGCTTGGCCGTCGAAACCGAGGACCACCCCTTGGGCTATGAGGAATTCGAGGGTGTTATCCCGGCGGGGGAATACGGTGCCGGAAAAGTGGAGGTCTGGGACCAGGGGACCTATCTGCCGGAGGAATCCGGCTTGGGAAAACGGATCTTCGAGATCAAGGGACGGAAACTCAGCGGCCGCTATGGCCTGATCAAGCTCGAAGCTAAAAACCCCGAAGAAAGGAACTGGCTTTTCTTCAAGCTGAAAGCTCGGCTATGACACTCCCCCCTAATTTTCAGTAAGGAAGGTACTAAATGAAAAATGACGAAGAAGAGAAGATCGCCTGCCACATCTGCCAAAAGATGATCCCCAAGGCGGCCGCCCTCCACCCTGAGGGAAAGGACTATGTCCTCCATTTCTGCAACATCGAATGCCTGGATTTCTGGAAGAATAAGAAAAATAAAGAAAAGAACTGAAAGGTTTCGAAGGAGCCCATGTATCTATCCATCCTCTGGCATCTCCATCAGCCCATCTACCGCCGACCGGACGGCCGGGAATACGTCTTGCCCTGGGTCAATTATCATTTGACCAGGAACTACTACCAGATGGCATTTCTAGCCGACGAGGCCGGATTCCCCTGCACCTTCAACCTTGTTCCATGTCTCCTCGAACAGATCGAAGACTACTGCCAGGGAAAAGCCGTCGATCCACTTCAGGAACTTCTGGAGGCCGATCCCCGTAAGCTGAACCCGGCCCAGAAGGAACGGCTGATCCGGTTCCTCCCTCACGGGACGGCCCTCTCGGACCCCGCCGAAGCTCAGCGACTCGCCCTTCGCTCTTTCTTTTCTCCCGTGGTGAAGGCCGGCAAAGATAAGGATTCCCTCCTCGACGAGCAGGTTCGGACCCGTAAGAAGGTCATCCCATTTTATAAGAAGCTCTGGCAAAGCGGCCTGGTAGAGCTGACGACATCGGCCTATTATCACCCTCTCCTCCCGCTGATCTTCGATATCAGGGTAGGAGGGGAGACGCTCATGCCGGCGCTCGGTTTTTCTCGGCCCGAGGACGGGAAAAAGCAGATCAAAAGCGGCCGGGAATATTTCAGGCAGGTCTTCGGGCGGTACCCCCGCGGGATCTGGCCTTCGGAGGGAGGCATCAGCCGGGAAGTCGCCAAGGCCATGGCCGACGAAGGGTATGCTTTTGCTGTGACCGATGAGAACATCCTCTGGAAAACCATGAAGACCGGCCCTGACACACGTCTCTTGTACCGTCCTTACACATGTCAGGGACTGTCGCTATTTTTCCGCGACCGGGAGCTCTCCGACCTGATCAGCTTCGAGTACTGGCGCTGGCCGGAGAAGGACGCCGTCTCCCATCTCCTGGCCAAGCTGGAAGAAAAGGGAAAAGATTGTCCCGGGGAGGCGATCTGCGTCATCGCCCTCGACGGCGAAAATCCCTGGGCGGGCTATCGGGACAACGGCATCCCATTTCTTCGTGAACTCTACGGCCGGATCCTCCGGAGGACTGACCTCACCCCTGTTCTCCTGGAAAAATATCTCGCTCAGTCAAAACCGCCCGGCGGGCTGGAAATCGTCCCCGGCACGTGGCTGGGCAGTTTTTCCAAATGGGTCGGCTCTCCGGCCAAGAATGCCGCCTGGGATTCTCTTTCCCGGACGAGGGACGAATGCGGGCCGAGCCAAGAGATCTACATCGCTGAAGGTTCGGATTGGTTTTGGTGGTTCGGGGAGGAGAACGTCGCCGAATTCGAGGCCCTCTTCCACGGATATCTCAAGGCGGCCGGCCAGGCAAAAAAGAGGGGAGGGAGCGATGGCTGAACCGGTCTTCCTGTTCGCCGTCCATAATCACCAGCCGGTGGGGAATTTTCCCGAGATCTTTAAGAAGGCTTTCCGCGACTGCTACGAGCCCTTTCTCAGCGCTCTGGCGGGGCATCCGGCGATCCGTTTCACCCTCCATTTTTCCGGACCTCTCTGGGAATACATGGCCGCCAAGGAAAAACGCTCCTGGGAATTGGTCAAGGAAATGACGGGCCGCGGACAACTCGAGCTCCTCGGCGGCGGCTTCTACGAGCCGGTGCTGTCCATCATCCCCGAAGAGGACAGAGTCGGACAGCTCGGTTTGATGAGCGATTTCCTGGCCGAGAATTTCGGGCGGAAGCCGAGGGGCCTGTGGCTGACCGAGAGGGTCTGGGAACCTCATTTGCCAAAAACACTGGCCGGCGCCGGCCTGGAATACACGCTTCTCGATGAAGAGCATTTCCATTACGCCGGCGTCAAGAACCTGGAACGCGCCTATATCACGGAAGAAGAAGGGTCGCCGCTCGTCCTTTTCCCGGTGAGCAAGGAACTCCGCTATTCCATCCCTTTCCGGCTCATAGAGGATGTCCGCGCCCGTTTCCGCGAGGTGGCCGAGAGGGGAGGGGTCGCCATCCTGGGTGACGACGGCGAAAAATTCGGTCTTTGGCCGGGCACGCATAAATGGGTTTATGAAGAAGGCTGGCTCGCCGCTTTCCTGGCCCTCCTGGAGAACGAGGGCGTCCGTACAATGACCTACTCCGAGTATCTTGACAGCCGGCCCTCGCTCAGCCTGGTCTATATCCCCCCGGCCTCGTATGAAGAGATGATGGAATGGGTCCTGGAGCCCGCCGGCCTCGATGCCTTTCGTGCCCTCAAGCAGGGAGTCTCGCCCCAGGCACGGCGGTTCCTGCGCGGCGGGTTCTTCCGCGAATTCTTCCTCAAGTATCCCGAAAGCAACCACCTCCATAAAAGGATGCTCATCGTCTCGCGCGAGGTCAGGGAAAACCCGTGCCCGGAGGCCGCCCGTGAACTCTACAAAGCGCAGTGCAATGATCCCTATTGGCACGGGATCTTCGGGGGCCTTTACCTGCCCCATCTTCGGGAGTCGGCCTATCGGCATCTGATCGAGGCGGAAAAAAAGCTGCCGCTCAAATTCGGCTGGGAGATACTCGATTATGACCTTGACGGCCGGGCCGAGATCTTCCTCCGCCACGAACGATTCAACCTCTTGCTCAAGCCCTCCATCGGGGGAGGCCTTGTCGAATTCGACGACCGCCTCCTCGGCCGCAACCTCTCCGATGTCCTGGCCCGGCGGCCGGAGTCCTACCATGGCCAGAAGGACCAGGGTTCCGGTGACGGCGGGAAGAGCATCCATGAGCAAGCCAAGAGGCTCCCGCCTGAAGCTACCTCTCTGCTTAAGTATGATTGGCATCCCCGCTTCTCGCTCCTCGATCATTTCCTTCCTCCTCAAACCACCCTGGACAAGTTCCGGACGGATGATTATGGCGAGCAGGGAGATTTCGTCAATCAGGAATACCGGTTTGCCCGGCAGGGGAATTCCGTTCTTCTGTACAGGCACGGCCACATCTGGGCCGGCGGAGAGCGCATCCCCGTCCGGGTGGCCAAGCGCGTCGAAGTGAAAGAAGGCGGCGTCTCGATTGTTTATGAACTGGAGAACGCGAGCGGGAAGGACGTCCCGGTCTTATTCGGGATCGAATGGAATTTTTATCTCCTCGCTGAGGAGTGGAAAATACGAAAAGGAACCCTTTCTCTCGTGGGGGGAAAATGGCTCCTGGAGTTCGGCGGCGACCCGGAGATCTGGCAATTTCCGCTGCAGACCCTTTCCCAATCTGAGGAAGGTTATGATATAATCCAGCAAGGGATGTGTTTCCTTCCCCATTGGAAGCTCAACCTGGCCGGCCGATGCCAACTCGGGCTGACCGTCACTTTAAAGGAAGGGCATGAAAGCTAAACCCCTTTCCCTGGTTCTGCACAGCCATGTTCCCTACCTCTTGGCCCAGGGAAGGAAGAGGACCATCTGTTCCCCGAGGTCGTAATCCCCGATGGAAGCATTATCTGAAAAAACCCTGGTCATGATCCTCTGCGGAGGAAAAGGGGAGAGGCTCTACCCGCTGACCCGGGACCGGGCCAAGCCGTCCGTTCCTTTCCTGGGTAGTTACAGGATCATCGATTTCAGCCTCTCCAACTCGCTGAATTCGGGGCTCCGCAAAATCGCCCTCCTCACTCAGTACAAGTCGCTTTCTCTGGAAAGGCACATCCTTTACGGCTGGAACATTTTTCACGCCGAAAGCGGGGGCTATATCGTCTCCCTCCCGGCCCAGGGACGGGTGGCCGACCACTGGTACGAGGGCACAGCCGATGCCGTCTTCCAGAACATCTATTCCATCCAGCAGGAGAATCCGGCGGCCATCCTGGTTCTCTCCGGCGATCATGTTTACCAGGCCGACTACCGGAAGATAATCAGGTTTTTCATAGAAAAGAAGGCCGAAGCCGTGATCCTGGCCAAGACGGTCCCCCGCACGAAGGCCTCCCGCTTTGGAGTCATGGGTATCAACCGCGACCACCGGATCATCGATTTCCTGGAGAAACCGGCCAACCCGCCCTCCTTGCCCTGGGATAAAAAGAGTTCCCTTATATCCATGGGGGTCTATCTTTTCCGGACATCGAGCCTGATCAGGGCCCTCATCCAGGATGCCAAGAATCCCCGGAGCAGCCACGATTTTGGCAAGGATGTCATCCCGCAGCTCATCCCCAAGTCCCGGGTTTATGCCTACCTTTATGACGGCTATTGGGAGGATATCGGGACGATCGATGCTTACTGGAAGGCCAACATGGCTTTCCTCGCCGCTACCTCCCCCTGTTCTCTGGACGACAGCACCTGGCCGATCCGGACATACAAAACCCGATACGGACCCTCCCATATTCAACACGCCGACATCCAGAGCTCCATCCTCGGAGCGGGCTGCCGTATCCGGGGCGGGACGATCCGGAATTCCATCATCTCGCCGGGCGTCGAGATCGCCCCAAACGCCCGGATCGACGGGGCGATCATCCTCGAGGGCGCCCAGATCGGACGGGGGGCGAGACTGCGCCGGGTGATCGTCGACAAGTTCTCCCGGATCCCGGATCACTTCGAGATCGGTTCAAGTAAGAAGAAAGACCGCGCCCATTTCCTGATCAGCGAAGGGGGCATCCGGGTCGTCCCCAAGGGCTGGAGAGACGAGTGATCGAGCGCTACAACCTCTTCCTCCACGATTTCTCACAGGAGGCGTCCAAGGAGCTGCAGCTCTTTTCCATCATCGCCCAGAGCTTTTTCCAGCCTTATTCACTCATGGACAACCTGCTCGTCATAATGACCGCCCTGACAGCGGGTCCCGGGCTTGGTTTTAACCGGGCCATGCTTTTTTTGACGGAAGGCGACGGTCTCAAAGGAGAATTCTGGCTCGGGCCGACTTCGGCCGGGGAGGCAGAATCCATCTGGCGGGTCCTTTCCACACCCGGGATCGGCTATCCCGAGATCATCGAGCACAACCGCTCCCTCTTGACCAGTGAAGCCGACACCCTGACCAAGCGGGTCAAGAAACTGAGTTATCCGCTTTACAAGGAGCCGGCCCTCTTCCCGGCCCTGACAGCCTCGGCAAGACAGATGATCCTGGTGCGGGATGCCCGAAACGAGCCGGCCGTGGACAAGGATTTTGTGGAGCTGATCGGCACGGACGAGTTCCTCTGCATCCCGCTGGTATCCGAGAAAGAGGTGCTAGGTGAGATCATCCTCGACAACGCCATCACGAACCTCCCCATCATAGCCCGGGATATCGAGCTGGCCTCCGTCTGCGGGCTCATGGCCGGCAACTACATTTATACGGCCAAATTGCAGAAGAGGATTGTCGACATGAGGAAGGTGGCGGCCATGGGAGAGATGGCCATGTTCGTCACCCACCAGCTTCGCAATCCTCTGGTGACGATCGGCGGCTTCGCCGACCAGCTCCTCGACCCGAATACGGGAAAGAAAAAACAGAGACGGAATATCCAAATCATCCGCAGCGAGATCCGCCGGCTCGAAAAGATTCTCCTCCGGCTGTCGCAGTTTTTCCGGATCGACGTCGGGGAGAAGGTCGCCGTGGATGTCCAGGAAATGCTCAAACTCGTCCAGGAGTCGGCCCGGGCACGGATTGCCGGCCGCCGGATCACTCTGCTCACAGAAGTCGAGGCGGGGCTGCGCGTCATCTTCGGCGACCCCACCCACGTGGGAGAGGCCGTCCGCAACGTCCTGGACAATGCCATCGACGCCGTCGGAGAGGAGGGCCAGATCGACTTGCGGGCTTACCGGGAGAACGCCGAGTGGGCGGTCATCGCCGTCCGGGATTCGGGCAAAGGCATACCCGAGGCCGTCAAAGATAAGGTTTTCGACTCCTTCGTCTCGACCAAGGAACGGGGCATGGGCCTTGGCCTGGCCTACGTGAAAAAGGTCGTGGACGCCTGCGGCGGCCGGATCGAGATCAAGAGTACCGAGGGAAGCGGAACGACTTTCAAGCTTTATTTCAAGACTTATCCGAGAAAAAAGGGGACCACGACATGAAAAAAAAACTGCTCATCGTCGAGGACGAGAAGAACCTCTGCCTTCTTTACCGGGAAGAGCTGACCAGAGCGGGCTATAAGGTGACAGCGGTTATGGACGCCGCTACGGCTTTGGAGCAAATCAAGAAACAGACCTTCGACCTGATCGTCACCGACATCCGGATGCCGGGCAAGGACGGCATCGAGTTGATCACCCAGATCATGGCGCTCCGCAAAGACATCCCCATCATCATCAACACCGCCTACCAGAGTTACAAGCACGACTTCATGACCTGGGCGGCCGACGCCTACGTCATTAAGTCGGCCTCCCTGGAAGAGCTGAAATCCAAGATCAAGGAGCTGATCGGATAAACCATGTCTGAATTGCGCAAGGATATCGTCAACGGCCGCTGGGTCATCCTGGCCTCCGAGAGGAGCAAGAGGCCGGATGATTTCCGGCCGGCCGGAACGGAAAAAAAGGAAGAAGTCCCCGCCTTTTGTCCATTCTGCGAGGGGAACGAAGCGAAGACGCCTCCCGAGGTGGCTTCGCTGCGGAAGCGCGGCAGCCGGGCCGACAGACCCGGCTGGCGGGTGCGGACCGTGCCCAACAAGTTCCCCGCCCTGAACAGGGGACTGCCGCCGGAAAGACATGACGAGGGCATCTTTCAATGGATGGACGGGGTGGGCGTTCACGAGGTGGTCATCGAGAATCCTGCCCATTTGCGGGAACTGCCCGACCTTCCCCTTCCGCACTTGCTGGACGTCCTGATCACCTACAGGGAAAGAGTGAAGAGCATCGAAGAGGAATACCAGTACAAGTACGTCCATGTCTTCAAGAACAAAGGCAGGGAGGCGGGTGCTTCGCTCAGCCATCCCCACTCCCAGATCGTGGCGACACCGATCATCCCAAAACAGGTCAATGAGGAACTCTACGCGTGCGAGCGGCTCCACCGCCAATTCGGCGAATGCATCTTCTGCCGGATCATCCGCGAGGAGTCGCAGATCGGACAGCGCCTCGTTCTGCGGAACGATCATTTCTGCGTGGTGACTCCTTTTGCCCCGCGCTTCCCGTTTGAGCTGCGGATCTATCCGCTGCGCCATTCTCCCTGGTTTACGCTTTCAACAAGGACGGAGCTGCGGTCACTGGCCGAGACAATAAGGACTGTCCTTGCCAGGCTGAGGGAAATCCTGGCCGACCCCCCCTACAACTTCTATATCCACCAGGCTCCCAACCCCAATCTGCGGCACGAAGCCTGGGTCAACCTGGAGAAAAGCTACCACTGGCACATGGAGATCATTCCGGTACTGACCCGGGTTGCGGGTTTTGAATGGGGGACCGGCTTCTACATCAACCCGGTGCCGCCGGAGACGGCCGCCGGCTTCCTCAAAAACTAGCGGCGCGTCTCACAAATAACCTGGCCTTGTCATAGCCATCGGAAGACGCGCCACCGCAGGGGAGCTTGAGGGGGACGGTGTCGTTCCCACCAGAGGGCCGGCGAAGCCAAGCGACTAAGCATTGCGGAGACACTCTCCAAGACTCAGTTCTCACACTATTAATCCCAGGCAATCAAATCCGGTTCGGCATCCGGGCTGCGGACAAGGATCTCTGGGACGGGGCCATCTTCCGCTGGAATAAAGTGCTCAGCCCGGACCCCGGTCCGCGCCGGCCACGACAACCTGGAGCATAATCCCTTGCCGAACTCCGGATATGGAGCTACTGGGCGAATGCCAGCGCGAGCAGTGAGGTATTCCTATTCTACTCTTGCCCTATTCCTCAGGTAGTGAACTTCGGTATCGGACTCTGTCGCCACCTCTTGAGACCAAGCGAGATGAATATTATATCCAAAAGCGCTGATTGAACAGGCATAACAATCCTTTTTTTTATAGCTTATTCTTAGAGATGACCAACCGCTTTCCCAACTCTTATTGCTGGCATAGTGAATTTCTTCTCCTTCGGGATAGTCCTCTTGCCAGATGACATGAAGAACATAAAGATGATACTCCTCATCCTCGCAAACATACCCCAGGCTTATCTGAGCGTTATAAGAGATGGGATCAGTAGTGCTTATTCTAGACGCATAAGGGAAACTGCTTCCATGGTCCGTGCTTTTCAGATAAAAAATATCTCCATTGAGGCTTCCCGGAACTTGGTACTCATAAACGATATGGATGGCATCATCGAACCTGGATACGGCGATGGCCGGCTCATAGCAGCCACCACCCCCGCTCGTAGTCAGTCTTTTTTCTTCAAGCCAGATCGCACCATCGAATTTCTTAAAATATATTTCAGGGACACCGCCCTCAGGTAAATAATTTCTATTATCCCTCCAGACCACCTAACGGTTCGTCCCGGAACCTGCCGCTATGTCCGGATAGCCAGAAAAGGCCGTGAGCCCAGAAAGGTCTGAATGATCGGTCAGCATTTCAGACGCAGTCGGCCACGTAGCTCCATTATCGGTGCTCATTCTGAAATAAATCTCATAATTGTCAGGGTTTTCAAAGAGAATCCCAGGATTATTGTCCATCCATACTACATAGACCCTTTCCATATTATCTACTGCGATCGCCGGAGAAATCGAGTCACCTTGATTTTGCGTCAGCCTGACCGGCGAAGAAAACGTGCTTCCACCGTTTGTGCTTCGGGCATAGTATATTTCATTGTTTCCAGGCGAGTCGTCGCACCAAACGACATGGACATAAATAATGCTAGCTATGGTGGCAGCCGCAATATCTGGCACGTGGGAGCCCGAATCGCCACTGGGCCAGTTCAACCCAATTACGGGTTGCCACGGCACGGTGTTGTTCCCTCCTAGAATGTGCCGCCTATAGCATATCCTATATTTTCCAGCGCTATTATCGGACCAAACCAGATGGACATTATTTTCTTCGGCGATATCATTACGCGAGCTAAAGTCGTCATGGGTGACCGCGATAGCCGGCTCTACTGACCAACCGGCATTGTAAGTGATACGTGCTCCGGCCCATCCTATGAAGTTGTAGATAGCTTTGGCACGTCAATATCGTCCGGAGAGAGATTTCTTCTGAGCCCGCTTTCGCCCACGCCGGCTGGGAGAATAGTCGGCTGCATGACTATCGGCGTCTGGCCTTGCGTTATCGCGGCCGAGTGCCAAAGTTGAAGCCAGTGCCCGAACTCGTGGAGCATGACACTTTGAACGTTAAATGCCCCATAGGGGGGCGTCGATTCAGTAGACCACGTCTTCCATTCATCATTGAACGCAGTGTCTACCTCGAGTATTCTGCTTGGATCGGCATTTACATTAATCCAAGCCATCGTAGCGGCGGCCCATTTATGCGGATACTCCCTAGGCCATTGCGATAACCATCCTATCTGATTTTTGATGTCGCGAATAATTCCACTAAAACCCCCATGGGGAGGGGGCGGGCCCTCTTGGATCTGGGGGAAGGAAAAAGCTACTCCACTACCATTCCAGGTTGCCGCCGCACTCTGAACCGCCGCTAGCTCTTGCGGGCAATCGTCTGTATTGCTAAAGCAACGTATGGCCTGGCTTGTTATGGGGCTCGGCAGCCAAGTCCAATTAAGATACGTAAGGTTATAATTACGCAGCACCCCGGGGAAGATCAGCATAATCGTGATCAACCCAAAAATAAAAAACGATCTTTTGAATCTTGACATCTCCGCCCCCTTTAAAGGCTTCAGGCTCAGTTGGAAATGTATTGCCTAATTTCATCAAGGAATACGGATAAGGACTTCCCAATGAATTCTACATTGTTATCAATCCCAATGCTATATTTGCCGGCTGCGCCTTCGACTACGAAAAAAAGAGAGGAATGAAGATCACGAAGGAGGAAAACGACCACCCTTTCCCCTGTGTGAAAGTGCGCCAATCCATGCATTATGCCCGCGATTCCATCAACTACACCCCCCGGAACTTTTATCGTGATTTCTTTTTCGGGCGAGGATCCTTTGATTTCTTCTTCAACGGAAAGGGTTGTATAGGTGTAGATCATCGTTTTTAATGCGGGGTCGTTCCATCTCGCCTCGACATCGGTCACTCTTCCTACGACGATCAAGTCGGCTTCGTCAGTTATTTGCCGAAGGGTTATTTCCTGTTGGAAGCTGAGCCCCAAGCCGGGGCACATGATAAAAGCCAAGCTTAAAGCTGCTAATCCGAAGACTGAAGACCTTGTTTTCATCATCAAACCTCCTACACTCTAAGAAACCTCTTTATTCCCAACTCCTTAGATAAAACTGGAATGGATATCTGTCAAGGGTTTTTTATTATCATTTTCTCTGGTTTTATTATCAAAAACTACGATTTCGGCTTTTTCTGAATTGCCCGCGTGTCTCGCCGGCAATATTTTTAAAATCGCGATAAAAACCGGTTAGGTGCCGGAAACCCGTCAAAAAACATACTTCTTTTATTCCCAGGCCGGGATTTCTGAGAAGAAATTGGGCTTTCGCGATCCTCTTCTCCCTTAGGTACTCCCCAAATCGCTTCCCTGTTTCTTCTAAGAACAAGGCAGCAAAATGGCTGTAGCTGAGATGGGCCATCCGGGCGGCTTTTTTGGAGGTAATATACTCATCGGGGTTTTTCTCGATAAAAACGATGATGCCGGCGATCCTCTAATCCGAAATTGAACACACCTCGCCCTCCATTAAAGATAACGCTTGAGCTCCCGGAATTTTCTCATTGTCGAGGATGCTATGATGCATGCCACGTGGTATCGCGTCCAGGCAGAGGACTTTTGGCAAGAAATTTCCGATAGGGGACACTAAGAAGGCCGAACGGCCAGGTTGAGCCTGATTTCGAGGAGCCCGCCTTTTCTCTCCACCGTTCCGAACTTGCCCCGATAATCCGTGAAAACAAGCTCCCGGTCCCGCTCTTTGACGACCTTCAGGTAGGGGTCGAGGCAGGCCACGAGTTTCCGGAAAGCTTCGACGGCCCGGGCTTCGTCCCGGTAGACGACAAAAATCCGGCTGGAAGGCTCGCCCTCCTGGTCGCGGTAGTCGGCGGCCAAGGCGAAGACCTTCCCCTCGAGCCCGAGGATGTCGCCCTCTCCCAAGGTGAAGATGGACTGGAGAGCATAGGGGCCCCGGATCAAGCGCTCGGAGCCGGTGATCCGGCCTTCGGACGGAAGCCCCTCCAGGAGCGTTACAGGCCGACCCTGAGGGATAGTCTCCAGCACGCTTCGGGCGAGCTCGACCATCGCCGGGAGAAGCGAAGCGCCCGCGTCCAGGTTGTTGATATGGATGAAAGCCGGGCCCTTGACTATCGTGAACTGGGTCTTGTCTCCCGAATTCCGGGCGGGGACTCCCTCAACCGGAGTTTCGACTCCGCATTTCATGAGGTAAATACCCAAGGCTGACTCCGGACTCTCCATCTCGAAGAGCTCCAGCACGATCTCGGAATTCCCCTTTTTATAGCCCTGGACAAGCAAGCGGTCAAACCCGAACTCCAAGAAGATCTCAGCCCCCCCGTCGATGTAATTGAATAGATCCCCTCCCCGGAATTCAGAAGGCGGCCCAGCCTTGGCCCAGCCCGAGATGGATATCTCCGGGAGGACGATCGCCTGGGAAGCCGGGAGCACAAAGAGAGAGCGGACGAGGAAGCTGAGAATGACGACCGTTTCCATTTCTCAGTCCTTTATCGGGAGTGAGGTTTCAGGTCCGGATAAGTTGGATCCTATCCGGGCTGACGACGCCCAGCCCGAGCCGCTCGGCATAACGAAGATACTCCGTAAACTTGGGATGTTCATTGACCTTAACGCCCATGCTCTTGCGCTTGGCCACGATGGCCTGATGGCAAACCATATCCAGGGCGAAGGGGTCGGTGGAAAAATAAAGCGTGTTGAGCCAGTAAGCAAATTTGGCCTCGTACTCCGGGCCGCCGTCATACTGGCCGCGGAGCGCGTCGGTGACATTCAGGACGAGCTTGTCGCGGATGGCGGGAAAGGCCATGACTTCCGTGTTGACATCAAAGAACAGGGGTCCGTGGAGCCGGTTGGTGTTGCAGACCGCCCCGTATCCGAGGTTTTTGGTCGCCATCGAGATCCCGTTGCCCGTGTTCTTGAAGACCGGGACGTTGATGATCTTGGTCAGCCGTTTTGTCAGCAGGCTGCCGAAATAGGAATTTTTTCCGTTAAAAACATGCTGGTTGAGGTAGGCGTTGTCCTTGGGGGCCTCGACATCCGCCCAGTAATAGGCCTCCCGGTCGAAATTGCCGGCGCTGACATGGGTCCCGTCGGGTTTCAGCCAGTGGCTGTTGTCCTGGGTTTTCCCCATGGCGGCCGCCTCATCCATGGTCTGCAGGCCTTCTATTCCCACTCCCGGGTACCTCTCCGGGGTGAACCCCGCGTCCCTGAGCATATAGTCGAACCGGTCCCAGATGATGATATTCTTGCGGTTGAGCCCGCCCGCGACGAGCCAGTCGATGAGGGCATCGACGACGTCGAGATGGGTGCTGATCGTCCCCGGCCCGACGGGATTGACCTTGATTCCAACGACATCATCCCGGCTGAAGAACAGGCCGCAGCTGTCCTTTCCGCTCTTTTTGGTCAAGCCGCCGAGGCCTTTTTCGACCATGCGGTAGACGACACGGGAGACGGGCTTGTCGTCCTGAACGGCGGCGGCATCCTGGACTTCGACCACTCGGCCCGGGAAGAACCCGGGCAAAGAACCTTTGGTCCTGGGCACCCGAAGGGCGTCCTCGATGTTCGTTTTTGGCCTTGGAGGCGGAGCGGAGGATTGTTGAGCCAGAGCGCTCAAGGAGCGGTTCCCCAGCCAGAGGCCGAGGCCCGTAGCTCCTCCGATCTTCAAGAAATCGCGCCGGTCGAGGCGGCCGGGCAAATCCGGCGAAAAGCGGGATCTCCTCCTCATTATCTTCCTCCTTCAGAACCCGGAAATTCTTTGATAAAGGCGCAGGTATTCGCGGGCCGATATCTCCCAAGAGAAATCACAGGCCATGGCCTTCTGGATGAGCTGTCGCCAGCGCTTTTTTCGTCGATAAGCGCTTACCGCCATCTGCAGAGTGTGGAGCAAGGCGTCCGACGAGTACTCCTCGAACTTGAAACCGTTTCCGGTCCCCTGCTCGGGATCATATTCTTGGATAGTGTCGTCCAGGCCGCCGGTAGCCCTCACCACAGGAATCGTGCCGTAGCGGAGGCTGTACATTTGAGTCAGGCCGCATGGTTCATACCGGGAGGGAATGAGGAACAGGTCACTTCCCGCATAGATCTTATGAGAAAGGGATTCATTATACGCTATCTTCAGCCCCAGCGAGCCGGGGAACTTCTCCCGGGCGGCACTCAAGGCCTTATGGAACACCTCTTCTCCCGTACCCAAGATGACGAGGACGGCTCCCGTCTTGAAGATGCCCTCCAGGGACTCACAAAGAATGTCGAATCCTTTCTGGCCGGCCAGCCGGGAGACCATCCCGATCACGGGAGTCTCTTCTTTCACCTCATCCAGGCCGAACGCCCGGAGCAGGTCCTTCCTGCACTCTTTTTTCCCATCCAGGTAAGTCGGGTCGAACGGGCGGAGGATAAACTTGTCGGTAGCCGGGTTCCAATCGGAGTAGTCGACTCCGTTCAGGATGCCGAAGAGATGATCTCGCCGTTTCCGCAGCAGTCCGTCCAGACGGTATCCGAACTCGGGCGTCTGGATTTCCTGGCTGTAGCGCTTGCTGACGGTACTGACGGCCGTGGAATAGAGGATCCCTCCCTTGAGGTAGTTGACTTTGCCGTAGAACTCCAGGTCTTCCATGTTGTAGAGCCTGTCCGGCAGGCCGATCCGGCCGAGTACGTCTTTGTCGAACAATCCCTGGTAGGCGAGATTATGGATCGTGAAAAGGGACCTGGTGTAGCCGAAGAAAGGGTCCTGGCCGTAGACGAACTTGAGCATGGCCAGGGCGATGGCCGCCTGCCAGTCATGGGCGTGAATCACATCGGGACGAAAACCCAGATATCTGAGCGTTTCCAGGGCGGCCTTGGAGAAAAATGCAAAGCGTTCCCCGTTATCGGGATAGTCACCTTGCGGGGTTCCATATAGAAAATCGCGGTCGAAATACTCGTCCTTCTCGATCAGCAGGAACCCGAGCGTTCCCTCCCTCGATTCCCAAACAGAAAAAGGCGATTTTTCCCCATTCCAGTCTATCTCGAGGTTCTCGACCTTGCGGCGGAGCGGAAGGCTCTTCTTTTTCGTCTCGCGGTAGAGAGGAAGTAACACGGTGACCTCGAGGCCGAGCGGGCTGAGGAATTTCGGAAGGGCACCGGCGACATCAGCCAGCCCGCCCGTCTTGGCAAAAGGGACGACTTCGGAAGCGAATATGGCGACTTTCATGGGGCGCGTATTATAACACAAGGTTCTAAAATTACCAGGTGACTCTTGCCAATTTGTCTGTCAAAAGACATAATCTTTCTTTGCGATTCCAAGGCGAAGGGTGTGGATGAGGAAGTCCGTGGACGACTGAGCGGGCACGGTTT